>CADEGN010000262.1 GCA_902826865.1 uncultured Myxococcales bacterium
CATGCCCCCCGGGCACCCCCGCGCCCGCTGCCGCGTACCCACGCTGCGGTTCACGCCGCGTCGCGCACGGCACCACGCCGGCGTAGCCATGCTGCGAGGCTCACGAGATTGAGTCCCACCAGCGTCGCGACCACCAGCCAAGCCAAACCCATCACGCGCTGGTCGCTCGGCACCTCACCGACAAGGAGCAAGTAGCCGTTAGGGTCGAAGTGAATCGGGGTCTCGATGCGAACCTCGCGGATCCACTCGAGCGGAATTCGACGGGACGCGCCCGCTCCCTCCCGCGCGACCAACTTGCCGTCGACGACGTCGTAGATCGGCGCCGGATCATCAGCGGTCACAGGGACGACGAGCGCGTCGTCTTCGCGGCCAAGCTGACCCGCGGCCACACGCACACCCGAACGCGCCGCAAGGACCGCCGCGCCGTACTTGCTGTCCGCAGCGTCGGGCAGCTCCAAGCCGGCATTGAGTCGACTCTCGGCGGCCGCCCGCTCGCCCGGGGGGATCCGAGCCACGAAGCTATAGAAGCTGTGGGGTTTTCCCGGCGCGCGAATCCATGGATAACCCAGGGCCGCAACCGCAGCCTCGGCCGCCGCCGCGTTCGCAAACGACTCGACGCCAAGCTGCACGCGCGCCTCCGGGGGCTCAATCCCGAGGCGGATCTTGGCGTCGGGCGTGAGCGTCATCGAACCGTCGGCTGTCGCGATCGTCTTGGCGCCGGAATTGTCGGCCAGCGCTTCGAAGATCGCGGGCAGCGTGGTGTCACGGACATGGACGATCTCTTCGTCGGCCAAGAGCTGCGCCAGCCCTTGCGCGGCTGGGTGATCGCCGAGCCGCTTCATCCGACCGACGAACGTGTGCTCAAAGGCCAGCCCGATGTTCTCGCCCTCGGTGCGACGAAGCGCCACGAACAGACTGCCCCCGCCCTCGATGATCCGCATGTAGTCGACGCGGTTGCCCTGGCGCGTGGAAGCCCTCAGCTCGCGCTGGACATCGGGTGTGCCGAGGAGACGAACGTGCTGATCGTGCAACCCGCCGGGCATCTTGCCGCCCTCGGCCAGCGCACCCGCATCCCCAAGATCGCGCGGCTGGCTCGAGCGGATCCAGTAGCGGAAGTCGGAGAACATCGTGATGAGGAGGTAGATCCCGAACAGGCTCACAAACACCGACAGCACGGGACTGCGGGCCCGCGCGCGGCGGCGCTTGGGCACGGAAACCTGCCCGTCGTCGCCGCCGGATTGCGCGCGTAGTTGGGCAACCACGCCGTCGACACCCACGCGCTCGAGATCCTCGAGATCGAGTGCATCCTCGTCGTTTCCCTTGGCCCTGCCGCTCCCGGCCGGGGCGTCGCCGTCTCCATCTGTCGCGTCGGATCGACTCACGCAGCCTCGCTATACCACGGTGCCTCGACACAGACCGCACCGACGGTTAAAGGTTCCGCGGGCGCGGCCGGGCGCCACGCGCGCGCGGGCGTCCCGGCCCAAGGCGGCCGCGATCGGGTCACGGTCCCGAGCGCCGAGGATCGCAGATCGCGGACACACCGGGGATGCGATGCCCGTTTTCCGGCCCTACGCTCAAGCGCGCAGCCGCGGGGTCCGATGCCAACGTCGTGGGTGCTCGCCCGCGCCGTGCGTCGCTCGTGCCGCCGATGGTCGCGGCGGCCCATTTGGTTGTGTTCGCCGGCCCAGCCACCGCCCAGGCCGCGGACTCGCCCATTGCCGTCGAGCACCGATCCGCGTCGACGCAAAGCAACGTGTCGACGGAGTCGAGCCAGGTCATGCCTAAATGGACGCCGGCGATCGGCCTGACCTTGGGTCACGAACGCAGCCTGCTGCGGGAGTCGGCGGCCGACATCCGCGCCCGCACCCGCGCCGACATGCTGTTCGCGTTCGGCCTGTTCGATTGGACCGAAGTCTCGGTCCACCTGCCCTTGGTGTTGCGCCAACGCGTCGATACCCCGACGGGGGAAATCGAGCGCACGGGTCTGGGCGACCTACGCGTCGGGCTCAAGGGGACGATCTTGCGCCTGCCGCTGCGGGGCCTCGGCCTCGGGCTCCAGTTCGACGTCACCGCGCCAACCGGCGACGCCGGTTCCCACACCGGGATCGGCCGCCCATCGTACGCGCCACAGGTTTTGCTCGAGCACCAGGGTCCCCGCGGGATCCGGTCGGCGTTCAATGCCGGGTACCTCGCGCGCCATGACACAAGTGGCGACGGTCGTGTGGGTGGCGACGAGGTGACGCTGCGCGGCGCGGTGCGAATTCCGCTCGCGACCTGGCGCCCGATCGCTTGGGTCGGGGAGCTCGACGGAAGGGTCCCGCTCGTGCGCGGCGCCAACGGTTCGATCCTCGGCCGCACAGGCCTGCGTGGCCAGTTGCGATCGGGCATCGTGCTAGGCCTGTTCGTGACCGGGGCGTCGCCGGGCTCCTTCGCCGGCGGTGAGATCGGCGGGGCGTTGTCGATCGCTTGGGCGCCAGCCGGTCGAACCAAGAGCGATCGACCGTTTGATGGTAGTCCGCGGCCGCGCGCCAGCTCGATCGCGCTGCGCCACGACCAGCTCGTGGTCGTGCAAACGTCACCGCCACCGACCCCTCGCCCGGCGGATGACCCCGACGGCGATGGCCTCCGTGCAGGCGCGGACCGATGCCCGAATGCCGCAGAGGATCGCGATCGCAACGACGATAGCGACGGCTGCCCCGAGCTCGACGACGATCGCGACGGGATCGCCGACGCCTACGATTTGTGCCCGCGGGCACCGGAGATCGTCAACGGAGCACTCGATCTCGACGGTTGCCCCGATCGGATCGACGGAGGCGGCCGCACGGTGACCCTTGCCAGCATTGACCCACGCGAACTCGCACCCGCGTTGACGTTTGTCGATAACGGCACCGAGCTCACCGCCGACAGCCGTGCGGCTCTCGACCGGTGGATCGAGCTCGCGCGGTTGAACCCGTGGATCGATCGGCTTGATGTCGCGGTGTATGTCCACGCGACCCGCGACAGCGCAGCCGACCGCGGCCGCGCACAAGCTCGCGCCGATGCGATCGTGGCCCACGTCACCGCCGCTGGGCTCGACCCGTGGCGCGTCGGAATCCGCGAGCTCGCGGCGGTTGCACCTGACGTACCGGAGCGGGTGCGCGTGGCCGTCATCGGCCAGCACGATGGTCTACGCGCGCTAGCCCCTGACCGCACGGTTCTCGAGCGCTGGATCACGGAGGCCGTGAATCGTCGCACCGCGCCAACGCCCGTCGGTGGCGCCCGCGGACCGATCTATGAGGCCCAGGGTCCGGCGAATCAGTCCGGCGGGCGATAGACCCATAGATCCTCGCGGCGAACGACCTTGGCAGCATCGCGCGCGACCACACTGATCCGGTTGCCACCCGGCTCGAGTGGCACAGCCGCTTCGAAGGTGAACGCGCGCGCGCCATCGCCTTCGGCGACATCGTTGGTGGCGAAGTAGACCTTGTGATCGATCTGCCCGACACCGGGCGGGCGCACCAACACGACAACATCACGCACGCGCTCTGGGTGACGGGCGACACCGCGTACCACCACGGTTGCCGCCGTCGACACCCGTGGCAGGGAATCGATCGCCACCGTCGGCGGCAACACCTGCACGCGCGGCCGTAGCGGGCGTTGGACCCGCTTGCCGCTGGCGGGCCCCAGCCCATCGATGTCGCCGGGCAGGAACATCCTCCGCCCCTCGCCGCCGTCGATGACATCGAAACCACCGACTTCCCCGACGACGTCGAGCTGGGTGCCGGGGTCGGCGCGTGCGACGACGGAACTCGACGGATGCGCCCCCGCGTACAGGCGCGCCCCGTCCTCGCCGATCTGCACGCGCTGGCGGAGCGGCGTGATCATGCGTTGCTCAGCGAGGACGCGGAACCGCAGACGATCCTGCACGCTGGTGCGCATGCGAGCGTCCCCGACAACAAGCTCGAGCTCGATCGGCAGCGATGGATCGGCCGTCGGCGACACGCTGATCCCGAACGCACCCTTGCGCGTGCCGCCACTGGTGATCGGCCCCAGATGATAGAACCCTTCCTCGAGCAGGCCCTGCCGCCCGCTCAAGTTGCGCAGCAACGCCCGCACGTCCGGGCTCGACCCCGGGCCGAGGTTGTCGGCGGCGAAGCCGAGCAATACGCGCTCGCCGGGCTGCAGCACACCATCGCCGTTCCCAACGACGCTGAACTCCGACGGTGCGCTCCCATCCTCTCCACGCGGCCGCGTGGGCGCCTGCGCGACCAGCTCCGGATCGTCGACGATCCAGTACGCGTAAGCGAGGGCGGGTTTGTTCGCGCCGGCGACCTCGAACATCACGCGCGCGGAAGCGATCGGCTTGGGACCGGGGTCCCCGACGTGCGCCGCGACGTCGATCGCGTCGGTGAAATCCGCGTGCCAGGGCATGACGTGGAGCTGAAGCTCGCGCTCGACGGTGGCGCCCGCGGCGATGGCCCCGAGCACAAGCTCGATGCCGTCGAGCTCGTCGTGGACGCAGTCCGTAATCACATGGACGCGGTGCGCGGTCGTATTTCCCGTGTTGCGAACCGTGACGCGCAGACCGAACGGCGCGCCGGCGGCGATCGGCGCAGAGTTGGATACCTTGGCCCCGACCTCGAGCGACGGGCTCGCCGAGCCCTCCGGCGCTGGCGACCAGTCGACGGTACCAGCAAGCGCCCTGGTGATGCGCGCGTCTTCCTCGGCGCCGATTCGTGCGGCACTCTTGACCGTCGCCTCTCGGCGCGCGGCGGCGTCGGTGGTGCCGGCGAGATCGCGAGCGAGCGCAAAGCTGATGCGGATCTCCGGATCCCGCAATTCGTCAGGAACCTCGCGGGCGGCACCACCGGTCCCCTGTCGGACCGCCGCCGGTATCTCGCCGTCGGCGAGGTAATACAAGCGGCGGCCGATGGCCGCGGGTAGAGCGACCGGATCGTGGGCGGCGGACGCGAGATGGGCGGCGCGTGCACGCTCGCGCGCGCGTTCGAACCGCTCTTCGTCGTAGAAGCGCACGACGCCCGGAACGTTCGAGGGTTCGACGGGCTGGAGCGTGAGATCGGGGATTACCCCGCGCCCTTGGATCGGCTTTCCTCCGGCGACGAGCCACTCGGCGAGGCTCAGCTTGAGCGCAAGCTCTTGGCCGTACGGCGCGGCCGCGCGGACCATCTGCACCGTCCCCTTGCCAAACGTCGTGCGCCCGACCACCACAGCTCGCCCGAGCGCTTGGAGTCCGCCACTTACGATCTCGGCCGCGCTCGCCGACTCCTGGTCGACCAAAACCACCAGCGGGACCGAGGTCGGCAACACGGCGCCGGGCTCGGCCTCGGCGACTTCATCGCCCTGGGCGCTGCGGACGAGGACGAGCTCGCCGCGATCCACCCAGTCGTCGACCATCTGATTGGCTTGGGTCAAAACGCCGCCCGCGTTGCCCCGCAGGTCGAGCACAACCGCTGTGACGCCGCTGCCCAGCCCGGTCAAGGCGGCTCGCGCCTCCTCGGCCGTGTGCTCTTGGAACGCGCTCACGCCGAGGTATGCAACCCCATCGGGCAAGCGAACCGCTCGCACACTCTCGATCTTGATCGTCGCGCGCTCGACGTCGAAGGCCAGCTTCTTGCCAGCGCGCAGGATCGTCAACGCCACCTTCGACCCCACCGGTCCACGCAGCTTCTGCTGCGCCTGCTCGGGCGTCATGTTGACGGTCGACTCGCTATCGATGGTCAACACCACGTCGCCGACCTGGATGCCG
The DNA here is from genome assembly GCA_902826865.1 of uncultured Myxococcales bacterium. Classification (GTDB taxonomy): domain Bacteria; phylum Myxococcota_A; class Polyangia; order Nannocystales; family Nannocystaceae; genus Xiheibacterium. Next base: position 5,747 of record CADEGN010000262.1, read on the forward strand.
GCCTTGGCCGCGGGCATGTCGGGCAGGACCGAGACGATGAGGATCCGACGGGCCTCCGTGCGGATCTTCGCCCCTACGCCGCCGAACTCGCCCTTGGTTCGGACGCCGAGATCGGCGTGCTGCTCGGGCGTCAGCAGCACCGTGTGGGGATCGAGCGGTTCGAAGAGGCCGTTGATCGCGGCGTACTCCTGTTCATGGAGTGCCTGGGGTTCGAGGTCGAGGATGGACTGGCTGAAGCCAAGGATGTCTTCCAATCGGATCGCCGCGCCGATCAATGTCGTGACGTCGGCGAGCGAAAACTCGGCGTTCGACGAACGCACGCGGACCCGCAGCTCATCGCCGACCACCTCGGCGAAGAACTCTGGCGTCTGGCGTCCGATCGCCGCCGTGGCCGATACCAGCTGTGCGCGCGGATCAAGGCGGGACTTGTCGAAGTAGTCGCGCTCGACCTCGAACGCCGACCACACCAGCAGCGGAAACGGGTGGTCGGCAAGATCGGGCAGCTGCGGCTCGTCGGGGGCTTCGACCGCCGGGTTGACCGCGGTGGAAGCCTCGGCGAGGGTTTGTGCGTCTCCACGTCCACACACGACCAGGGCAAGCGCGGCCAGGACGATGTGGCGATGCATCGGTGGGCCGCAGGATACCGTGCAGATCACGCGCAGGGGACGATCTATGATGTATTGCAGCCGAGCTATCATTGATAGCTCGCGTGATCCGCGGGGCATCGTAAACCTCCGACATCTGCATGCGTGTCGCCTGGCACGGGATCTGTAGAACCGCCCACCAAGCGTGCGTCGTTTCGCGACTCTCTTTCGCTTGGTGTCGTATGGTCTCGCCCTCGGGGCGTGTGCCGACGCCCCCGTCACTCAAGATCAGCTAGACGCTGCCGGTGCGCTGCGCGGCGGGCAGGCAACGTTCTCGGTGGGCGTTCGCGCCGCCCCGGAGCCTGCGTCGGTCGTGCAGCTCGAACTTGCGCTCAGCGGAGATGCAACCGCCTCGCAGAACACGTCCACGGTCTCCGGCGACGGCGGTCAGGTCGTGCTCCACGCGCGCGCGGCGGGTTTGACGGTGCCGCGTCCGACGTGGATCCGGTGGATCCACGGGGATCAGAGCTTCGAGTCCCAAGCCTTGCTCGTCGGCGGCGACGCGTGGTCCGAACTGGCGACGCTCGAGTTGGCGCCACACCAGGTCGGGCCGTGGATCGTCGAAGTCCTGGCCGAACCAAGTTCGCCGGGCGAACCCGCCGAAGTCCTCGTTTCGCGGGAGTTTTCGGTCTCCTGAGAATGTCGGTCGTCCGTACGACCGACCCGCGGGGATGCCCTGCGCGTCTGGCCTAGCCCCAAACGCCCGTGGAGTGGTGCCACGGGCGTTGTTTTTGGTTACGCTCGCGGGCCATGTCCGCTCGAAACCAGCCGGCGCTACCGGATCCGGTCGTGGAAGCGTTTGCACGCGGCCTCCATCACATCGCCGCCGTCGATGGGATCGAACCGCGCGAAGAGAAGCTCATCCGCGACTTTCTCCGCGAGGCGGGTAGCCCGCTCGCGTTCGAAGACCTCGGCAAGACTCCGATCGCTGCGATGGACGTCGCCGCCGCACTCGAGACCAGCTTCCTGCGCCGCCTGTTCGTACGCGCGGCCGTGGCTGTCGTCAAAGCCGACGGCCAGTTCACGGCCCATGAGCGGCGGGCTTTAGGGGAGATCGCCGACGCCTTTGGCATGAGCAATGCGGAATTCGGCGAGCTCGAAGTCGACGCCGGCCGCACGCGAATCCTCCCCGACTAAGAAATGTCTTCCCCTGGGCGTCGGTTCCCGCGCCTGCCAGCCAAGAAGGAGTCCATCGCCATGGGCATCATGAGCTTCATCAAGAGTCAGCTCATCGACATCATCGAGTGGCTCGACGACACCAACTACACGCTGGTGTGGCGCTTCCCCGACGAGGACCACGAGGTAAAAAACGGTGCCAAGCTCATCTGTCGGCCGGGGCAGGCGGCGATACTCGTCAATGAGGGTAAAGCCGCCGACATCTTTGGGCCCGGCACCCACACCCTGTCCACGCAGAACGTGCCCATCCTCTCCACCCTGCGCGGCTGGAAGTACGGATTCGAGAGCCCCTACAAGGTCGAGATCTACTTCATCAATCTTCGGCAATACCTCGATCAAAAATGGGGCACGGCCAATCCAGTGCTCGTTCGTGACCCAGAATTCGCCGTGGGTGGCCGACCCGGCCGCGTGCGCATCCGGGCGTATGGCGCGTACAATTTCAAGATCACCGACGCACGGGTATTTTTCGACGAGATCGTCGGCACCCAGGGCCTGGTGACCACCGACGCGATCGAGGGCTACCTCAAGCCGCGCCTGGTGTCAGCGTTTTCGCAGGCCGCCGGCAAGAGCGAACTCTCGGTGGCCGACATGGCGTCTCACTACGACGTGCTCGCCACCGCGGTGCGCGGCGGCATCGAAGAGGACTTCAAGAAAATCGGGCTGACGCTCACCAGCTTCATCGTCGAAAATATCTCGCTGCCGCCGGAGGTGGAGAAGGCGCTCGACGCCGCCGCGGCCCAGTCGGCGCGCGGCGTCGACAACACGATGGCGTGGGAAGGGATGCAGGCGGTTCGTGACGCGGCCCGCCAGCCCGGTGGCGGAGGCGGCATGATGCAGGCGGGCATGGGCGTCGGCATGGGCGTCGGCATGGGTCAGATGCTCGGCGGCGTGATGGGTCAAGCGATGCCCGGCGTCGCGCCGGGTTACCCCCCGGGCTACCCACCCCCCCCAGGGGCGCCCGCCCCGGGATATCCCCCGCCGCCGGGATACCCGCCGCCGGCAGCGCAACCAGCAGCGGCCCCCGCCGCGGCAGCTCCGGCGGTCCAGTCCCTGGAGGATCGCCTGCGCGCACTCAAGGCAGCGTTCGATGCGCAGCTCATCACTGAGGATGAGTACAAGAACAAGCGCGCGCAGCTCCTCGGATCCCTCTGAAACCGACTTCTCGTGCTGCTAGGGCCTCCGTGGCATCGCCCGCCGAGGCGCTTTCGCGTTTCCTGCGCAGCCCCGCTGGCAGCAAGTGTTGCCACCTCGTTGGCCGATCGGCCGCGACTTCGCGGCGCCCCTCGCGAGAACGCCCGGGCGAGTGTCGCCAGTGAGCGGCCACGCCCGTGTTCGGGTCACATGTAGGTACGGACCGGCCGCGTCTGAACAACGCGAGAGTTCCCCATGCCACACGCTTGGTCTGCCGATTGCTCAAGGGGCCATCGCTATGCACGCGATGACGGAATCAACCTGCAACTTCCACCCATGCCCTGTGCCAGTTGATTCACCGTCGACCCTGGTCCTCGACCCCGAGGGTTGTGCCGTGGAACTCCCAGGCGGCCGCGCGCTCGACCTGCGCCGCCGCGTGCCCTTGCGGAGGATCCTGCTTGCGCTCGTGCGTTGGCGGCTTGGAGCACCTGGACAACCACTCGGGTCGGCGGAGCTGGTCGCGGCGGGATGGCCTGGCCAACGCGTGCTTCCCGCTGCAGCCGCGAATCGCCTGCACGTGGCCATTGCAACCCTTCGCTCCCTGGGTCTGCGCGGCGCGTTGCTCCGCGAGCGTCGTGGTTACTTCCTCGATCCAAACATCAGCGTCGAGTTCGGCCGGGCTTCGTGACGCGCTTGGCCCACGCGACAAGTTCGCCGATGAAGCGCGGGTCGACCGGCCGCCGCTCCACGTAGCGGGCGGGCTCAGAACGGCCGGATTCCGTCTTGAAGAGGTGATCGAGATCCGCGTAACGGCGCAGCTCCACGACGAGCTTGGCCTTCTTGGCGGCGGCATGCAAAGCCGCCACATCGGACTTGGGGTCCACCTCAAAATCCTTGTCGCCTTGCGCGATCAATAAGGGGATGCGCAGACGGGCGACCAGGTCGGCCGGCCGGACCGCGAAGATCTCGCGCAACCAGCGAGCCTGGGCTTGGAGTTCCGTCGGCACAGCTCGACCAGCGACAAGGTCGTCGAGCATGCGGCGCTGCTCACGGCGCGCCGCTTCGCGCGTCTCAGGCGCAAGCGCAGCCAGCGTTGCTTCGGCCTGGGCGCGCAGCACATCTTCGTAGCGCCGGCCCGGCGTTGCCAGCAACCCGACGGCGGCGACGTCGGCGCTGCGTTCGTTGGCAAGGACGAGCGCTCGCAGGCCCCCCTCGCCGTGACCGACGACGATCACGCGATTTGGGTCCACTTCAGGCTGAACCAGCAGCGTCGCCAACGCCCGTTTGCCGTCGGTCAGCTGGGCCAAGAAACCGAACTCACCCGCTTCGCTCTCGCCCCGGCCCCGCTCGTCGTAGCGCAACACCACGAAACCCGCCTGGGCCAGCGCGTCGGTGATTTCGTGACTCCCCAGATCGACCGCTGGTGGCCCGGCGAAACCGTGGCGGTCCTCTTGCCCGGTCGCGGACAAGAACAGGACTGCGGGATGCGGCGCCCCACCTGGCGGTAGCAGGACCTCGCCCGCAAGTCGCGGCTCATCCGGCTTGCCGGGCAACTCCAACTCCCGGATCGAGAACGTCGCACCGGGCGGGGGTGCATAGACCAGGCGCCGAGGAGCTTCGATCGCGAAGTCTGGCCACGGCGACTCGATCGCGACGATATCGAGCTGTGTGTCCGCAACGCTAACTGACGTCAGGCGTCCGCCCTCCAGCTTGAGAAGCTCGCCGAGTCCAGTATCGATCCGAAT
>CADEGN010000263.1 GCA_902826865.1 uncultured Myxococcales bacterium
CGAAGTCGAGTGTGTCGACCTCGACCATCGGATACACGCCGACGGCGCGGGTCATGGCGTTGCGAAGATTGGCGTAGGGGCTGTCCTCGAATTCGTCGGCGCGGATCTTGCCCAAACGAATGAGCTCGTTCTTGAGGCTGTGATCCTCGGTGAGCTGGTAAACGATGCTGCCCCGTAACAAATAGATCCGACTATCGCCGACGTAGGCGATAAACCCGCGCGCGCCGATCAGCAGCAGTACGACGATGGTCGTGCCCATGCCGCGCTTCTCCGGCTCGCGTTGGGCCTTGTCGTGGATGGCCTCGCCTGCGCAGTGAACCGCGTACTCAAGCAAGGTGCAGACTTCAACATGCGAGCGCGGGTCTTCATCGTCGTATTCGCGCAAGAGGTCACGCTCGCGCAGGAGCACGTTGCGGACGGCGTGGACGGCCAAGGCGCTGGCGATCTCGCCCGACGCGTGCCCGCCCATGCCATCGGCGACCACAAACAACCGCAGATCGTGGTCGACAAGGAAGTTGTCCTCGTTCGCCTTACGCTTGCGGCCGACGTCGGTGGCGGCGAAATGCCGGATCTCCATGGCGGTTCGCGCGATGGTAGCAGGGATCGCCGCTGCTTCGGCGCACGCTACGGGTCGGCCGCGGGTGGGCTCCACCACGGGGCGAGCGGGCGCCTTCCGACTTGACCCACGCGGAGCAGGTTCGCGAGGGCCTCGAGCTCGGTCGGCGATCGGGGGACGCCGTCGAGCCAGATGCCCTCTGGGATTTCCTCGCGCGCGGCGTCGACGACGTCTGCGCAGCGGGTCTCGTTGACGGCGTCGAGCTCGGCCAACAATGCCGAGGTGTCAGGATCGGGTGTGCGTCGCAGTTCGGGAGAGCCGGCGAGCAAGCGGGCATAGTCGAGCTCGCGGTGGAGTAGGGTGGCTGCACAAAGTCGTTGGCGCAAGTGAGTCGCCGACAGTGACTCGCCGCGGGCGAATACATGGATCGACAGTTCGCCGGGGTGCTCGCTGCGGTAGGCCAGCGCGCGCGGCAGGCCGAGGAAGAGCACGGCGTCGTCCTCGCTCGTGGAAGTGACAACGAGGTGATGCGGGAGTCCGGCGCCCCCCACGACGAAACCGCCGACGGGCGGCACGCGCAGACGTTCTGCGGCCGCGCGCAGATCGACTGGCGCCGGGGTCGCGACGCGGCGGCGCAATGCCCGACGGAGGGGCTCGCGTCCCAGCTCGGCGCGGACGCGATCGAACCCGGGGGCGTCGTCGAACACCAGGGGCCCAAGCGCGACCGCGGGCAGACGCACGATGCCGAGGGTGGCGTCGCGAGAGAGCTGGGCCAGACGCGTGCTCGCATTGGAGATCCGCGTCGCGTCGCAGCGATCCGCGAGCGCGTGCGCGAGCACGGCGGGCGTCACGTCCAGGTCGGCGGCCAGGCGGTTGCGTTCGGAGTCGTCTTGCACCCGCGCCGCCATACGGTCGACGCCGAGGCGCGCCACCTCACGCAGTGCGCGAGCGGTGCGTCCGGCGCGGCTCGCCGCAAGCACGAACCGCCGCACGCGCTCGGCCCGAGGGTCGAAGGGGCCGAGAGGACGGGCGAACCACACCGCTATCTGCAGGTCGTTACGCTCCGCGGCGATGCGGCGGAGCTCGAGCCAACTGGCGAGGGCTGTGCTCGTCGCCGGATCGACGAACGCGTCGAGTCGCGTGGCGGCGTCCTCCGGTCCGATGTGGATCGCGGCCTCGGCCCTGATCGTGCAGTCGAGCGGTGACGGCGCCCACGAAACGGCGGCGGCAAGGAGCGTGGGCAGCACCCGCCAAGGGTGCCGCCGGGCGCACCGGCCGTCAAAAGCCGCGCGTGCGGTGGGACCATCGGTTCGCGTTGCGCCGCTTCGCGGGGTCCTGATAGCCTGCGCGGCGTCCGTGCCCGCGCTGTTCCCTGCGGTTGCCGTCGCGCTGGCTCTCGCGAGTCAGCCGGCCGCTGCGACGGTCGACTCCACTTCCACGGGTGGGGGCCCGCGCAGCTACGCTGGCCCACAGTCGATTCCTGCAGGTCCGACTTCGGGTGTTGAGCCGTGGGTGCCGGGGCCGTCCGGCGCTGCGATCGAGCGCGTACCCGATGCCACCGCAGCCGATCCCCCGTCGCAGGTCCCCGGTGGTCCCCCCGCGGCCGACAGCTATGACCCGACCCGCGATAGTCCAGAGGGGGTGGAGGCGAGCAAACGCGTGCGGGGTGGAGTCTTTCTGGCGGTGGCAGGCGCCGTGCTGGTGGCCGGCGCGGCGGCGTTGTCCGCCACCGACCCGTGCCTGCGGGAGGCCGGCAACGGCTGCCAAGAGGCCGCGCGGACGCGCGCCGCGTTGTCCATGGGGATCCCCGGCGGCGTGATGCTCGGCGCCGCCGCGGTTCTCATCGGCATTGGCGTCCGCGCGCGTCGGCGGCTCCGCCCGGCCGTCGAGCTCGGTCGCGCGGGGGGTGCGTTCGTGGTGCGGGGCAGGTTCTAGCGGTTTCCCGGCGCGGCTGCGGAAGGTTTCCCAGGTGTGCGACCATCGAGTTGAGTCGAACATGCGATTACATCATCTAAGCGGTCATGGTCGGATTCTGCGGCAGGCGTTCATCGGGTGGCCGGGCTTCCTGGCCATCGTCGCCCTCGCGTGCACGAGCGCTGGCGGTGGGTCTTCCGAGGAAGGCAGCACCACCGATCCCTCCTCCACGTCGAACGCGACAACTGGCCCACTATCGACGAGCAGCGATTCCTCGGGCGGATCGACATCTGGCCCGGCGGAAAGCGCGACGACCGGGGTTGCGGACAGCACGACCGGTGGCGAGGGTTCATCCACCGCCGTTGGAACCACCACGGGCGGGACGACCGAGGGCGGAAGCACCGGCGAGCCGATCGATTGGGACTGCGACGCGCTCGTGACTCCGTTTATCGCCGAGGGTGTGATCGATCAGGCCGTCGGCTACCACGACGTCGCGTTTGACCAAGAAGGTCACGCGATCGGCTACGACTTCTCGGCGCTTCTGCGGGTGACGTATTCGGGTGATCTCAGCGTCTTCGTCCCGGGCATCGGAATCGACGTCCAGCAGATGGACTGGCTGGAGAACGGCGATCTGTTGATCGTCGATATCCTCGGAGCGCTCCACCGCGTAGCGCCGGATGGCCAGGTGAGCCCGGTGGCCGCCGGCCTGCCAGGCGGCGCCTACGGGGTTACCGTCGGCCCCGATCAGATGGCCTACTTCAGTGCAGAGAGCGTCTACCGCATCGATCCGGAAAACGGCGACGTGTCCGAATGGTTGACGCTCGATGCCACCGCGCGCGCGGTCGTGTTCAACCTCGACAGCCCGGCTGCGTACATCGCCACGCTCGGCTTCGGCGACGTTTATGTCGTACCGCTGGACGCGGACCTCAATCCAAGCGGACCGGCGGAGATCTTCGCCAGCGACGTCGGGACCGGGTACCACGATGGCCTCGGCATCGACGCGTGTGGCAACCTCTATGTGCCGGACTTCAACACGTCGGGCTTGTATCGCGTCGATCCCGCCGGGGTGGTCACCACGCTCTACGACGGGCCGTTCGAGCACTATGGGCACGGGCTCGAGTGGGGCAGCGGGATCGGCGGCTGGAACGACCACGCGATCTATCTCCCGCTGCCGTACTCCAACAACGGGGTCAACGAGATCGACTTGGGTGTGCCGTCCGGGGACCGCGTGCGGACCTGGAGCGGCCGCCAATGATCCCCTGCTCTCGCGCCGCGAGAGCAGGGGTCCGCGGGGGTCACAGACTGCCCCCGGACCCGCTCGACGAGCCTCACAGCTGGTTAATGTTGAGGACGTAGTTGCCGGTCGCTCCGCCGAAGCCTGAGGCCGTGACAATCACGAACTGTCCGGCGGACAGATCCAGCGTCACCTGCGAGATGAGCTGAATGGTGTCGTCGTTGCAGCCAACCTCGGCCCCGCCGCAGTGCTCGGCCTGGACGAGCAGGAACGTGTCGTAGTCGGATCCGACCATGTCGAACACGTAGGTGCCGTCGGCCGGCACGGTCCAGCCGTAACTCACGTCGGGCGAGCCGCTATCCGCCCCGAAACAGCTCTCTGCGAGCACCAAGTCAGCGGCCATCGAGGTGTTGCCGGTGACCGAAACCGGGAGCATGTTGCCAAGGTCTTCCTGGGGGCACGTGGCGGTGTCGACCGCGAGCTCATAGGCGCCGGCCGTGTTTCCGTCGACCGCGACGATGATTGTTTCATCGGTCTCGAGCCAGATCGCGGCGTGGGAGTGCATCCCGTTGCCCACGTTGTCGTTGCAGACGATCTCGGGCCCATCGCAGGCGCCCCGCAACTGGAGGATCGTGTCGGCCGCGGACCCCTCGGTGTCGAAGGTGTAGATCCCGCCGGACGGCGCCGTGAACAAGAAGATGTCGTCCGCTGTGCCAATCCCGCCGCACGAACCGGCGATGGTATCGTCGTCGCCCGGCTCATCGGTGGCACCGCTGAGGCTCTGCGGCACGGTCTGGCCGAGATCGGTGTCGGGACACGCGCCGCCCTCGAGTACGTTCACGTTGAGCTGGAAGTCCGATTCTTCCGAGCACATGAAGAAGCAACCGCGCTCGACCGAGACCGTCACCGTCTGGCCTGCGGTCATCGGCACCGTGACAGGGGACATCGTGGTGAAGGAGCCGTACACATTGCACGCCAGCTCCGCGCCGTCGCACGCGATGCCCTCGCGCACGGAGATCACGGCGTCCGCGGTGGATCCGAACGCGTCGAAGGCGTAGATGCCGTCGGCCGGGGCCGTGAAGGCGAAGTTACGCTCGCTGATCCCAGGCCCCGTGCATGAGAACTCGATCCGGTCGTAGCCGTCGAGGAATGTGTCGACCACCGTCTGGGGCACCATCTGGGGGAGCGTGGTGTCGATGCAGCCGATCTCCGCGACCGCGAACGTGTACGCGCCTGATCCATTCGCCCCGTCGACGGTGGCGACCACGGTTTGCCCCGCGTCGAGTCGGGTCGTCACCCGCGAGTCCGTGACGCCTGATGCGACGTTGTCGTTGCACCCCAGCTCGACCCCGTCGCAGCCGCCGTCGCGCACGTACACCACGGTGTCGAGCGCGCTCCCAATCGTCTCGAATACGAAGAACCCGTCGTTCGGGGCGGTGAACTGGTACCCGGTGTCGGGCGAAGGAACACCGCCGCAGGTGCCCGCGGTGGTGTTGTCCCCACCGGCGGTGTCAGCCATGACCATCTGCGGTCCGCCGAGGATCTCATCGGGACAGGTGCCCCCCACCGGCGAAACTTGGATCTCCACCACGTCGGTCGTGAGGTCGCAGCACCAGCCGTCCACGACGATCGTCACGGTTTGGCCCTCCACCAGGTCGACGAACGCGCCCGCGGGGGAGCCGCAGAAGATCTCGGCGCCGCCGCACACGCCGTCGAGGACGTAGAGGGCCACAAAGCCCAAGTCCGTCGTCCCGAGGGCGTCGATGGCGTAGGTGGCGGTGGCGGGGGCCGTGAACGTGAACGCCGTATCGGGGGCTTCGTCGCCACCGCAGCTCGCGGAGAGGTTGTCGAGGTGTCCCACCGTCGAGCTGCTGACCACGGCTGGCAAGGTGGTGTCCAGCGCGCCCTGCGGGCAGGAGAGTCTCCCGGGCAAGACGTTCACGCTAAACACCCCGGGCTCGCCGGCGGTGTCGATCACGAGGGTCACCGTCTGGCCCTCGACAAGATCGAGCTCGATCAACGACTCCGTACCGTCGCCCGCGTTGTCGTTGCAAGCCAGCTCGTCGCCTGCGCATTCCCCATCGAGCACGTACACGACGGTGTCGAGGAGCGATCCCGCGGTCGAGAAGGAGTAGGTGCCCGTGCTTGGGGCCGTGAAGGTGTACGCGCGATCGGGCTGGCCGGCGCCGCCGCAGGACCCCGTGAAGTCGTCGTTCGCGAAGGCGGTGTTTGATCCAAAGAGCGTGGGCAGCTCCGGGTCCACCTCGCCGTAGGGGCAGGCGTCGTTGAATCCGCCCGTCGTGCTGCTTGCGTCACCGCTCGACGAGCCCTCGCCGCTGCTCGAGGCGTCGCCGCTCGTCGACCCTGTCGAGGCGTCGGTCGTGTCGGCGCCCGTCGTGGTCGGCTCCGACGTGGAACCACCGGGTCCGGTTGTCGTGTCCGCCGGGCCGACGCTCCCGGACGCGTCGGTCGTGCCCGCGCCGGTGCCGGACGAATCGCCGCTGCTCCCACCGCTTCCGAAAGCATCGTCGGCGCAGGCGGAGGGCAGCAGTAGGAGCAAGCAGTAGAGCTGAGGGCGTTTCATCGGTTTGCCGCGCGAACTTGCCTCGCTGCGCAGCGGTACGCCAGCACAGACCGGACCGGCGCGCGCGCGCCTTACTCACGCGCAGCATCGTTGTGGGCTGCAATGCGGTCGATGCGAAGCCCGAGCGCTCGCCCGGCGTTCCACCCGAGAGGTCCGTCGCAGAACTCACGGGTTAGCGAGCCGCCGCGGTGGCGCAATTGAGCATTCCCACGGTCCGTCGACGGTTCCTCTCGGCAACGACCAAGCCCGCGATCGCTCCGACAAGTGCTACCCCCGCGGCACTCGCGGCGACGCTTGCAGCGGTACGCGTCCGAACCGAAGTTGCAAGCCCCGCTGCCGCTGCCGACCCGCCGAGCGCGATGCTACTCCCCCCGAGGGCGATGCCGGCCCAAACGCGGTGGCGAGGCCGCGCTCGTCGGGCTGCCTCGATGTGAACCTCCGTGGTCGTGCCCGCGGCGAGCTCCAACGCCTCGTCTCGGGTTGGGGTGCGCAGGTGATGACGCCCGGGCGCAAGCAGGCGATCCAAGCGACCCTCGGGGCCCACGCGTACGCGAACTCCGTCGACGCACGCCTCGGCCCGGCTCGCCCCGCGGATCACGAGCACAGCGAGCAATGGTCGCAGGGCATCTCGCTCGCGGGCAGCTTCGCTGCGTTCGGCGTCGGTGGTCGCCGTGCGGGCGAGTTCGTCAAACGCCGTGAAGGCCGCCAGGCTGCGCCCGGATCGCGCGAGCGACAGCGCCAGGTTGTAGTGGGTCCACGCGTGGGGAGCGAGGGCGTGGGCGCGGGCGAAGTGCTCGGCCGCGGTGGCGTAATCGCCGTCCTCGAACGCGGCTTCGCCGTCTGCGAATGCCGCGGCTGCCTCGCGTCGGATCTCGTCGGTGCTGCCGGCGGTGGTCGGCGATGTCGCGAGGGCGCGCAACGGGGCCGGGCCGAGGGCGAGAGCGAAGCTGGCGATGAGCGCGGGGAAGAACACGGGGCGAGGTCGGCCCGAGGCTACGCCCTTGGCGTGGAGGTCAGCGGGCGTAGGGGTTGGGCTTGAGTGTTCGCGAGCGCTTGCGCGGGCGAGCGCCATGCCTGGGCCGCGCCACGGCTGGGGTGAGCGCACCGGGCACGTCGGCCGCCACTGGGATCGGAATAAAGGTAGGCGGGAGATCGATGGCTACCGCGGATGCGGTGGATGCCTCTCGGCGATTGCGTGTTGCGTCGGCAGCCGCGGTGAACCTCGCGGGTCCGCGGGCCGCGGTTGCGCTGGCCACGAACACCGGCAGCTCAGGCGCGTGCAGTTCGGCTTGGTTGCGCGTGCTGGTCCAGCCGATGGCGACCACGGCTGCGACCCCCGTCAGGCCGCCTAGGATCGCCGCGGTGCCCCAACGCGGCCAGGGGCGTGTGACTGCGTTCATCGGGGTGGGTCGCTGGGCCAAGCCGGCGACCAGGTCGGCGAGTTCGCGGCGGATCGCGCTTGGATCGCTGCCGGCGTGGGCCAGCTCTTGCTCGAGCGCGTCGGCGACCTCGGCCGCGCTTGCGAAGCGCTCCTCGGGGGCGCGCCGGAGGCACGCGAGCACGATGTCGCGGATTCCTGGCACGACCCCGCGAGCGGCGAGGGCACTTGCGATGGCGGACGGGTCGGGCGCGAGGAGGCGCTCGAGGGTTTGGCGGCTGTCGTCATCACCGAACGGGAGCGTTCCGGTGATCGCCTCGTAGAGAACCGTGCCGAGGGCAAACAAGTCGGACCGAGCGTCGACCGGCTGCAGCAGCGCCTGCTCCGGGCTCATGTACGGCAACTTGCCGCACAGCACGCCCACCTCGGTGAGCTCCGGGCGCGTCGCGGCCTTGGCCAGACCGAGGTCGATCAGCACGGCGCGTCCGTCTCGATCGATCATGATGTTGTGCGGCGAGAGATCGCGGTGCACGATCCCAAGCAGGGTGCCGTCGTCATCGGTGGCGTTGTGGACGGCGTGCAGTCCACGGGCAACCATCGCCACGAGCAGCGCGGCCTGCATCGGGCGCAGTGGAACGGAGCGCTGCAGCATGAGCCGCCGCAGATCCACGCCGTCGATCAACTCGAGGGCGAGGAAGGTAAAGCCGTGTTGCTGACCGACTTCCGTCGTTGCCACCACGTTCGGATGGCGAACGCGCGACGACAGCCGTGCCTCCTCGAGGAAGCGGCGATGCAACGTGCTGTCGAGGTGGGGGTGCAGGACCTTGAGCGCGAACTCACGGCGAAAACCACCTGAGCCGCCCACCCGCGCGAGGTACACGGTCGACGTGCCGCCGACGGCGAGGCGGCCGACGAGCTCGTAGCGCCCGAGGCGGGCAGGTGGGGTAGGGCTCGGCATAGGGGGCTGGCCGATTGGCGTGGGGCCTCGTGTCCACTACGATGGGGCGCCGGGGCCGGTCGATGGCAGCATTCACCATACCCCACGATCATCCAGAAGCCGATAGTTCTTTGCTCGCTGCGTGTGCTGCGACACTCGGTCGTCTCGGAACGGATGTGCGCATCCGTTGCGGTGGGGAGAATCTCGTGCGGATGCACGAGGTTGCGCCCACCGGGAGCGACGGCAAGACCGGCGCTCGATCCGCGGTGCACCGATTCGGGCCGCGCGCTCCCGCGCCGCTCGTGCTGGGGGCCGCGCGCCCCGACACCGTCGCCACGGTCTGTGCGGAGGGCTTGCCCAATCTCCTGCACGAGTTGGTTCATATCGCCCTCGCCGGGGTGGTGGCCGACGACCACGGGTTCGACTACCGCGCGATCCCGGTCGACCTCGACACCGCCGAAGGACGCGACGTACTTTTCGACGAGCTCGCCTGCTGCGTCGTCAGCTGCGCGTACTTGCTCGACGATGATGGCGCCCCGGCGTGGCAGCGTTGCTGTGATTGGTTCCGCGAACAGATCGGCATCCAACCGGTCTTCTACGGCTTCGAGGACGACCCCCCCGGGTTTTGGCGCTGCGTGCAGCGGCTCACCGCTGGCCATGCGGAGCGCTTTGCGGCTATGCTGGACGCGGCGTACGCCAGATGCGAGGCGCTGTTGGTCTGGGGTGGTGCCACGCACGGCGTGGCGAGGTGCAGACGGCGCCTCGAATGGGATGAATTGTGGATGAGCACGGGCTTGGATCGCGAGTGGGTTGGATGAATCGGGAGAAGCGGTGGCGTCGAGCGGCTGGTCGTTTCATCGTGGAGCACCGCTGGCCGCTGGCGATATTTGTCGCCGCGCTGGTAGTGCGCCTGCACTGGAATCTGCGCGTTCATCCGCCCGGCGACTATCTGTATTCCGACATGAACGGGTACATGCAGCGGGCCCAGGGCGCGCTGGCTGACCCGTTTGGCGCGCGTGAGTACGCGGGGTTCTATCCGTGGGGGACACACGTGCTCCTCGCGGGGATCCAGGCCGTGTTTGGCAAGCCCGCCCACACGGCCATTGGTGTGACCTACGCGCTGCTCGGGGCGTTCACGGCCGCGTTTGGGACGCTGGCGGCCCGCCGGGTATCACGGTTCGCGTTCGTGCCGCCCATCGTCGGATTGGCCCTGGTGTTCGACTACCCGCTGATCTCGCTCGGGGGCTACGTGCTTTCGGAGGTCCCGTTCGCGTTTGGGCTCGCGGGGGCGACGTGGATGTTGCTTCGCTTGGTCGACAGCGGCCGCGCGAAGGATGCCTGGCTGACCGGCTGCTTTGTCGCCTGGGGCACCGTGATGCGCCCACAGATCCTATTGAGCGTGGGATTGCTCGCCGTGCTCTGGGCGTTGCGGCGGAAACTGTTCCCGCGCCTGACAGTCGCGCTTGCGGTCAAGGCAGCACTGCCGGTGGTTCTGATCCTCGGTTTTTCCTCCTGGCGGCTCTATCACCACACCGGTCGCCGCGGGTTGATCTGCGAAAACGGCACGTTCAATCAGGTCTTCGGGCGCTGTCACAACACAAAGATCATCGCCCTGCCGGACAAACCCGGGGGAGGGCGCACCTTGTCCGGGCCCCCACCGTTGCTACAGCTGGCCGA
>CADEGN010000264.1 GCA_902826865.1 uncultured Myxococcales bacterium
GGCGGTGGCCTCGGCGACCAGACGCGGGGCCATCGCGCCGCCATGGGTCGGGTCGTACATCTTGGCGCGGATCACACGTTGTCCCGCGGCGACGTCGTGGATCTCGGCCTCGTAGCGACCCGGTGCCGACAGGGCGAGGGGCACGGCGAGGGTGCGCGCGGCGTCGTCTTCGGCGCGCGCTGGATCGGTGATCTCGAGGGCACCGTCGAGGTCGTTGGCGAACCCCTCCGGTGCGTCGACGTCGACCACCACGCGCCAACTCGACGGATCGCTTCCGGCGAGGATCTCGATGCTCGCGCCACCGAGCAACGTCGCGCCCTGGCGCATCGTATCGCGGGCGAGCTGGCTCCACAGTTTTGAGAAGCTGGTCCAGCCGAGCCAATGCGCGGCCCAGCGGGCCTTGGCGTCGCTGGCGAACGCGGCGGTTTGCCCGAGGCCCCGTCGTCCGCGAACGAGCAGCGGTTCGCCCTCGTGCGTCCGCAGCAGCACCTCCGACAGTGCCTTGGGTTTGATCGGAACGATGCCGCGCAACCCCGGAGCACGGGCGATGTCGATGCCACGCAGCGCCTGCACGGCCTTGGCCACCCGCGGGTAGTGCAGCTTCTCGTCGATGGCGTTGCGCGTGGCCTCGCGGGTGTCCCGCGAGAAGATCCGCGGCACGTCGGTGCCGTCCTGACTGAAGTAGAACCGACCGCGTCCGCGGCTGGCGACGCGGCGCAAGAAGTCCTTCCCGGCGCCTGCTCCCACGCCGACGGCTGAAACCGTGATATCGGCGTCGCGCATGTCGGCCAGCAGCGCATCGACGCCGGCCTCGGGCGACTGTCCGTCGGACAGCAGGATCACATGCTTGACGAGGGCGTTGCTGCCAGCCAATTGGAGGTAGGCCTCGCGCAAGGCCGGCAGGGCATTCGTGCCGCCGCCGGCGGACAGGCGCCGGATATCGCCCGCGATGCGCATGCGGCTGCTCGCGTTCTGCAGCCGGACCAGGACATGCGGGCGCGAGTCGAACGCCACCACACCGATCTGATCCGACGGCTCCAACGTGGATGCGCTGGCCCGTGCGGCTTCTTTGACCAGATCGAGCCGGTCCTCGCTGCTCATCGATCCGCTCTTGTCGATGACGAGGAGCAGCGCCAACTTGGGCTGCTCGCGTTGCCGCTCCCCCTCGAAGCGCACCGGCAAAATGCCTTCGATCGGAGTGCCGCCCCAACCGCCGACGCCAAACGAATTCTCGCCGCCGATCATCACGAATCCGCCGCCTTGCTCGACGTAGTCGGACACCGCGCGTTGGGCCGCGGCCGGGACCGAGCGCGCCGAGATATCGGAGAACATCACGAGGTCGTAGGCGCGCAGGTCCTCCGCGACCGCGGGCACAGCCCCGGGACCGGTGGTGGTGACGTCGAGATGATCGGCCCGCAGCGCAGAGGCCAAGGGTCCACCACCATCGCTCGAGGCCAGGAGGATCCGTGGGCGGCCTTGGACATCGCCGGCGACGGCGGCGCGATCGTTTCCGGTGGAGCGGTTCTGGGCGGCATCGAGCCCGGATGTGTCGACGCTGGCCGCAAAAACCACCGGGCCGGGCTTGGTGACCCGCGCCTGCATTTTGATCGTCGTGCGACCGGCTCGCAGTTCGACCTGTTTGTCGGGCTCAAGGGCGTTGGGTGCCCCGTGCTGGGCGAGGGCGACCCTGAAGCTGCCCGGTTCGCTCGCCCACAGATCGACCGCGACTTCGAATGTCTGGCCCACCCGGAGCTCGGCCGGAAGGTGGACCGCCTCCACGGCGACGTCCGCCCGCGCCGCCGGTGCGAATGACCGCGTGTGCACGGTGATCCCCGCCGCCTGCAGCTCCGCGACCGCGACCGCGAGATCTTCGCGTTCGACCGCGCTCCCGCTGCCATCGCTGGCCAGGATCACGCGACCTTCGGTCTGCGGATCGATGAGTGCGGCGGCAAGGCGCAGGGCGCCGCCGTGATCGCTGGCCAGGGCGTCGTCGCCGTCGGCGGCGACGATCCGTTCCGTCGGATCGTCGTTGGTCGCCGGCGGCGCGACCTCGGCCCGCGCCGCGTAGGTGACGAGCGCGACCCGGGTGCGATCCTCGCGGGGTAACGCCGCTGCGTCCTCGCCCGCGGCCTGGGCCATCGTCTGACCGAGGAGCGCTCGGGCTTCCGCTAGCTGGTTGCCGTCGACACTCGCCGAGGTGTCCACCACCATCACGACCGTCTTGCCGCGGATCGGGCTGCGCAACGACGGCTGGGCCAACGCCAGTGCGGCGGCACCGATCGCCAGCGTGCGCAGGATCAGCTGCAGCCCGAGCTGCCACGGGCGCGCATCGACAAGGCTGCGCGCGAGCACGGCGACAAAGAACGGCACCACCGCGATCGGCACCAGCCACAGCGCTGGTGGGCGAGCGATCGTCACGGTGTCGGTTGCGCTCTCGGACAGGCGCACGGCCAACCAGCTCGGGATGCGCACGACCCAGGGGGCGACGGCCGGTTCGAGCCACGCCAGCGCAGCTGCCACGGTCGCGCCCATCACGAGCGCGACGGCGGCGGCCATCCACGGCATGCGCGCGGCGGCGCGCTTCGTCATACCGTGATCCTCCGGTGGTACGTCGCCCACTCGAGCACGACGATCGCGGCGACGAGCAGGAGGATCGCTGTCCACAGTGGCCCTTGCGCCACCGGTGCCGGGGTGGGCGCGTCGGCGGCCGACGCCCTGGCCAATACGTCGGCGATGCGCGGCTCGAGGTCGGACGCGACGATGCTGCTTTGGTTGACCGCGAGCTCGACCGAGATCGGACCGTCGTCCCCCTCGGCGCGCACGGTGTAGATCCCCGGCTCGAGCGCGCGCAGGCGGATCCGACCGTCGTCGACCGGCTGGGTGCGTTCGCGGCCGCTTGGCTCGACCACCACGACGCGCTCGCCATCGGCGACGGCGAGCCCGAGCTCACCGAGGGCAAGCTCGCGGCCGGTGCCGACCGGGAAGCTGGCGACGAAGCCGGGTTCGCGCTGCTCGAAGTAATGCAGCAGGTTGTCGACGAGCAGCGGGAACGCCACGCGCAGCGGTAGGTCGGATTGCCGGGGATCGAAGCCGATCGCGACCAGGGCGTGGTCGCCACGCTCCCGCAGCACCATGATCGGGGCGCCCAGGCTGCGCACGAGCGCTTGATCCGATGGCTCGAGGGCCAGCGACGTGCCGCGGGTGATGTTCACGTCTTTGAGCACGACGTTGGCAAGGATCGGGTGATCGCGGAGCTGCTCGGTGAGAAACGGCCGCCGCAGCTCATCGCCGCGGGCGATCGGGCAGGGCGAGTTCGCGGTCCGCCACGGGTCGAAGATCACCACGTGCGCCTCCGGCAGGCTGGTCGGAAGCGACGCGTCCCCGACGTCGAAGAACACGGCGTCCGCCTCACGTAGGGCCGCGTGTCCGCCGGTGGCCTGCTCGGCCGTGATCCCTACCAGCTCGACGTGATCCCCCTGCGTCAACAGGGCGGCATCGAGGAACAGGTCGGTGCCGTCCGACACGAGCACCACCCGCAGGGGGGACAAGGGTGGCACGACGGCCCAGGCGGTATCGTCGAAGGCTGGGCCGAGGTCGGTGGAGAAACCCGGCGCGTCGCCGGCGGCGTGAAGGCGTGCGACAAAGCGAGAACGAGCGGCGTCGAGGTCCGGGAGGGACTCGCGCCGGGCCCCGCCCGCGGCGAGCTCGATGCGTCGGCGCCCGACCGAAACACCGTCGGCCGCGATGTCGAGCTCGACCACCGCGGGCTCGCGGCCGAAGTTGCGGACCTCCGCCAACACCTCGATCTTGTCGCGCGCGTTGGGGTAGCGCCGGGCGGCAAAGGCCGTAATCGCGAGGTTGGGGGCGGGCCCGCCGATCTGCGCCACCTGGCAGACGGCGGGACCATCGGCGCAGCGGGCGAGCGCGTCCACGCCCGCGTCGTCGAGCGCGCCGTCGGTCAGCACAAGAATGCGGCCGTCGCCCTCTTCCGCGAGGGTGTGCTCGGCCAGCGCGAGCGCGCGGCCGAGGTCGGCCTCGCCCCAGCTGGGCTCGATCCGCGGCAACGCGTCGAGCAACGCGGTCGTGTCACCGCTGAGCGGCGCGGCAACCCCGACCTCTTCGCCGGCGGCGATGATAACCGCGCGATCGGCCGGCCCGAGCGCCGCGATTTCTGCGGCTGCGCGTGCCCGCGCCGCTTCGATCCGGCGGGCGCCATCGCCATCGATCGCGTCCATGCTTGCCGAACGGTCGATGACCAGGGCCACCGTGGTCGGGGCGCGCAGCCACACGTCCGGTCGCGGGTCGCCGAGCGCTGCACAAATACCCGCGAGCACGAACATCTGTAGCAGCCATGAGAGCAATCGCCGGAGTCGTCGCCAGAGCTGGCGGCTCTCGCTCTCTCGCGTGACCTGTTCCCACAGCGCGGCAAACGGGACCACGACCTCGCGCCGGCGCATGCGCAGCAGGTACATGCCGGTAATCGCGGCCGAGCCGATCGCAAAGATCGGCAGGAGCTGGGTCAAGGTAAACCCGGCGAAGCTCACAGCAGCACCCCACCGCTGCGGAACATTCGCAACACGAGATCGTCGAACGGCACGTCGATGTTCGCGCGCACGTAGTGGATACCGCGGCTGCGGCAGTTGGTCTCGAGGGCCTGACAGAAGCGCTCGTGGGCGGCCGCAAACGCTGCCAGCGTCCGCGGCGACAGCGTAACGTCCCGACGGCTCTGGCCTTCGCAGTCGAGCACGGCAACGTCGCCGCGTAGGCCGGTGCCGCGTGGGTCGGCCTCGATCGGATCGATGACTTGGATCGCCACCGGATCGTGCCTGCGGAAGCGCAGCAGGTTGAGGCCCTCGAAGGCGTGCATGTCGTAGAAGTCACTCACGACGATCGTCAGGCCGGGTTGACTGGCCTGAGCCGCCACCCGTGCGAGGCCGGCCCGGACATCGGTCGGTCCGGCCGAGCCATGCTTGCGCAGGAACTCGAAGACCGAGAAGATCCGACCCCTTCCGCGCACGGCCGGCAGGGTTTCGAACTGGGTGCCGGATAAGCAGGTGATGCCCACCCGATCGAGATTCGCAAGGCCGACGTAGGCGAGCGCGGCGGCGATCTGCCGCGCGTAGCGAAGCTTGCGCTGCCCGCGGGTGCCCATCGAGTCGCTGACGTCCACGACGATGCGGACTGGCAGATCCTCGTCCTCCTCGAACAGGCGGATCAGCCGGTGGCGCAGCCGCGCCCACGCGGTCCAATCGAGGTAGCGAATATCGTCGCCCGGTGAGTACTCGCGGTGGTCGGCGAACTCGAGTCCGCTGCCCTTTTTTCGCGTCTTACGTTCGGCGCGTTGGCGGCCGCGAAACAGACGGCGCGAGATGACGTGCAAAAGTTCGAGCTTGGCCAGGAACGCCTCGTCGAAGACGTCATCGTCGCCAGCCTCGGGCTGCCTGGCTCTTCGCGCGAGCGCCATCTTCGGGGCCTGCTATCCCGGCTACTTCTCGGTTGGGACCTTGGCGAGCACCTGGCCGATGCACGCGTCGATCGAAATGCCCTCGGCCTCGCCCTCGAAGTTGAGGATCACGCGGTGACGGAGCGCCTCGCCGGCGACGGCGCGTACGTCTTCCACCGATGGGGTCAGGCGATCGTCCATCGTTGCCCTGATGCGGGCGCCCAGCAACATCGCTTGGGCGCCGCGTGGGCTGGCGCCGAAGCGGACGTAGCGCTTGACCAGGTCGGTCGCACGCGGATCGTCGGGATGGGTCGCTCGCACGACGCGAACCACGTAGCGTGTGACGCTGTCGGTCACCGGGATCGAGCGGACGAGCTCACGCATCTCGCCGATTCTCCGGGCGTCGACCACCGGTCGGGCGTGGGCGTTGCCGCTGCCGGTGGTGCGATCGAGAATGTGCATGAGTTCATCCTCCCCGGGGAAGTCGACGCGGACCTTGAATAGGAAGCGGTCGAGCTGCGCCTCGGGTAGTGGGTAGGTGCCCTCCATCTCGAGGGGGTTCTGGGTGGCGAGCACCAAGAACGGGTCGGGGAGCTTGCGGGTCTCTCCACCTGCGGTCACCGTGCCCTCGGCCATGGCCTCGAGCAGGGCAGATTGAGTTTTTGGCGTCGCGCGGTTGATCTCGTCGGCCAGCACGATGTTGGCGAAGATCGGCCCCGGCTGGTACTGCAGCACCGGCTTGCCGGCGAGATCACCCTCGGCCTGCAGGAGCACGCTGGTACCGACGATATCCGCGGGCATGAGATCGGGCGTGAACTGGATCCGCGAGAACTCGAGGTGAACCGCCTGGGCGAGGGTGCGGATCAGCAGGGTCTTGCCGAGGCCGGGCACACCCTCGATCAGGCCGTGCCCGCCGGCGAGCAGGCAGGTGATCGCGCTGCGGATCACCCGCTGCTGCCCGACGATGACGCGGCCGATCTCGGCGGTAAGCGCCGCGAGGTCGGCGTGCATCGCCTCGAGTTCCTGGTGGGTTTGGGCGGTCGTGATCGCGGTGGACATGGAGCTGTTAGCGGCCTTGGATCAGTTGATAGTAGCGCTTGACCAATCGGCGCTGGGCGGCGGGAAAGGCATCGGAATCGAGCGCGCTTTGGGCGTGGTCGCGGTAGTCACGGAAGGTCTCGCGATACGCTTCCGTCGCGAAGCCGCGTTGGCTCGCGTCCCGCATGATCTCGGCCTTGCTCACGCCACGACCGCCCTTGGCCTTGACGCGGACGCTCTTGGTCTTGACGTCCATCGCGCTGGGTTCGCCAAGGGGATCCTGCGAGCCGGTTCCGATGCCATCGCCGGGCCGCTGCCCGTCGCCTGGCGTCTGGCCGTCGCCGGCCTTGTCGCCGTCTTGTCCCTGACCGTCGCCGTCTTGGCCGTCGCCGTCTTGGCCCTGGCCGTCGCCAGACTGGCCGTCCATCTCGACCATTGCGTTGGGCTCGCCGTCGCCGACCTCGCCTTCGACCATCAGCGTCGAACGGCCTTTGCCCTTGCCGTCCTTGCCCTTGCCGTCTTGGCCGCCCTTGTCGCCCTTGCCCTTGGCCGCCTTCTCGAATTTGCGAAACTGCTGGCGGCGTTTGTCGGCACCCGAACCCTGTTGACCCGCGCGCCGCACGAGGCTCTTGGCTTCCTCGAGGGCGTCGCGCGCACCTTGCAAACGACGTGACCCCCCAGCAGTCCGCGACGCTTGCGACATGCCACGACCGAGTTTCTCGAGCTTGCGCTTGCGCTCGGCGCTCCCCGCCTTCGACTTGGCCGCGTCGGCGGCGTTGCGCCGCAACTCCTCGACTTTCTTCTGGGCAGCCAGCTCGCGTTCATGTTGACGACGGAGCTGTTCGACCTGCTCGCGTTGCTGCTTGAGCCGGCGCTCGTGCTCGGCGGCATCCTCGGGTTTGGGCTTCGTTTGCTCTTCGCGGCGGAGGCGGCGTTCGGCCTCGTCGAGCTTCTTGGCCGATTCACTGTTAGCGCTGCGATCCTGCTGCTGCGCGCCGAGGCGACGCTCGGCCTCGGAGAGGGCGCGGCTCATTTGCGCCTCGGCGTCGGCGTCGGCCTCGGCGGCTTGCTCGGCCTCGGCGAGCGCCTCCTCGGCGCGCTCGCCATCACCTTGGTCCAGCGCCTCGCCGGCCGGTTGCGTGATCTCCTGCTCCTCAAGTGCGCCCGCCAGCTCCTCGAGGGCCTCGCTGAGGATCCCCGGGTCTTCCTGTAGATCCTGCTGAAAATCGGCTTCGGCGTCGGCGAGCTCCTGCTCGAGTTGTTCGAGGCGTTCGAGGGCAACCGCGCGATCGAGCTCGCCGCGCTCCAACGCGTCGAGGATCTCGAGGATCTGTTGGGCCGTGTGGGCCGGACGATCCTCGGTGCCGACCAGCTCGCGGAGGCTCTGGCGCAGCGGAGCCGCCGCGGCCATATCGACCTTGGCTCGGGCGAGGGCACGGGCCTCGAAGTCCTCGGGAAACACGAACGGCACCGCGACCATCGCCCCGGCCTGCGCCGGCGGAACGAGCAGCGCCACGAGCAACGCGGCCGGGCCGATCGCGTCTTGCCACTGCGGACGCGGCAGGCGAATCGGCGTGGCCGGCCGGGGATCCACGGTGGCGGCGAGCGCCTCGCCACGGGCACGGGCGAGCTCGACGATGGCGCGGGTGCGTGGGGCGTCGCGATCCCGGATGGTCAGCTCGAGGGCGGCGCCGAGTTGATCATTGAGGTGGTGAAAGGCGTCGAGCCGGCGGGCTACGGAGCGACGATCGTGCCGGTGCAGGAGCGCCCAGCCGAGCGCAAGCGGCAGGGGTGCCACGCACAACCATAGGGCTGCAGCCGGCCACTCAAACCTGCGCATCCCGACGATCGCGAGGGCGGCCAGAAGACCCGCGGCCGGCAGTGCAACTCGCCCGAGGGCGTACGCCGCGTCGGCGATCCGCAGGCGCGCGATGGCGGCGGCGAGCAATCGATCGAGGATGCGTTGCTCGCCCACCTCAGGGCCCCACCTTGGCGCCGCGCCACAGCATGTGCTTCACCGCGGTGGGCGACACGTCGAGTGCGGGATCGAGTCCGGTCGCGTAGACGACGAGTTTGCCCCGACGATCGAGCACGTGGCCGCCCAGGGCGTGGCTGGCGAGGTAGGGGGCGAACGCGGCGACGAACTGCTCAGCGTCGCCCTCGCTGTCCCACGTGATGACGCCCGCGACCACGGGCACCGGCAGCGGCTCGCCCTCGCGATCGAGCGCGACGTACCGATCGCCACCCCAACCGGCGGCCGCGGCTCGGGCGGCCGGAGGGTCGCCGCTCTCTGCGAGCATGCTGAGGAGCGCGGCTTCGCCCAAATCGTCCTCCCAAAGCACGCGTAGCTTGGCGCCAGCGAATGCCGCCGGATCCATGCGAGCGGGCACGGCCGGCTCCCGGGCGAGCAGCTTGTCGATGTGCAGCATCTGCTCGGTCGTCCGCGGGAGGTCGCGGTATAGGGCATCCACGGCGGACCAGCCGTTTTGTTTCACGAGCCGCAAGACGGTGGCCGTGCCGTCGGAATACGGCATCTGCAGCGAACGGGCGACGATCGGATAGGGTGCGGCTGCGCTCGCGAGTCCCAGGGCCTGGTCGCCCATGGCGACGAGCACGCGCTCGTCGATCGCCGCCAGCCCGTCGGGGCCGCTGACGTAGGCGAGGTAGGCCGCCTGGGCTTCGCCTTCGACCAGGAACCTGCGCGCGCTCTCGGCGTCGCTTTGGTGGTCGATCGGCTCCTGCATCGCCTTCAGGTCGAAGTGCATGTCCTGGAGCCCATGGGCGATCTCGTGACCCACCACCATGGTCAGCATCGGCTTAGGAACGAAGTCGCCGACGAAAAGAGTTTTGCGCTTGGGATCGTAGAGGCCGAGCACCCCATCTTCGAGCAGATCCAAGATGATCTTCTCGGGGTCGACCCCGGGCGGGATGACGCCGAGGCTGGCCTCGATACGTCCATGCATCCGCAGCTCCTCGGGCGTGGTGTGCTCGTACATCGTCTGACGGGCGAAGGCCCGGATCCCGGGCTTGTCGATCACATCCACCGCAACGTCCGCGCGGAGCTCTAGCTTTCGCGCGGCCGCGATCCCCTGGAGGATTCGCGCGGCGTGGGCGCGAACCTCGGCCGGGTCGAGGCGTTCGTCGTTCGTCGTGGGGCGCCCGACCGGCTCGCCCGGTGGGCGGGCCGCGGGGACCCTGGTGGCCGGGTGCTCCGGGCTCGGCACGCACGCCAGCACGGCGGCGAGGAAGGGGGCGCATGCCGACGATGCCCGCGCCACGGTGTGGTCCTTGGGCCCGGGGCCGCAGGCGGGGGCAGGCACCTGCGTAGCGTAGCTCGCGGGCTTACCGAGGGCTACCCGCCCAGCCGACCCGTGGAACTTCGCCGGGATCGATCGGTCCATCACTGCGCCGCCGATGCGAAGGGAGTGCCGCCGGGGTGGGCGGCGCTATGGCGTGGCCGAGTTGCACCCATGCGACCCGGACGTACGCGCGCCGATGCTACCCTCCGCCGCCCATGACGCGTTCACCCGCCGCCGCCGCCCGCGTGCTCGCCGAGCACGCCCGGGAGGGTGCAGCGGTGCGGATCCGCGGTGCCCACGGCGCTGTCGGTGCGCGCGTACTCGCCGACGCCTCAGGTGTCGTTCGGCTCGTCATCGTCGTCGCCGACGATGCCGCGGCCCTGCGCGTGGCCACTGACCTCGCGTTCGTCCGCGGCGAGCGGGCGCCCACGGCGGATTCCACCGACGGTCCCATCGTTGTGATGCCGGCGCTCGACACCTCGCCGTTCGGCGA
>CADEGN010000265.1 GCA_902826865.1 uncultured Myxococcales bacterium
GGGATCCGCGGCAGCCGCCTCCAGTGCGAGCTCAAACGCGCGGGCTGGATCGGCAAGCGAGCGATCATGGAGGTCCGCGAGTTCGGCCAGCACCTCGGCACGGGCTCGGCGGTTGTCGACGCGCTGCAGCCGTACCTCGAGGACGCGACGAAGCAACTGATGGTCGCCGCGTGCGCGCAGGCGAGCCTGCAGGCGTGGGGCCTCTGCGTCGTGGTTTGCGACCGCCTCGAGCGCCGACTCCGTGAGTTCCTGGGCCTGCGCGGGCTGACCGCGCTCCGCGGCGATCGACGCTAGCTCGACCAGAACCTCGCCGGCTGTCACTCCGCCGTTGGCGCTGGTGGCAATCTCGGTGGTCGGGCGGCGCAACAGCAGCAGTAGCGCTCGGTAGGCTCGCTCGGCGCGCTCGAGTTGATCGTTTTCGCGGGCGGTCTGGGCCAGCATGTGCGTGATCGCGGGATGTCCCGCGTCCATCGCCGAGGCAAGTTCGAGCTGGTCGAGGGCGCCTGCGCGATCGTCTTGGGCGTGCAGCACACGCGCGAGCGCGAGGTGGATTGCCGCGCGTTCGGGTGAACGGCGGCGACCGAAGTCGGCGATGATGGCATCGAGAAGGGTGTGGGCCTCCGCCGGACGGTTGGCGGCGCGCAGCCCCTCTGCGAGCCGGCGCCGCAGTTCGCGATCGCCGGGCTCGAGGGCGAGCGCGCGTTCAAGCAGGGGCACGGTGCGCTCGGGCGTGCGCAGGCGGTCCTCGTAGATCTCTGCGGCCTCGCGGGCATACGCCAACACGGTGGGTGCGTCGCTGACGGCCTCGGCAGCGGTGAGGAGCGCAGCGCCGAGCGGCTCCCAGCGCTCGCGTGCACGGTACAACCGCAGCAACAACTTGCGGACCTCTGCGTTACGAGGTGCCTCGGCGAACGCGGCCTCGAGGGTGGCGATCGCCGCCCGCTCATCCTCAGCCTGCAGTTGGGCCCGGCCAAGGCGCAGCAGCACGGGCACCCGGGCGGTTGTCTCCGTGGCTGCGAGGCGGCGCTCGAGGACAGCAGCCGCTGCCGCCGCGTCGCTGCGCGCGAGGTGAAGACGCGCGAGGGCATCGAGTCCCTCGACGTCAACCACGAGAGCGGTCTCTCGGCGCCAGGCCGCGATCGCGCGTCCGGGGTCGCTCAGGCGATCCTCTGCGAGGCGCCCCACCATCGCCCAGAGCTCGGCGGCGCGGGCCGCGTTGCCCTGGCGCTCCAACGTCGTGGCCTGCGCTTCGAGGATCTCCGCGAGCGTTCCGTGACGCCCCTTGTCGTGCAGGATCTCCGCGAGCGCTGCAACCGAGGGAGCGTGACCGGGATGCTCCGCCAAGTTGCGTTCGAGCGACTCTACGCGACCCCCTCGCTGCTCGACTTCGCCGACCAGGCGCGACAGTTCGAGTCGAAGCGCGAGCCGACGCTCGGGGTCATCGGTGAGCTCGAGCTCGCGCGTCCGCAGGTGCACAACCTCGAGGATCCGCCCCTGCGAAGCGCAGAGTTCCGCGAGTTCGGCCACGAGTCCCACGTCGTCGGCGCGCTCGGACAGGACTTCGCGCATCAGGTCGATCCCGCGTGACACCTGCCCCGCGGCGACGCAGCTCCGGGCGGCGCGTACACGCAGGGCCAACGCGTCGGCGCGTGGGCCGGGCAGATCGCTGGCCGCAAGAAGCGCTTCGATCGCCTGGGCCCGATCGTTTGCCGCTTCACAGGCCTCCACCCAACGCTCGAGTGACCACGATACCGTCTGGGTGAGCTTCATCTCCGCGTTGCGGCCGGCGTGGGCCAGTAGCTGCGCCGACTTGCGGTGGAGCGCCGACACGAGGTCGCGGCTGCGCGCGGCGTCACCGGTGGCGATCACCATCTCGCACGCCTCGCGCAACGCCGCGACATCGTTGGGCGAAAGCCGATCGATGCGCAGAAGCGTGTCGACGCGGCCAACATGTCCGATTTCCTGCTCTAACGCGGCCAGTCGCCGAAGCGTCGGGAGATGGGTGGGATCGGCCAGGCTCGCCCTGCGCGCCGCAGCGCAAGCCGCCTCGGCGTCGTTGAGACGCTCGCGGTGCCAAGTCGCAAGCACGAGTTCGAGCTCGCGCACGAGGTCGCGCGCGAGGCTATCTTCCGCGTCGGCCGCCTCGAGCGCGCGGGAGAACCCGGCGAGAAAGCCGACCCACGCCGCGGGTGAACTGACGGCGGCGGCCAACGAGGCCAGACTCTCGTCGTCGACGCATTCGCGCCGGCGGGACAGCGCGATGGCACCGGCGCTTGCGGGCTCCCAACGCCGGGCCGCAGCGGAGGCTCGCACCACGGCGCGCTGGATCTCGAGCGACTCCGGCTCGTACTCGGCGGCGCGCTCGTACGCCAGCGCCGCGCCATCGGCCTCGCCGAGCTCACGCTCACGGATGCGGCCCTCGGAAAAGGAAAGGTGGGCCGCGCGCGGGGCCGACGTGGCAACCGCCACCGCCGTGCGATAGGCGTCGGCGACGGTGCTCCACGATCCGGTGGCAGCACCGAGCCGCAAGAGCTCGTGCTCGAGTCCGCTGTCGGTCGGATCGAGGGTAAACGCGTGGGCCACGGCTTCCAGGGCGCCACCCTCGTCGCCGGCCCGGCGTTCGTGGAGCGCCGCGGCCTCGCGCAGGAACTCGATGGCGTCGCGGGGATCGGCCGCCCGGCGGACGCGGACGTCCACCAGGCCGAGCAGCTCCTGCCACTCGTCCAGGCGCTCATGCGCCCGCGCGAGCGTCTCCGCGGCGACACGTCCCACACGCTCGTGGTCGGTCAGCGCCGCCAGCCCGGCGCGGGCGACCCGGTCACCGGGATCGATCGCCGCGGCGTCGCCATACGCAGCCACCGCGCCCTCGGGGTCATCGCGCTTGAGTCGCCGAATGTCACCGAGCCGGCCGAGCAGTGCGCAGGTGCGCTGGCGCAGCGCTTCACCTGCGATCTTTGCCACCGTCTCGCGCGTCTCGTCGCGTCCGGCCTCGGCCAGCAAGGCATCGAGCGCGTCGACGGTCTCTGCCTCGTCGCCGAACTCCTCACGCACTGCCATCCAGGTGTCGATCGCTGCCGCCGGAGCTGCGAGCTGCGACTCGTGCAATCGGGCGATGCGTACGAGGTCAGCCCGGCGCTGCTGCGGCAGCGTCGTCGAGTCGGCGCGACGTTGGAGCGCGGAAGCGAGCGCTGGCCACCGGGCATGTCGATCCAGTAGCTCGATGATCGCGTCGAGAGCCTCGGTGTCGCGAGGGTCGGCGAGTCGCTGCTCGTAGGCTCGCAACGCGCGATCGGGATCTCCGAGGGCTTCGGCCAGCCGACCGACCTCACCCAGCACCGAGCGGCGCACGTTGGTTGCGCGTTCGAGTCCGGCGAGTTGCTCGAGCACCGAGAGTCGTTCGCTGTCTCGCCCGGATCGGGCCAGGAGCTCGGCCAACTGATGGGCGGCCGAGAGTGCAAGCGACCGGTCCGCGGCACCGTCTTCGACGACCGCGGCGAGCAGGTCGCTGGCGTAGCGCGCATCGCGAAGTTCCTGGTCGGCGGCCTGCGCCGCCTCATAACGCAGCGCCATCCGCTGGGCCGGTTCCGCGACCGCCGCGGCACCTTCGAGGGCGGCGACCAGCTCGGCGTGAAGGCCGGAGCGCGTCGCCAACGGACGCAATTGCTTGCGCGCATCCGTGTCTGTCGGCTCGATCGAAAGCAAGGTGGCGTAGTGCGCCAGGGCCTCGCGGTCCCGGCCGATGATTGCGAGTCGCTGGCCCGCATCGCGGTGGAGGGCAACCCTCTCGCCCGGGCGCGCGAACGTCAACGCGCGCTCGAGCGCGGCGATGACGGCATCCGGTCGCTCAGCCGCGTCGTAACTCGTGCGAAGCAGCGTGAGCGCACCCATTCGCACCGCGTGCGGTGCTGACTTGCTGGCGAGGATCCGCTCGAGCTGCACGCAACCCTCGGCGTGCCCGGGGTTCTCGTCGACCAGCGCGCGCAGCTCGTCGAGGGCTGGACCAGGTGCGTCGATATGATCGATGAAGGTCTTCGCGATGCGAACGCGCGTGGCGCGGGCCTCGGCGGTTGGCAGCTCGCTCAGTCGCGACTGCCACAGCTCGATCAGATCCTCGTAGCGACGCTGGCGCTCAAGCAGCCGTTCGATCCCGGAAACCAGGGCGGCCGAACTCGGCTCGAGCTCGAGCTGCGCTTGCATGTAGTCGACGGCGCGCCCGGGGTCGGCGGCAAAGTCCTTGGCGATATGGGCGGCCTCGTCGAGCAGCGTGCGCCGGCGTCCGAGGTCGCTCGTGCCCGAAAGCACGCGGTCGTAGGCGTCGAGCAGCGCGTCCCACTTCTCGGCGACGGTCAGTACCACCACGAGTTGCTCGAAGGCCCAGCTCGCGCCCGGGTCGCTCTCGACGATGCGCCCCAGGACTTCAGCCACGGCCTCTGGGCTGTCGCCAAACCACTCCTCGTGGAAGTGAGCGGCTCGTCGGGATATCTCGTCCCGGAGATCGCGGGGCAGCTTGCCGCCCAGGACCTCGAGGTAAACTGCCGCGAGTTCATCGGGTCGCTGGAGATCGGCGGCGAGCTCCTCCGCCGCGGCCCATGCCTCCGCGCGCTCCGGCGTCGCTCGCACCGCTGCCAGCGTCGCGTCCAACGATCGCTCCGCCTTCGCACCCGAGTCCGATCGGTTGTGGCGATCCGTGCCCCTCGACCCCTGCGCCATGTCGTCGCCCCTTCGCTCCAGCGGAGAACCGGAGGACGACTATACAGCAGCGGCGCTCGGGCCGGTCGCCCGCTTCCGTTGCCGGGCGAATCGGTCGCGCGGCTGCGGCGCGATCCGTCCCACGCATGTGCAAGCGATCAGTGCGAGATGTGGCTACGTACCCGCGCGAGCGAGCGTTGCCTCGGCGTGGGCGAGCATTTCTGGCGTATCGACGTCCTGCCAGTAGCCCGCACCGATGTCGAGCACCCCCATACGCCCGGCGGCCGCGAGCTCGGCCACGCCCTGGGAGAGGGAGGCATCGCCCAGTCGCCCGCGCACCGATTGCAGGGCGGCGACCAGGCCGTGGGTGCAGACGAACACGCCGATGTCGATGCAGTCGTAGTCTTGGAGTTGTTTGCCGATGGTGATCAGTCGGTCGCCCTGGCTGCGGACCTTGGTGGCATCGTCGAGGTCGAAGACCTGGTCGACGCGGCGGTCGACCAACAACGTCGCGTGGCCAGGGGCAGGGTGGTGGGCGCCGGCAAGCGCCATCACCTCGTCACCGACGACATGGTCGGCCATCGCCACGACAAACTCTGCGTCGACGTGGGGGCCGGCCGCCAGCAGCGAAACACCGTTAGCGAGGCGGTATTCGGGGTTGTCGACGAACTCCACCGGCACTGCGCCCGGCCGGTCACGTTCGATCGCCGAGCGGAGTGTCTCGCCGCGGAATCCGATCACCACGACGATGCGATCGCAAGCCGCCTGTTCGAGGCCCCGTATCGCGCGGTAAATGACGGGCACCCCCGCCACCGGCAGCAGCGGCTTGATGATCGCATCGTCCCCCTCGCGCAGGCGCGAGCCAAACCCCGCGGCCAGGATCACGCCGGTGCGCGCCATCCCTCAGAACTCCGCAAAGTTCTCCGATAGGTGGGTGATCGGCTCCTCGCCCGCCATGACGCGCAGGGTGTTCTTGAGCCGGAAGTGCTGGATGAATAGATCGTGCTCGGCCACATGGCCGGCGGTGACGTGGGGGCTCTTGAAGAAGAACGACAGCCACTCCTGCACACCCGAGCGGCCGGACCGCTTGGCAAAGTCGAGCAAGAGCGCCAGGTCGAGGACGAGTGGCGCCGCGAGGATCGAATCGCGGCAGAGGAAATCGACCTTGACCTGCATCGGGTATCCGAGCCAGCCGAAGATGTCGATGTTGTCCCAGCCCTCTTTTGCGTCGCCGCGCGGCGGATAGTAGTTGATCCGCACCTTGTGATAGAGCTCCTTGTAGAGCTCCGGATACAGGTGAGGCTCGAGGATCACGTCGAGCACGCCCGACTTCGTGACCTCCTTGGCCTTGAAACTGTCGGGGTCATCCAGGACCTCGCCATCGCGGTTGCCCAGGATGTTGGTGGAGAACCACCCGGCGATGCCCAGCATCCGGGCCTTGAACCCGGGCGCGAGGATCGTCTTCATGAGCGTCTGGCCGGTCTTGAAGTCCTTGCCGCACAGAGGCACGGCGCGCGCGGTCGCGAGTTCTTCGAGGGCAGGGAAGTCCGCGGACAGGTTGGGCGCGCCGTTGGCGTACGGGACCCCCTCCATGATCGCCGCCCACGCATAGAGCTGCGACGGCGAGATCGCGGGGTCGTTGGCCGCCATGCCGGCCTCGAACGCGGCCACGCTCTGATGGCACGCGGCCGGGGTGAGATGGATTTCGGTGGAGCCGCACCACACCATGACCGCGCGTTGGGCCTTGGCGCGAACCAGAGAATCCTTGATATCTTGGCGCAACGCCTCGGCCCACTCGCGCTTATTCTTGCCCGGCTTGACGTTCGGTCCGTCGAGGCGCTTGACGTACTCGCGGTCGAACGCCGCCTTCATGGGCTTGATGCCGTGAAGAAAGCCGGCAAGAGGGTCGAGCGTGGCTGCGTTCAACACGTCGGCACGCCGGGCCGACTCGTAGGCGTCGTCGGGAAACAGGTCCCAGCCGGCGAACTCGAGGTCGGCCAGCGGGGCGAGATCGATGAGGTCGCGGATCAGTGGCTGGCGGTTGTCGGAGCGGCGACCCAGGCGGATCGTCTGAAGCTGCGTGATCGAGCCGAACGGGCGCCCCAAGCCGCGGCGGACGGCCTCAACCCCGGCGATGAACGTGGTGGCGACGGCGCCCATGCCGGGGGTGAGGATGAGGAGCTTGCCCGTGTGCTTGGTGGGCTTGGCGACATCGACCATGATGGATCCTCCGCTCTCGCGCGGCCGCGCTCGGCGCCGCGGGGCCCATGCTGCGGTGCGCGGACCATCGCGTGGGGGCGCAGGCGTGTCAAGGGGCGGATGCGCGCGGTTCGCGGATGCGATCTTGCTGATGTTATCCTGATCCGGTGAGATGCGCCGCGCTCGTCTTCAGTCTCGCACCATTGGTCATCCCTGCGGTCGCATCCGCAACCGAACCCTACTGCGTCGACAACCCGGCGGTCATCTACTGCAACGACTTCGAGGCGGGCACGCTCGACGGGATTGAAGCAGGTCCACGCGCGACGCTGGTGACTGCGGCGAGCGGGGAGCCCACGTTCGAGGGCGATGGATCGGTCTTGGCCGATTTTTCTCCGCCCTACAACGCGGACGCCGAGTTTGGGGTGCGCTTTCCCGGGGTCGAGCGGGTCTACACCCGCTTCTACATGCGCTTCGACGACAGTTGGGATGCGCCGATGCACCACTTCTACGCCATCCACGGCGACCGCGCCGACAACCAGTGGTCGTGTCATGGCGACGCCGGCTGTCGACCCAACGGAGAGCTATGCCTCAGCGGTACCACCGTCGATACGCGGGTCGTCGTCGACGGCGAGCTGCCCGGGCAGCCCTTCTTTTACACCTACCACCCCGACATGAACTGCGACCCTGGGGACTCCTGCGCCAACTATGCCAACCCGCAGGAGATATGCGATGGGTGTGCCGCCAAGGGACTGCCGTGTGAATCGGGGCTCGAGTGTTGCTGGGGCGAGAACATCGACATCGACGACACCTCGGTCTCGCTCGTCGCCAACACCTGGTACGCCGTCGAAACCATGGTCGCCGCCAACACGCCTGGCGGGGGCGACGGTGAAATGTCGCTGTGGATCGATGGCCAGCTCGTCGGCAACCGCGGTGGCATTCGCTGGCGCGACGACCCGTCGCTGCTGCTCAATCACTTCATCGTGTGGAACTACTACCCCGAGACCCAGGGGCCCCATCGCGTTTGGTTCGACGATCTCGTCATCAGCACCGAACCGATCGGACTCTTCGGCGGCGTCGGAGGTACCGAAGGTGGCGGAGACGTCGGCAGCGGCGGGGCGCCGGAGGGTGGTGGTGATGCGAGCGGCAACACCGCGGATTCCGGCGCTAGTACGGCCGGTGGCGACGGCGGTGGCATCTCGGCTGGTGCGAGCGAGGGAGGGTCCAGTGGTTCGTCAGCGGCCGAGGGCGAGGGAGGTGGATGCGGGTGCCGTTCTGGCGGTGCTCCGCGCCTGTGGTTGTGGGTCCTGCCGGTGATTGGGTTGGCGCGACGTCGGTCACGAGCGCAGGGTGGCGCGGCCGATGGGCACCGCGCGGCCGCGCGTGCCAGCTGACGGTGTAACTCTCACAGACAGATCTCGTCGCCCGCCAACTCGTTGATGTAGTTCTCGATGTTGGTGTAGCCGTTGCGGGCGACCTCTGCGCCGTCGCCCGGGTTCATGGGGTCGAGGCCGTGGCTCGCCTCCCATGCGTCCGGCATCCCATCCGCGTCGCTGTCGAGCGGCGGAGTTCCGCCTTGCAGCGGCGGGTAGTCCCCGAATTTCCCGACGCGTCCCGTGCCATCTTGGACCTCAGTAATGACGCGGGTTTCTTGTGCGTCGCGTTTTGGACGATCCGAACCCACGCGCTCGGCGAGGACGGTGAGTAGCTCGGACGCGTCCGTGGCTGTCACCGCCGGCGCGTCGAACTCCGTCGCAGCGCGGAACTGGGCCGGGTCCGCCGGGCGCGTGATCCCCGTCGCGTCGCAGCTTGAGAAGTACGATTCCATGAAGCCGAAATCCCAGTCGTCCTCGCAGCCTTCGGGACAGTTCGGGCCCCGATTGCCGGCCGCGTAGACCTTGGTCTCGGGGCCAGCGAACCAGACGAAGTTCCCGCAGGTCGCGTCCGCCCCCGGGATAAATACGTTATCCACGAAGTTGACCGGTACGCTCGCCGGATTGCCGTAGGAGCACCAACCCCCAAAGGAAGCACCGTTGTTGCACGACCAGTTGAACACCACGTTCGAGCGAAAATCGACGAGGACGCCGCGGTTCACCGACGGGTTGTGCGCGCCGTTGTCGGCGAACAGGTTGTGGTGAAGGCTGAGGGTGAGCGGGGTGCCGCTCGCGAGCAGGCCCTTGCTCGTGGATCCTGCGTACTGTTCGTCGGTAATGCTTTCGGCGATCAGCGACCATTGAAGCGTGGCATTGCTAACGTTAGCCCAAAACAGCGCGTTATCTCTGACAGACCACATCACCGTCATGTGGTCGAAGATCACGTTGTCGACGTGCGTATCGTTTTCACCCCAAGCCAGCAGGCCGTTGACGACCAGGGAGCCGGGGTCGCCTGGGGGCCCTGCGAGGGCGGCTCCTGGGCGGATATCCACATGGCGAAACACGACGTCGTGGGCGCCCGTCCGCACTTCGAGGCCCTGATCACGGATGATGATGCCGTCGCCGGGCGCAGTTTGCCCGGCGAGGGTGACGTAGCTGTTGGCTTCCGCGATAGCGATCGGACTCTGCAGTGAGATGATGCCCGCGACGTCGAACACGACGATGCGTGGGCCCGTCGCCTCCATGGCGGCGCGGAGGCTGCCGTCGCCGGAGTCGCCGAGCTGCGTCACGTGAAGCACCGTGCCCCCGCGGCCGCCGATCGCGTTGGCACCGAATCCCTCGGCGGTCGGAAACGCTTTCACGGGTCCGAACTCGCACGGTCCACCCGTGTCCGGTTCGCCGCCGGTTGTTCCGGTGTCCGGGCCCGAGGCCGTCGAGGTTGAGGTGCCTGCCTGCGTGTCGGCGTTGCCTTCGTTCGCCGAGCCGCTGCCCTGCGCAGCCGAGTCTTCGGACGCGTCCGGCAACGCGTGGGGCGTCGCCGGCGCGAGGCACCCGAGCAGTTGGCTGCCCAGGGCGAGGGCGGAGGTGCGTGGGAAGTTGCGGCTGAGTTGCCTCACGAAGGCACCGTTGCCGATGGGGTCGGTTTGTCCCACAGCGTGCGCAGACGGCCCCGGCTTGGCCTGAGGTTTCTGCGGCGGCCGGTCCTGGGGGCGCGATCGCTCCGATCCGCAGGGTTGAATCCGCGTCCTCCAGAGGCGACGATTTGGTTGTGTTCGTCCCGCGGCTGGTCGAAACCTACCTCGCGGCCCTGCCCGGCGGCCTCACGCTCTTCACCCAGCACGCCGCCGGCGCCGTGCGCGACACGCAGCGCATCGCGCTCCTGGCGCGCGTCGCCAACGCGCTGCACGCCGTCGGCGCCTACCTCGCGCAGACGTTCGTGCCCCA
>CADEGN010000266.1 GCA_902826865.1 uncultured Myxococcales bacterium
GGCGACGGTCGTCGACAAAACCGCGGCGACGATGGGGCCGGAGGCGGAGAAGAAGGCCAGCCCGGGCAAAGTCGCCCGCAAGGCGGCGATGGAGCGGCGCCGTGGAGGTGCGGCTGGACCCGCAGCGGACGGTGAGCCCGCCGGCGCAGCGAAGGCTGACGGCGAAGAACCGCCGCCGGAGTAACGCTGCGTCACCGCACGAAGAGGGGGCGAGCTGCCGCTGCAGCACGCCCCCTTTTTTTGTGTCGATGGTTTGTGTCAGTCGGCGGTCAGAGGAACGTGCCACCGATGTGGAGGCCGAAGATCATCTGGTGCACCGGAGCGACATCCGTGTTCGCGGCTCCCTTGACGCAGTCGGTTCGCGAGCCACGTTCGTGGCACGTCTTGCGGTGGCCGTTGAACAGGAGATCGAGCTTGGCCCCGAGGAACACCCGGCGCGCCACCCAAATGTCGATGCTCGGGGAAATGATCCACGAGAACCCCTGGGAGTAGTCCTTGTCGCCGTTGTCCATCTTGAACGTCTGGCGCGAAAACCCAGGGCCCGCGGCCAGGCCGAAGTCGAACCGCCACGCCGGGATGATCCCGCGCACCACGCCGTAAATGCTGTTCTGGTAGGCGTGCTTGTAGCCGCCCATGCCAGTGACCTCGTAGTTCGTGTCGAAAAACCCGAGGTTGTAGTGCGCACCCGCGAAGACGAACTTGTTAAACCGATAGCCGAGTTCGCCCGCCATTCCGAACGACGGGCGTGTCTTTCCGTCGACGGTGACGCCCCCCTCTTGGACATTGTCGCGGATGCACTTGGCCTTGCCGGGGATGCACGCCGAACCGCCGAGGGTCACGCCCCATTGACCTCCCTTGCGGGTGATGTTCGGCGCAGCGTCCGCCCCCTTCGGGAGCCCGAGGCCGGCGACGAGGACAAGGGCAGGGAGAGCGAGACGGAGCGAGGAGAACATGACGGAGACCTCTGCGAGCAATCGCGCCCGTGGGGGCAGTAGGACGCGGCCACGCGGGGCAACTATTCACGGCTCGCGCGCCGGGCGCTGGTCGATTTAATATACGGTTATATCCAGTACTATTTGGCTCGTGTAATACATTGAAATCACGTGTAAATATAGATAGCCTAGCCTTGAAGAACATTAACAACAGTCGCCAAAGAGAAAATGATGACGCCGCTTGAAGAGCTGGAGGAGCAGAGCATCTACATCTTCCGCGAAGCCTATCGGCACTTCCGGCAGCTGTGCATGTTGTGGTCGATCGGCAAGGACTCGACTGTCCTTCTGTGGCTCGCGCGCAAGGCCTTCCTCGGTCACGTTCCCTTCCCGCTCGTCCACATCGACACCAGTTTCAAGGTTCCGGCGATGGTGCGCTACCGCGACGACGTCGCGCGGCAGTGGAAACTCCAGATGATCGTCGGGCAAAACCGTGAGGCCCTAGCCGACGGGATGAACCACACCCGCGGGCGCTTGGTGTGCTGCCGCGCCCTGAAGACCGAGGCACTCCGGCACACGCTCGATGGGTCATGGCCGCGGCTGCGGATGGGTCCCGACGGTGTCTACCGTGAGGATGTCGATCGCAAGCCGTTCACCGGAGTGATCGTTGGCGCGCGCGCGGATGAGGAAGGCAGCCGAAGCAAGGAACGGTACTTCTCGCCGCGTGACCATGCGGGTGACTGGGACATCGCCGATCAGCCGCCCGAACTGTGGAATCAGTTCAAGACGGACTTTGCGCCGGGTACCCACGTTCGTATTCATCCCCTGCTTGACTGGACCGAGATCAACATCTGGGAGTACGTCGAGCGCGAGCAGATCCCGATCATCGACATCTACTTCGACGACGGAACCGGCCATCGATATCGTTCGATCGGATGCGAGACGTGCACGACGAAGATCGCGTCAACCGCTCGCACCACCCCAGAAATTCTCGTCGAACTGCGCAGGACCAACGTGCCCGAGCGTGCCGGCCGCGCGCAGGACCAAGAGGACACCTACGCGATGGAGAAGCTCCGGCGTGAGGGGTACATGTGAACGCATCTAATCAGCGCCGCGAGACCATGCAGATCGTGATCGTCGGCCACGTCGATCACGGAAAATCCACCCTGGTGGGACGTCTGCTCGCTGACACCGGCGTATTAGGTGATGGGAAGCTCGAGAAGGTGCGGGCTACCTGCGAGCGCCAGGGGAAGGTGTTCGAGTACGCCTTCTTGCTCGACGCGCTCGAGGCCGAACAGGACCAGGGGATCACGATCGATGCCGCGCGAGTGTTCTTTCGCACCGCCAAACGCGACTACATCATTATTGATGCGCCGGGGCACATCGAGTTTCTGAAGAACATGGTCACTGGCGCCGCTCGGGCAGAGGCCGCCGTGCTGCTCATCGACGCCAAAGAGGGGGTGCGGGAGAATAGCCGCCGACACGGCTACCTCCTCGGCATGCTCGGCGTTCGCCAGGTCGCGGTCGTGGTCAACAAGATGGACCTCGTTGGCTACGATGCCGGGCATTTTTCCGCGATCGCCGATGAGTATCGGGCTTTCCTCGCGGAGGTCGGGATCGAACCCGCCCATGTGATCCCGATCAGCGCGCGCCGCGGTGAAAACGTGGCGGCGCACTCCGCTGCGATGCCCTGGTACGACGGTCCATGCGTGCTCGAGGCGGTCGACGGATTCGCGAAGCTCTTGCCGGCCGTCGCACTTCCGCTGCGCATGCCCGTTCAGGACGTCTATAAGTGGGGGCATCGCGGTGATGACGCGCGGATCATCGCCGGGCGGGTCGAATCCGGGCGCATCTCGGTCGGTGACCGCGTCCTGTTCTCGCCATCCAACAAGACCGCCACGGTCGCGTCGATCGAGCGCTGGGCTGCTCCCGCGGGGTCGAGCGCGGACGCTGGTCGATCGATCGGGGTCACGCTCGATCAGCAGCTGTACGTGGAGCGCGGCGAGATCATCAGCCACGTCCAACAAGCTCCCGAGGTCGCCACTGAGCTGCGCGTGAACCTCTTTTGGCTGGGCAAGCGGCCGATGGAGCCCGGGCGCAGCTACAAGCTCAAACTGGCGACGGCGCAGACCGAGGCGCGGTTGCTCACGATCCATCGCGTCCTTGACGCGAGTGATCTGCACACGCGGACAGACAAGCTGCGAGTCGAGCGCCATGATGTTGCCGACGCCGTACTGCAGCTTCGGCATCCGGTTGCGTTCGATCGCACGGCGGACAACGAAGCCACAGGACGATTCGTCGTCGTCGATGGTTACGACATCGCCGGAGGCGGGATCATCCGCGATCTTGTCCCGGACGCCCAGCATGACCTGCGCCAACAGAGCCGGATCCGCGACATCGAGTGGGTTCGCGGGGACATCAGCCCGGGACAGCGCGCGGAGCGGAACGGGCATCCGGCCACGCTCGTCATGTTCACCGGTGACGCCGGCGTTGGAAAGCACGCGATCGCGCGCGCGCTTGAGTCCCGCCTTGTTCGCGGCCGGCACAACGCCTACTTGCTCGACGGCAAGAACGTATACCTCGGTGTCGACGCCGACCTCGCGTTCGACGATCGCGAGGGTCTCGTGCGCCGTTTCGGCGAGGTGGCGCACATCCTCCTCGACGCCGGCATGCTGGTGATCTCGACCACCAACGTGATCGGCCTGGCCGACCACAGCGCGATCGAAACCCTGGTCGCCCCGTTTCCGATGCTGGCTGTCCACATCGGCCCCGACGAGCACGTCCCCGAGGGCGTCGATCTTCGGTTCGAGCCCCAGGCGGCGGTGGACAGCGCGGTCGACGGGATCCTCGAGGAGCTCAGCCGACGCCAGCGGTTGCGCGACCACTGAACCGCCTAGAGGGGGTGCCCAAGTGTGCGGGGCCGGTCCCGCTTGCCTTGGCGATCGATTCGCCGTCAACTCGGCGCGCCCCCACAGTGGGCCAAGGTGACAGTGGCACGGGCGAAGAAACAGGTCGAAGCAAAGGCGGCCAAGACAACGACCAAGAAGAAGACCTCGCGGTCCAAGGCCGCGGAGGCGAGCTCGCGCGGGCTAACGGCCAAGGAGTTAGCAGCGCCCGGTGCCGCCCCGGCGCTCGAGCGCGCGATCGTCGACGACGGAGGCACCGTTCTCGGGAGTTATCGCGACCCGCTGGGCGGACACCCCACCCTCATCGCTGCGTTGCCAATTGATCGCGTTGCCGCAACGCCGTTTCAGCGCGACTTGTCCGCGACCCACGTCAAGCGATTGGTCGAGGTGATCGACAAGCTCAACTGGTTCCTTGATCCGGTGATCGCGGTGCGCGCAGACGACGGGAAGTACCTCACGCCGAACGGCAATCACCGGCTAAACGCGATGAGGACGCTCGGCGCCAAGGCGATCGTCGCGCTTGTGGTCCCAGAATTTTCACTCGCCTATAAGATCCTGGCGCTCAACACCGAGAAGGCGCACAACCTGCGCGAGAAGGCCCTCGAGGTCATCCGAATGGCGAGAGCGCTCGCCGATCTCGACGGTCGCAGCGAGGCTGAGTTCGCGCTCGAGTTCGAGGAGCCCGCGCTGCTCACCCTTGGCCTTTGCTACGAGCAACGCGGGCGCTTTTCGGGCGGGGCCTACAACCCGGTGTTGCGGCGCGTGGAAGCGTTCCTAGCTGATCCGCTGGCAAGCGCGTTGACCATCCGCGCGGCTCGGGCGGTCAAACTCCTCGAACTCGACGACGAGGTCACTGCCGCGGTCGAGCGGCTGAAGGCGCGGGGATTCGAGAGCCCATATCTGCGCGCCTTCGTGGTGGCGCGGGTGAACCCGCTACGCTTCCGCAAGGACGGCGGCGGGGATTTCGACAACGTCATCGACACGATGATCGCCGGGGCAAAGGGATTTGACCCGAGCAAGGTCAGTGTGGATCAGATCGCCAGCTCGGGCGGCGCGCCCGAAGAGAGCTGACGCCCCGTTCGGGAGAAGAGAACGCCGACGGGCGTTCTCAGTACTCGTATGTCACGGTGTACTCGACGCATTGCGCCCCCGCCTGATCGACGCGGAGCCACACTTGGGCCGAGTCGTCGTTTCCGCCGGCGCAATTGAAATCTGGCATCGCAAACCCCTCACTAGCGCAGCAGCCGGGTTCTCCGCCCGGAGCCATCGCCAGCTCGGCGTTGTCAGGGCAAGTGACTTCAGTACTCTCCAAAGCGTCGGGGCAGCGCAGGAACTTGCATAGGCGCAGGGACCCGTCCGCGACAAGCGTCCGCGTCGGTGCCACCTGGGGCGTGACCGTTGTGGTGTCGAACCCGTTGTACGTGAACCAGTCCTCATCTTCGGCGTGGTCGAGTACGCCGGCCACCGAGCCGGGATCCGCGTCGTCGTCGAGGTCGCCGAGGGCTGCAGCTGCGTCCATGCTGTTGTTCGGTTCATATCCGTCGACGGCGCAGACCTCCGCGGGTTGGCAGACATCCCCGCTGCACACGTTGGTGCCCGAGCAGGTGCCGTTGGTGCACGGACATCCGGCGTCGCCAGGCGGACACGATCCGTCGCTCGATCCGGCCGCGGAGGAACTCTCGTCTGCACCTGAGGTGGATCCACCACCCGACGTTTCTGCGGGGGCTGTGGTGTTTCCGGACGACTCCACGGGCGATGTCGTCGATCCCGACGAGCTACCGCCCGTCGAGTCGTCGAGGGTTGCGGCGGAACCGTCGTCACCGGCGCAGGCGAGCGGGACGAAGAGGGACGCGAGCGCGAGGGCCAAGCGATTGTGAAGCATGGCCGGGGAGAGTACTCCGCGGGGAGCATCGTTGTGGTCACGAACGCGACGGGAGCGTTCTCAGCTATTC
This sequence comes from uncultured Myxococcales bacterium, assembly GCA_902826865.1. Lineage (GTDB taxonomy): Bacteria > Myxococcota_A > Polyangia > Nannocystales > Nannocystaceae > Xiheibacterium. The sequence goes on from CADEGN010000266.1 coordinate 5,788, forward strand.
GCCGTCGGGGTGACGAAAACGACCACCGCGCGTCCGGTGCCGAGCGCCAGGTCGACCGCAAGCGCCCCAGACGGTGGGGCGTCAGGCACAGGGTCGCGGGCGACGTGCGTCGGATGGGCGATTCCGTCCAGTCGCCGCGCCGCCTGGGCGGCGTACAGGGCGGCGAAGGCGGTCACTCCCGCACGCGCTCGGTCGCGTCGTGCAGCGGCGTGGACGTCGAGTGCCTCTGCCATCGCCATCGCAACCCCGCGGTCGCACGCGATCGCCAGCGTGCACGCGATCGGGCCGTCGATTGCAACTTGCACAGCCTCGTCGTGTGGCTCGCAGAACCAAGGTCGCGTTGGTCCCACGCTGACGGCCGTGGCGAGGACGCGTTGGCACAGGCGCGGAAGCCCCTCAATCAGGGCCTCGACGAGGGGTTCAGTGCTGCCCCCGATCGCCTCGGACTCGGATCGCGCGGCGGTTTCGAAGGCCGCAAGTTGGACCTCGGTCTCTGTCGCGCTCAGGATGCCGAGCTGGACGAGCGCATCCGAGAGGCGCAGATTGGCCAGACTCTGCTCCCACACCAGGTCTTCGATGCGCGCAGCGGTCGCGCGGCCGATACCGAGCGCGACGGCGATTTCTCCCCAGCGCCCATCCACGTGGCGCTGCAGTTGATGGATCTGTTCGGCCTGCTCGGCGGTGACGAGGCCGCGCGCGACCGCGAGTTCGCCGATCGTCGAGTTCATCGCCCGCATCAAGATCAGGGCCTCGCGGAGGTCGGCCGCGGTGATCACCCCTTCGTCCACAAGGAACTGGCCGAACAATCGCGCGCGCCCCCCTGGACCGCTTGGGGCTCGCAGCTTGCCGCGGGGCTCTGGCGTGGGACCGATGAGATGAGGCGATTCAACCATGGACCGGTGGGGCATCGACCCGTCCGCGTCCCACTTGAACACCGCGCGCGGCGAAGACGCGCTGGCTCTGGCCGGGGGGAACACGGTGTGGGCGCGCTCGGACCGCTAGGAGCGTGACCCCTTACGGGGTCACGCTCCTAGCTGCCGATGCGCGGGCGTGCTTCGACCCAGCGGAGCCGTTCGAACGGTGCGGCGAGCTGGCTGAAGCGCGGCGCGCGGTCGATGGTCGGCTGCTCGCGGTATGCCGCGGCCTCGCGCCCGAGGACCTCGCGCGTCGCGTCGCGATCGCCTGGTCGACGCCGGGCCAAGAGCGGGTCGACCGCGTGCTGCCCCATCTGTTTCTCCATCAGGTGCACCACCGCGGGCAGGTGCACGCCATGCTCTCGGGTACGGGTGCATCGCCGCCGCAGCTCGATGAGTTCTTCTGCAGCGGCGATGCCCACCTGCGCGCACGCGACCTCGAGGAGCTTGGGTTCACCGAGGATGAGGTCTTCGGTGAGTCATAGCGTGTTGGATCGTCCTGCGAGGAGAAGGCGTGCGCTCGGCAATGGCGTCGTGCCTATGCCTCGCCGGTGGCCTTGCGCCAGCTCATACGTTCGCGCACGCGGTTCCACCACGACGAGACCGGGCCATGCTTGGCCACCTGCTCCTTCTCCGGCGTGGCCATCAGATAGCCAACGTAGGGCATGAAGCCGATGTCCGCGAGGGTGAAGGTCTCGCCGACGAAGTACGGCTGCTTCGCCAGCTGGGCGTCCATCACATCGAGCGCAAGATTGAGATCCTTGGTCGCCTTCGCCAATACGTCGTCGCTCTGCGGCGACTTGAAGATGTGGTGGTAGATGAACTTCATCGCCGGAGGCGTGAAATCAGACATCTCTACGCTGATCCACTGCTCCATCTTCGCGCGGTCCCGCGGATCCGTGGGCACGAGCTTTCCCTTCGCCATTTCGTTGATGTACCGGCACATTGCGCGCGACTCGTACATCTCGAAACCATTGTCCTGCAGGGCAGGCACCTGACCGAACGGCTGGTGCTTGAGGTGTTCGGGCTGCTTGTGTGCGCCGACCATGATGTCGACCAGCACGAACTCGTGCGGATGTCCGGTCTCGTGAAGCGTGGTGAGGACCTTGCGGGTGCAAGTGCTTGCGGGGTGTCCGAGGATCTTCATGCGGCGCAGGCTATCATCCGCGGCGAGTCGCTCGGCGTCGGCGAGATTCGCGCAGGCGGCGAGTCGCGCAGTCACCACTGTCGCGCACCTTCGATCACGTCGTCGCGGAAGGCGGCAACGTCCACGACGCCGGGCGGCGTCCGTCGCGATGCCTTCGACTGGTGGAGGTAAGGGGACTTGAACCCCTGACCTACGCGCTGCCAGCGCGTCGCTCTCCCAACTGAGCTATACCCCCTCGGGACCCCTCGCTCCGTCGGCGAGGGAGCACGCAACTACACTGGGGGGCGCCGGGGCGTCAAGCCCATTTCGCCGGCGATCGAGCTTGGTTCTCGGGCCGGGCGTTCGCCCCGCGTTCGGCCGTCCGCGCGGCGTCTCGGCTTCGGGTGCATCTGCCCAGGGTCTCCGGCCATCGGAGGGCCCCGCGAGGCCCCAGCCTTGTTGCCCCGCGGACACAGCCGGACCATGATCCCGCACACGCGCCCGCGGCCTCGCGGCTGGCAGCGACACCGCGATGGACGTCAAGGAACTCTTCGAGCAGGGCGGGCCCCTCATGTGGGCGATCCTCGCGGCGTCGATCATCGGCGTCGCCGTGTTCATCGAGCGGCTGTGGTCGCTGCAACGCGCGCGGCTGTTGCCCCGTGCGTTTGTCGACCGCATCCGCGCCCTGGTCATGAAGCGAAAGATCAGCGAGGCGCTGCTGCTGTGCGAGGAGAATAGCTCGAGCATCGCGCTCATCATGGCGGCCGGCCTGCGGATCCATGGGCAGGGGCGTCCACGCGAGGCGGTGAAGGAGTCCGTCGAGGAGGTCGGCAACCGGGAGGTTGCGCGGATGGGACGCAACGTCGAGATCATCGGCACGGTTGCCGCCGTCAGCCCGCTCTTGGGGCTGCTCGGCACGGTCGTTGGCATGATCCAAGTGTTCAAGCGTTTCGTCGACGCCTACCAGTCCGGGCAAGTGGGCCCAGACGCGTTCGCGGAAGGCATCTGGCAAGCCCTTATCACCACGGCCTACGGCCTGGTGGTGGCGATTCCGATGCTCGTCCTCTACAAGTTCCTGCTCGGCCGCAACGAACGCATCGTCGTCGACATGGAGGAGGATGCGCTCGGGCTGGTCGACCTGCTCGGGGATGCCACGCGCGCCGAAGCGCCGGCCGCCGAACGCAAGGCCGTGGTCGAAGAGGCCCACGCGTGAGCTTCTCCGGTCCCCATGCGAAGCGGCGCGGTGCCGCGCGCGGGGTCCAGATCGACCTGACGCCGCTGATCGACGTCGTCTTTCAGCTGCTGATCTTCTTCGTGCTCACCGCGACCTTCCAGCAAAACCCCTCGTTCCGGGTGAAGCTCCCCAAGGCCAAGAACCGCGAGGTCTCCGCCGAACCGAAGGCGGTCGTGGTCGAGATCTCACCGGACGGCGTCATCGAAGTCGACAAGAAGCGCGTCGACGACAAGGAGCTCGAGTTGCGGCTGTGCGCCGCGGCCCAAGCCGACGTCAGCACCGCGGTGAACATCAGGGCCGACGAGTCGACCCAGCACCAGCACGTGATCAAGGTGATGGATGCGGGCAAGATCTGCGGACTCGAGCGGTTCGGGATCCTGCACGGGCGTTGAGGACGGCCCGCGCGCCGATTTCGTGGCCAGCCGGCCGCCGCTTGGTAGGCTGGCAGACCATGGTGGCAAGCACCCTGCGCGGCCGTCCGGTCTGGGGCGCCGAACACTACGACTTGGTCGTGGGCGGCGTGCTGGCAGCCAAGCGCAGTGTGTGGATCGCCACGGCCAACCTCAAGGAGCTCATGGTCGCTCCCTTTGGCAGCAACTCTCGGCGATACCACTCGGTCCTCGCGGAGTTCGATCGCCTGGCCGCCGCCGGGGTCGAGTTGCGGGTCCTCCACGCCGCGATGCCGTCGCGGCCGTTTCGCGACGCGTTCGATCGGTACCCTCGGTTGGTTACCGGTGGGTTGCAGCTGCGGCAGTGCCCGCGCGTTCACTTCAAGGCCGTCGTCGTCGACGCGAGCCAGGTCTACCTCGGCAGCGCGAATTGGACCGGTGCCGGCCTCGGCGCCAAGGGCGAGGAGCGCCGCAACTTCGAGCTCGGGATCTCCAGCAACGATGATGCGTTGCTCGATCTGGTCCAGCGGCAGTTCGAGGAGATTTGGCGGGGCCGCCCGTGCGCACGCTGTCGGCTCCGCGGCGAATGCGAGGCACCGCTCGATCTGGCGCCAGCCGCCACCGAGCGCACGATCGTGCGCATCGGCGGCCCGAAGCCGACGCGCGCGGGAGCGCGCGCCCGCGCCGGCTTGCCGCGCGAGGGCGAGG
>CADEGN010000267.1 GCA_902826865.1 uncultured Myxococcales bacterium
GCCCACCCCGTCCATTGCACGAGTTCGCCGAAGTAGTTCGGGCACGAGATGTCTTCATACAGCCCGCCACGGGGGATCGCGTAACGAGTTCCGCCCGCGTCGCCGCGCCGACGCAGGCGGCGCAAGACGATGTCCGCCCATCGGTTGATCACAAAGCCGGCGCAGAACAACAGCGTGCCGTAGAGGAAGCGGATGTCGATCAACCACCGCCAGCTGTAGTTCGCTCCGAGGGTGCCGAGCCACGTCGCGTTGAGATAACTGTTGAGGGTGTTGTAGGCGATTGCGCAGAGCATCAACACGATCGGCATTCGGCCTCCCCGGGTTTGGAGGACGAACGGATCGAGCCACGCGCGCTGGACGTAGTGGACCAACCAATACGCGGCGAGTACGCGCGGCGCGAGATCGTCGGCGTGGGGACCGCGCGCGAACAGCCATGCGAACAGCACGACCGATGGCGTCTCCATCACGATCCACGCCAGCCGCCTGGGAATCGTTGGGCCCCAGCCAGCGCGCAGGTGGCGTCCGTACGGCGCGGTGATCACCCCGGTGGCGAAGAACGCTGCGCCAGCGAGCGCGAAGGACAGCAGTAGCGCCCCACGATAGGCCTCGGTGTCGCCCACTCGCGGCAAGCGTAGCGAGGACATTGGCGCGCGTCATTGACCGTGGTCTCGCGGCTCGGTGCCATGGCTAGTGACCGAACCATGACGCGCAACGACGGGACTGTGACGGGCTCTGGCGGCGCGTCCAATGGACAATCTACCCATGGGACTCAGAGATGTGCCGATGACGGCGCCGCGCGTTGCCGTCGGCAAGCGCGCACGAAGCTGGCGTGATTACGAGTGGCTCTCGCTGATGGCGATGCTCGCGGTCCACGTCGGTGCACTTGGCCTGTTCTGGACCGGTGCCGACGCCACCGTCTGGCTACTCTGTGGGGCGCTCTACTTCGTGCGTATGTTCGCGGTGACAGGGGCGTACCACCGCTACTTTTCGCACCGTACCTACAAGACCAGCCGAGCCCTGCAGTTCGTGCTGGCGTTCGTGGCCGAGACGTCCGCCCAGCGCGGCATTCTCTGGTGGGCGGCTCACCACCGCGACCACCACAAATTCTCGGATACCGAGCGCGACGTGCATTCCCCTGTGCAGTACGGGTTTTGGCATTCGCACTTCGGATGGATCTACGACAACAACAGCGACACGGATTGGGCGCGGGTGAAAGACTTCACCAAGTACCCCGAGCTCGTCGTGCTCGACAAGCTGTGGTGGTTGCCTCCGACACTGCTTGGCGTAGCAGTCTGGGCTGCTTTTGGCTGGGCGGCCCTGTGGGGCGGGTTCATGCTCTCGACCGTGTTGCTATGGCACGGCACGTTCACCATCAATTCGCTGTCGCACGTCTGGGGGAAGCGGCGCTACGCCACCAGTGACACCAGCCGCAACAACTGGGTCCTTGCGATCATCACGCTCGGCGAGGGGTGGCACAACAACCACCACCACTACATGGGCTCGACCCGGCAGGGCTTCTACTGGTGGGAGATCGACGTGACGTACTACATCCTCAAGGCCATGAGCTGGGTGGGCCTGGTTTGGGACCTGCGCGAACCGCCGGCCCGGGTGTTCAAGGAGGACCTCCAAGGACGTCCGCCGATGGACCCACCGCGTGCGGCGGCCTAGCCCCTCAAGACCTGATTTCGCGTTCGTCCTGGCGTTTCCCGTTATCCCCGGCGCGGTCGGCTGCGGAGGCGCTGCCAGGCCACGTCGATGGCGTTCTCGACGCGTGGGGCAAGTACGGACGCGTAGCGGCTCTGGCCGGCTTCGCCTGACAAGAACCAGTAGGCGACGAGCGCTTCTAGGCCGGAAGCCGCGCGGTAGGTTCGCGTGTCTCTCCGACCACGCGCAGACGACGGCACTGCAGTGTTGCGTGCGCGTGCGACCGTGTCGCGCTCGTCCTCTGCGAGTTCGGCGTCGATTGCGTGCAACATCTCAGCCTGGGATTCTGCGCGCACGATCGCTGCCTTGATCGCGTCGAGTCGGGCGAGCGGCAAATCGCCGCGGCCAGCGATGCGACGACGCACGTCCTGCTCGAACATGGCGTCGCCCAGCCAGGCCAAGGTGCGAATGGAGCGCCCAAGCAGCGCGGCGTGGTTCTCGTCGCTCACGGACTCGCCAGCGCCGCTTCGGCCGCGGCGACGGCAGCGCCTCTCGCAACGCCGTGGCCGGCCCGCGACAGGGCCGACTCAAGCGCTGCCAGTAGGAGCACCACGTTGCGGTTGCTGCACGACGTTCCCATCAGCCCGATTCGCCAGGCCCGCCCGCGAAGGTTCCCCAGGGCGCCGGCGATCTCGATGCCATGACGCGCGAGCAACTCCGCGCGCACGGCAGCCTCGTCGACGCCATCGGGGGTGAGGACACACGTGAGCGTCGGCAATCGGGCGGACGGAGCGACGAGAAGCTCAAGTCCGAGCGCCTCGAGCCCAGCCCACAGAGCAGCTGCGGTCTTGGCCGTCCTCGCGATCCGCCGCTCGAGGCCTTCGTCTTCGATCACCGCAAGCGCTTCGTGCAGCGCGTAAATGAGGTTGATCGCAACGGTGTGGTGGTAGCCGTGCGGGCGCTGCCAGTAGCTGAGGTTCAGTAGGGCGTCGAGGTACCAGCTACGGACGGGTTCGCGGCGGGCAGTGATCCGTTCGAGCGCCCGCGGTGAGAAGGTGATCGGCGAGCACCCCGGTGGCGCGCTCAGGCACTTCTGGGCGCCGGAGTAGGCCACGTCGATGTTCCAGGCGTCGGTCGCGAAGTCCACCCCGGCCAGCGATGCGACGGCGTCAACCACAAGCAACGCCCCGAAGGCGCGGACCTCACTCGCGATCTCGGTGAGGGGTTGGAGAACGCCAGTTGACGTTTCGCCGTGGACGATCGCAACCACCTTCGTGTCCGGGTAATCACGCAGTGCGGTGCGTACCGCTTCGGGATCCGTCGGCGCGCCCCATCGGCCCGCAAGCGCGGTTACCTGGGCACCGGCGCGCTCCAAGATCTGACGCATGCGGTCGCCGAAGTAGCCGTGTACGCAAACCAGAGCTCGATCGCCCGGCTCAGTGAGGTTGGACAACGCGCACTCCATCGCCGCGGTGCCAGAACCGGTGACCGCGAATGTGCCGGCGTTGTCCGTTCGAAAGAGGCGTTGCAGCTGGGAGCTCATATGCTCGAGCAACGCCACCAGCGACGGATCGAGGTAGCCCACCGTCGGCCGGGCCAGCGCCGCCAGAACTCGCGCGCTGACGTTGCTCGGACCGGGACCCATCAAGATGCGTTCGGGGGGATCAAAGCGAAAATCGGTCGCGTTCATCGGCAAAGGCCCCGGTGCCGGCGCGATGGTTTCCGAGCGTTGTTCGGCCGTCAAGCAGCGGCGGCCGATCTTCCTCGACGGGCTTCAGGGGCGCGGCCGGATCCGTGATCGGCCGGGCTCCTTGGCCGCCCGTTCGGCGGACGGAAGGGCCTTGAGTTCGGCCAAATCGACATAGGCGTGGTCTTTCATCAGCACGAACGGGTGCTCGCCGAAGGTGAGCGTGCCGTTGCCATCGTGCTCGATCACCTGCAGCTTGCCCATCCCGTAGCCCATCGGTCCGCGGGCGTAGTAGTTGGCTTGGATGAGGTAGGGGAAAGCCGCGGGTTTGCCGAAGATCGCGAAGCACTCGGGGCCGTATCCGGTGGTCACGTCGGCGTAGAGATCCCCGCCCGAGGGGAGCTGGCGCGCGCTATAGAAGGCATGGCCGGACCGACCGTCCAAGACGTGCAGATCGACGTCGTTGGCGTCGGTTTCCCAGTTGAGCACGAACCGCAGCGACGCACGGTTGTCGACACTCGCGTGGTGTTCCCCGACCGTCCGCACGATCGTTGGTTCGCGGGAGGGGTCTGCGCGAAGCCAGGCGGCAGCGATGAGTCCAAGGTCTTCACGCAGGATCCGCTGGACCTCGGCAAACCGACCCCCGGGGTAGTCGCGGTCGATCCCGGCCAAGATCGCGTTGAAGGCCTCCTCGTGGCGCCCGGCCTTGAGCAGCGCGAACGCGTACAGTCGATGACTTGAAGGGTGATCAGGGCGTTGCGCAACTGCCTGCGCGTAGGTGTCGATCGCCAACGGCAGTCCGACGTCGCCGAGTCGTTCGAGACGCTCACCTGCCATGCGTCGGAGGTCGGCGCGCGAGGGGAACAGATCGATGATCGAGCCATAGGCGCGGGCCGCTCGCTCGAGATCTCCGGCTGCCTCGTACGCCTCGCCGAGCCCGACGAGGGCGAGCACATCACCGGGCGAGCGCGCCCGCCACTCGAGCGCCAGCGCGAGTCCGCCCGGCGCATTGCCGGAGGAAAGCGCGGCCATCACCTTCGCAAGGTCGCCATCATAGGGGTCGGACTTCGCAGGAGCCTCGCGACGCGCTTCGTCACGCCGAGCGATGCCGAGGTGGCCCTCCTCTCCGCGATGACGCCGACCGGTGCCGCCGATGGCCTCGTCCTGCGCCACGATGCCCGGGGGGATAAGGCTCGCCGGTGGCGCGGGAGAGGTTGGCCTGGCGCTCGGTTCGGGGGCTGGAGCTCTCGTTGCGCTGCCGGACGCCGGACGGTCGTCGAGGTCGGCGCGCGGATCTTCTCCCGCTTGGCCACCGCCACCCTTGTCTTTCTCCTCGAGCTCCAACTCTTGGTTCTTTGCGATCTCGGTGTCTGCGCCGAGTTTTTCGGCGGATCTCGAGTCCTGCGTGACCACCTTGAGCGGTCGCCCGTCGTCTGCCGGTAGACCGCCGCGCGCGAGGACCTCAATACCACCCTTTCCCACCGTGAGGATGTCGGCGAGCGCCGTCCGCTCGATGCCAAATCGCTCGTAGTCGGCGTTCGTCTCGAGGACGAGCAACGCCGTGTAGTTCGACAGCACGCGCTGCTGTGTCGAGGTGGTGATGATCTCTTCACGCAGGCGCTTGGCCGCATCGCCGCCATCGCTGCCGAGCGCTGCGAGTTGATCGGTGAGCTCCTCGATCCGCGCCTGGGCGCGCGCGCGTTGCAGGAGGGGCCGCGGGGCGCTCGCCACCGTGGCGCCCTCTTCGGTGATCGCGACGTCGCCGATTTGCACGCTCAACGCCCGATCCGGCGGCAGTTCGGCGTAGACAAGGACTTGATCCCCGGGCTGCACGCCATCGACCTTCTGTGGCCAAAACCAGCTCGCACCGTCGACCTTCACCGCGAGCCCCGACCGCGTGGGGCGCTCAAGCTTATCCGCAAGATGACCCACGCTCACGCGCGCGTCGAGCACGATGCCGTCGCGCTCGAGTTCGCCGCGGGCGAGATCTTCGAGCACCGCACGATCTTGCAGGCCACCGTCGACAAGTGCATCGAAGCGCGTGATCTCGCGGGTGCGCGCGGCGGTCTTCAGGGCCTCGAGCACGCTGGCCCGGTCCGGCGCCGCAGCCGTAAACACGCCGTCGCCGACGTATAGTACCCGTGCCCCCTTGCCGGCCGCCGCCAGTCCGACGGACAGGTCGCTGGCACCGAGAGCCCCGCGCTGGCGAAGCGCATCGGTCGCGGCGGTACCAAACCCACCGACGGCTCCGTCGTGGATCACCTGCGCGGTCTGATCGAACGCCACCACCCGCAGTTGCATGTCGTGGTTGCGCTTGCCCAACTCGGCGATCAGTGCCGCGAGGCGGTCGACCTGGCCCGCGTAGTCGAGCGCTCGCGATGCGCTGGTGTCGAACAATATCGTCAGGGCGTCGAGGCGCTCGCGGGGCGCATCGACCCCCGGAGTCACCCTGGCAACAGCAAGGTTGCCGGCGCGCAGGATCGGTGCGGTCTTACCACCGGTGCGTAGCTCGAGATCCATCTTGGGCACATAGTTCACTTCGTGGAGCTCGGCGCGGTGGAGCACCGCGTCCTGCTCTTCGTCGGGCGCACGGACCAGGACTTCGACGTCGAGGCGATCGAGTTTTGGTAGCCCACACACCGGTAACGCGTACGGCTCGGCGCTCGACGCTAGGGCTTGCGACCATCCGATCACGATCTGCTTGCGGCCGCGCGCGGGGATCGGGAACACTCGGGCCTCGAAGCGATTTCCGTCGCCGTTTTCGAGCAGCGCAGGATCCTGACGCCGGTGTAGGAAGTCCTCATACGCCACGCGTGCGGCTTGGCGCTCGACGACCTCGCCCTCCTGCCACTGCCCATCGATCGCCATGGCGAAGCGGCTGAGCGCAGCCTTGGGCGGGAGTTGAATCGCAAACCGACCCTCGAGCTGGCGGTCCTCCGGGTTATCGAAGTCGAGGCGCAGCTCGGTGAAGGCAAGCGGACCCTCGACGACGGCCTTGGCATCAAATGAGACGAGTCGGAGGCCGGTCCCGTCGGAGGCGGTGAGCGAAAGCGGCCCTCCGTCTGCGCAGGTGTTGGCGCGCACCCATGCCAGGGACATCTCGGGTGGCGCAGGCCGAACAACCGTCGGTCGATCGGCTGGGATCGCTGCCGAGACCGCGATCGGCGCGGGCTCTGGCTCCACGGCTGTCGGAGCCGGAGGATCCTCGTGGCGTGCACAGGCCGAGGCGGCAAGGACGGCTGCGATCGTGGCGAGGTGTCGGCGAAGCATTTGGGTTCGGCGATGAACGCATAAGGCACCCGCTTCGGTTCGACCCGATGGCAACGCGCGCAAGGGCGCGCGAAAACGCGGTTTTCCCAGGGGCCGGGGGCCGGGGCCTACAGCAGCCCGACCAGGCCGCCATCGCCGCTCGGGTCGTTGTCGCCGAAGCTCATTTGGTCGGCGAGCCCCATCACGTGGCAGATCGAGACAAGCAGCCGATTGTGCGCGATCTCCCCGTAGTCCATGTAGCGCCCGGTCTGGAGCATGCCGCCAGCTCCGCCGGCCAGCACGAACGGAACTGGCCGGTTCCCGTGCGAGTTGCCGCGGCTGAGCTCGTTGCCCCACACGATGAGACAGTTGTCGAGAAGGGTGCCGTCTCCCTCGGGTACGGCCGCCAATTGGTCGAGCAAGTACTTCACTTGCTCGGCGTACCAGATGTTGATCTCCGTGATCTGTGGAGACATCGTCGGATCGTCGTCGCCGTAGTGCGAGATGTCGTGGTGGCTCGAAGTGTGACCGAGCCACGAGAACACCACCCCGCTGACCGACGCGGACCACTGAAGGCTGGCGACGCGGGTGAGATCGCAGGCCAGCGACATCACGAGTTGGTCGATCTGCCGCGAGGAGACCACCGGGAAGTTCGCTTGGTCGTAGGGATCGCCGCTGAGATCGAGGGTCGGCGCTTCACAGTTCGGGACCGCTGCCTCGTTGCGCATCTCGATCGCCCGGATGGCCTCGAGGTGGGCCTCGACCTTGAGCCGATCACCACCGCCGTAGCGGGACTGCAGCCGATTCAGATCGCCTTTGACCAGGTCGATCACGCTGCGGCGCTCGGCCTTGAGCTTCTCGATGCCCTGCGTGTCCAGGTCGAGGTCGACGAACAGGCGGTCGAACATTGCCTGCGGGTTATCCTCGGGCGCAACGGGTTGATCGGGGCCCGCGTAACTCATCCGGGTCCAGTTGTTTGCCCCGCCGGTCATTACGCCGAACTCGAGGCTCTTGTAGGGCGTCTGCGTCCCGATCGTGTTCGCAATGTGCTGATCGACGGAGATACCGCCCGCATAGCCGGCACTCCCGCCGTCGCCGCCCCCAAAGGGGCCGGGGAGGAGCTGGTTGCCGGTCCATAGGCAAGCCATGCCCATTTGATGCCCGTCGCCGAGCCCCTCGCGAACAACCTCCATTCCGTCCACGATTACGAGCTTGTCTTGATGTGGCGCAAGCGGTGCGAGGATCGGGCCGAGCGTGAAGTCGGTTTGGCCGCCGGACGGCCGCCAATTCTCGTGGATCGTGCCGTTGGCGGAGAACAAGAGGATGAGGCGGGTGGGGAAGCCGGTGACACCGGCTTCGCTCTCGAGCAGGGGAACAAATGGCAGCACCGCGGCGCCCACTCCCGTCGCGCCAAGGAAGGCGCGGCGCGAGAACGCCGGGTTGCGAGGCTTACGCGGGGCAGTCGCGCGAAACGTGCGGCGATTCATCGGTCGTTCTCCGTTCCCGGCAAAGTGGTGGCTGCTACGGCTCGGCGGTTGCGGAAGGCATCGGACACGACAAGCTGCTTGATCAGCGCGCGGACGTCGTGGCCTGAATCCGCGAAGACTTGATCGAGGTTGTCGTTGGTGCAGGTGTCCTCCGGCTTCTCGGCGCGACCGAACGCGAACCGAAACCACTGGCGGGCGACGCACTGCTGGACGATGGTGCTGCTGGCGAGCTCGTGCGCGAGGGCGACGGCGTTGGCCACCGGTCCGTCGATCTCCTGGGTTCCGATGATCTCACCCGACGCGTCGACCGCGATCGTGCCCTCCATGGTGCGCCACGCGCCCACGGCGTCGTAGTTCTCGAACGTCAGACCGAGCGGATCGATGAGGTTGTGACAGGCGGCGCATGCCGGATTGGCGCGATGTTCATCAAATCGCTCCCGTGTCGACGTCCCCGGCTCGACGGTCGGTGGGGTGTTGTTCACATCCGGGGGTGGCGGCGGCAAGAGCTGGCACAGTAGGTTCTCGCGCACGAGCTGGCCGCGGTGCACCGGCGATGTCTGATCGACGTGAGCGTGTTCTGCCATCACCGACGCCTGGGTGAGCAAACCGCTGCGCTGCCCGGCGGGCAAATCGACCGGGTCACCAGGGCTGTGGTCCGGAGGAAGCGTGGCACCGTAGAGCGCCAGAAGCTCGGGGTCGTCGGTGACGGTGAACTCGGCGGTCAGCAGAGTCTCGAGCGTCGCGTCGCCCTCGAGTACCACGTAGTTGGCGAAGTCAGCCGTTTCTCGCTTCATCGCTGCTGCGAGCGCGGGACTGAATGCAGGGAAGAACTCGGCGTTCTTTTCGACCCCGTCGACTTCATCGACGCCGAGCCACTGTTGATGAAACGATCCGATGCCCTCGCGCGCCCGGGGATCGGCCAACATTCGGTCTACCTGGTCTTCGAGGCCAGAAGCTGCCTGGAGCTCGCCAGCGTCGGCCGCGGCACGTAGGGTGTCGTCCGGCATCGTGTCCCACAGGAAGTAGCTCAAGCGTGCGGCGACCTCGTGGTCGGTGAGCACGACCATCGAGCCATCTGTTACGGCGCCCTGACCCGTCTCTACGTGATAGAGGAAGAACGGCGACTGCAGGATCGCCTGCACGACCACGCGGATGCCGTTGGCGAAGTCGCCCTCCGTGCGGCCCTCGTTGAACACTTGTTTGAGCGTAGCGATCTCGTCAGCGTCGACCGGGCGGCGATAGGCCTTGGGCGCGAACGAGGTGATAAACTGCTCGGCGCATTCGTCCTCGCCCGTCGCGGTCGGATCGCATGGCAGGAGCGCGCTGAGGTCTGCCGTGGCCAGCACAGCCACCTCCTCCGCCGCATCCATGTACTGCTCGACTTGCAGGTCGCCGACCGGTGCAGCCACGTTGCTATGGAAAGGACCGATCCGCTCGTCGGGGCTGAAGTCGGCGGCGACGTCGTCGGAGATGCCGAGCAAGTCGCGGATCGTGTGGTTGTATTGCGATGCGGTGAGCCGGCGCAGGTCGGTCAGCCCCACCGACGGATCGGCGCAGGTCGGGATGCCGGAGTCGCCACCCTCCGAGTTCGAACCGCCGTCGTCGAGCGAGCCGCCACCAGCTTCGCCTCCGTCGGCCCCGCTGCGACTGAGTCCAGAGTAGCAACCTCCAAGCGCTAGCGCGGCGATCGATCGCAACGCGATCGATCCCACGCGAGTTGTGGTTGTGGTTCGCATCGTCCCATCGTGGACGCTGGCTGATGTAGTCAACAACCGGTTTCTAACGACGACGCGCACGAGCGACGCGTCGGTGCGATCGCGCTGTGGCGATCGTTACAGTGATGGCGCGCGCGCGCATGTGGTTGCGATCATTCTCGCAGCTGTTGCATTGGGGGGCCGAGTCCCCAAAATCGAGGCGAGCCCGAAATCGCGCTCGGTGAGTGCGGTCTCAGGTACCGGGATCCGCGGCGTCTCCGCGGTCGCTTTTTCGAGCGTCGCTGATTACTGCAGGACAGATGTGACCGATCGCCAGAGCGCAGGTGGCCGGACGCCGGCGGCGAGGGCGTGCGCA
>CADEGN010000268.1 GCA_902826865.1 uncultured Myxococcales bacterium
CGAACCCTCAGAACTCCCGCGAAGCTCCCCCTCAAACAACGCGCCCGTGCTCAAGCACGCCCTTGGAGTGGAGAGGACCACCCATCTCCACCTCGCGCTCAATATCCACGACCTCGCCCGTGCCCAGGCGGACACGCGCTGTAATGCGCGTCGGATATCCGAAGCTGTACTCGCCCAGCCGGACGATGCTCAGGGCGTTGAGCTGCCCGACCTTCTCGCCCTCGGTGTCGATGAGGATCGTGCCGCGCTGGATCTCCTCGAGCAGTTGGTCACGCAGGCGACTCGCGCGCCTTGTCTGCTCGTCTAACGCCTTCTGCACATCCACGTCTGTCGCCACGGTCCGGCCCGCCTTTTCGGCCCAGAAGTCCGCCTCCCGGATCACGTCGACAACCGGACGCATGCGGACCGAGAGTTTCTGTGAGTCGCCGGATAAGCGCGTTGCATGGTCCAGCACGCCCGCGACCGCCCCACGCTCGAACGGGCGCAGCCCCTCCTTGCGCACAAGTGCGGCGACCACTCGAGCGTACAGCGCTTGCGTCTCGGTGGTACGGTTCATGGTCTCCTCGAAATCCACGATCACCTTGAACAGCTCGAGGAAGTCAGGGTCGTGGGCCGCGAGGAGGTAGTAGAGTGTCCGTGGTCCAAAAAGGACGATTTTGCAGCGAGTCAACGGGATCGGCTCAGGCTCGAGAGAAGTGGCGCTGGCTACGCCCAACATCTGATCGGCAGACTCGATCCTGATCTCGCGACATCTTAGCGCTCGCTTGAGCGCCTCCCAACCGAAGGGTTGCTGGAGCACCTTGGCGGCCTCTAGCAGAAGGTATCCGCCTGCCGCGCGGTGCAACGCGCCAGGTCTAATGAGCATCAAGCTGCTGATGAGTGCGCCGAACTCTGCTACGTGGTCGATCCGGCCGATGAGGTTTGTGTAGCTCGGGTTGTCCTCGTGAATCACCGGAGGCCGCTGAGTTCCGCCATTGTCGACCAGCACGTTGACCGCGTAGCGGACGAACGAGGGCCCGTTCGGGTGGCGACGTCCCAGAACCTTTCGAAAGGCGGCTTCGACGCCGTCTTCCTCTGCTTGCAGGAAGTCGTCTGCGTTCTCGACGACGTCACGCTCGACCTCGTCTAGGTAGTCCGCCACCTGCTGCGAGTCGCGATAGTGCGCCCGCACATCGTCAACGTGTCGCCGCGCGACCAGGGCCGCGAACTCGCGGTCGAGTGCTATCTGAGCCTGTCGATGCTCTCTCTCCGCGTCGTGCTGTTCACCAAACAGGGTGGAAAGGTCCTCACCCGTCCGTTCCATCGCGGCCTGAAACCGATCTTGCTCCTCCGGCGGGAGCTCCTGAAAGCGGTCGCTTTCCAGAGCCTCACCGTCGCGTAGAGGGGACAAGAGGATCCCGGTATCCGTCCGCACCACGGCAACGTCGCGCTGCCTTGCGCGCTGCTGTGCCTCAACGAACGCCTTTTCCACGCGATCGTTGAACTTCTTCACGAGTTGCTGCTTACGAGTACGGTACTCCTCGGAGTCAAAAGTCGCCGGCATGCTTGCGGCGAGTTCAGCGACAAGACGCTCCATACTTCGCGCAAGGCGGGCTGCCATTCCAGCCGGGAGGGCCACAGCGCGGGGCCGCTGCGGATCCCTGAAATTGTGCACGTAGCACCAATCCACGGGGGCCGGCTCGTTGACCGCCCGCGCATCGAGGAACTGGCGCAAGAGCGTCTGTTTTCCGATCCCGTGCGGTCCAAGCGCGAAGAGGTTGTAGCCCTCGCGCTCGATTTCCGCGCCAAACCGCACAGCGTTGAGCGCTCGATCTTGGCCGACGATCTCTGCAGGTCCCTCGACTTCGGAGGTCGTCTCGAATGGAATCGCGGCTGGGTCACACGGGTGACGAAGGAGCTCGGTCGGGACAGGCGTGGCTGGGCTCACGGTGCCCTAATGTCGCCTGCGTGCGCTCACCTCAGCAAGCGCCGAATGTACAGCGGGCCGAACTGCTGGCACGTCACTGTGTTCGGGTTTGTCTTTGGCTCACCTAAGAATGGCGTGATGTAATCGACGATCTTCGTGTGTTCCTTATCTGTCAACTCGGATCTCGCCGGCGCCGGCGTGGTATTCCGCTCGGGCGCGGTAGTTGCGAACCTAGCGACGCCGTCGCGACGTGCTCAGCGTCCGCCCGGCACGCATCGCTCCGTCGGTCCCGGAGAGCTTGCGATCGCCATGCGGGTCTTCGGATCGGGCGATCGAGGACGAATGGGCGACGCTGGCATCGGTGTCAAGAGCCGAGCCTGCACCAGGCCGCGCGCTCGCGAGGCCGCGGGGATCGGGGGGCGCCGGCGCGTGACGCCGATCGATCGCAACTGCGTGCGGGTCGTCGAGTAACTCGCCGAACTGCGGGGGCAACTGCTGACGCACCAAGGAACGTCCGCGATCATCGAGGGTGCGACCGAGCGCCGCAAAGATCGCCTGGGTGACTTCGCGGCCGGTTGTTGGGGAAACGCCTAGCCGGTCCGCAACCTTGTCGGTGAGCGCTCCCAACTCCGTGGCGCGGGGCGCCCTGACGGGGTCGATGTCGCCGACCGCGTCGCAGAAGGCGCGAAGCGCCGCAGCCTCAAGCCAGGGGGTGATGGTGTCAACCACGGCCATCACGGCTTGCGAGAGCAGCTCTTGGTCACAACCGGGCAAACGAACCGAAAGCTGATGGGCCAAGGTCTCGTTCATCAGCTTCACCATAGGCACGAACGCCGCACAAGCTCGGTTGATCGCCAGCAAAGACTGCGGCGTGCCTCGGGATGCGCACGAATGCGCGGCCCGCTGCCCGTCAGCGTCGCTCGAGCGTGCGTGGGTGCTGTCGAGTACGGCTTAGGTCGGCGCCGGCAAGCTCCGCGACTCCCAGCTCGCGCGCGATGCTCCGAGCGAACGCCTGTCCAGTTGTGGGTCGTTCGTGGCGTCGCTTCGAGAGCGCACCGGCGAAGACCTTATCAAGCCGTCCGAGGTGAGGGCGCACGAGCGAAGGTGGTGGCGGGACGTCGTGCAGCTGCCGGGCGAGAACGCTGTGGGCCGAGTCGCCTGGAAACGGTGCCGTTCCCAGGAGAAGCTCGTAGGTGACGGTCGCCAGGGCGTAGATGTCGCTCGCGCGGCTGGGCGTCATTGAAATCCCAGACGCGATCTCCGGGGCGAGATAAAGCGGGGTGCCACGCACCTCGCCGGGCGCCGTCAGGCAGCCCGGGCCGAGCGGACGCGCCAGGCCGAAGTCGCCGAGCACTACGCGCCCGGGGCCAAGCAAGATGTTGCTGGGCTTGATGTCGCCGTGGAGGATTCCGGCGGCGTGCGTTGCATCGATCGCGCGCGCCAGCGCATCCACAAGGGCGACGATGCGAGCCGGCGAGGGCGACCACCCTGATGGGGTCCGGAGCAACGTCGCCAGTGTCGTCCCCGGGACGTGCTCCATCACCACGAACGGAGATCCTCGATGCACGCCGCGCCCAAGCAAGCGGATCACACCTGCGTGACGCACACGCGCCAGGGCGCGCCCCTCGTGCGCGAAGCTCTGGGCAGCCTCCTGTTCGGTGAGGTCAGGCCGCAAGACCTTGACAGCAGCGGTGCCCCCTTTGACGACGTCGTCGGCCAAAAACACCACACCCATCGCCCCGCTGCCGAGCTGCGCGCGTACGCGCCATCGTCGCGCCACTCGTTCACCGACGATCGGAAGGAAGCGATTGCCCTGCGGCGCCGGCGACTCATTCGCGCCGAGCGGCGCTGCTCGCATACACCACCCGGGACATCCACGCGGGCGATTCCCGCACTCCTCTGCGCAGGACAGCCCGCGGGCCGCGGGGGAAAGTTCCGCGGTCTCGAGCGTCACCTGGTGTGGATCCTGGGCGGTCATACGAGAACCATGCGCGGCGTCCGCGGGGCAGTGGCGCGCGCCCCTACGAAGGGACTCGCGCGGCAGGTGCCTCGATGATCTCGCCGGGAGCGTCGACGGATGCGGTCGAGATCACTCGGCGGCCCGCCTGATCTCGACCGCCGGTCGCGTGATGCCAACGATCGCGCGAACGACCTCCTTCGCATTCAGGCCAGCCTTGTGCTCGCACGAGCGGGCAAGATCGGCGAGCGAGACGACACCGACGGCGCGACCTTCGGCGTCGATGACCGGTAGGCGGTGGACCTGCCGCTCGCGCATCAGCTGTTCAGCGTCCTCAAGCCGCGCCGCGGGGCGCACGTAGCACACGTCGCTCGACATCGCTGAGGCCACGGCGATCTCCCCTAGCGGGCGTCCCTGCGTGTATGCAGCCATGCACAGGTCGCGATCAGTAATCGTCGCGACCACGCGATTGTCGTCGCCGACCACCGGCAAGAATCCGAGATCGTGGTCCCACATGAGCCCCGCCGCGCGAGCGGCCGTGTCATGCACATGACACGTGGAGACAGAGTTGGACATCACAGATTCAACGGTCATGGGCGCGTGCATGGGTATTCCTCGAAGTGTCGAAGAGGGTAGTCGCATTCGTCGAGGCTCGCGCGCGCGGCCGCTGCGGCATCGCGGACGCGGCGGTGCAAGTTGTGCCGGAGCCGCGATCGTGGGGTGCGTAGTGCGAGCAAGAGTGAATGCAACGCTACGCGTTGGAGTGCGGTCTCCGCGATCGATTGCGTTCGCGAGCCCACAGCACAAACAGCGTTCTCATCGCGTGCGCTCATCGCCGCGCGGAGATGGTGGGGCGCGCAGCTACGGCGGGGAGCGGCGAAAGCAGTTGAGCGTTTCGCAATGATTGCGGGCCCCGCTGTGCGCTCGCGCGCCCCTTGCAGTGGGATGCAGTCGCGTGCGGCATCACGCTGGGCCCCGTGGACCAGCAAACATGGATCGTCGTCGCGGATGGCTCGCGCGCCCGCATCTTCTCTCGGACCAAGGCCGGAAGGCAGCTCCGGCCCGCGCTTGATCATGATCTCGTCGCTACGCGTCTGACGGCTCGCGAGCTCGAAAGCGATCGCGCAGGCCGGACGAATGAGTCGACGCGCCGGCTAAGGCACGGCTTGGGTGGCGAGATGGACAAGCACCGTCATGCCCAGGTCGAACTCGCCGAAGCGGTCGCCAGGGAGCTAGAGGCTGCCCGCTGTGCCGGACTAAAATCCGTCGTGCTGGTGGCGCCGCCGCGCGCTCTGGGCGATCTGCGTGCGGCCTGCACCGACGAGGTTCGCGCGCTGGTCACCCACGAGCTGGACAAGGACCTTTCGCGGTTGCCCGAGCACGAGCTAGTCGTGCGCATCGACGAGTTGCTGCGGCAGGGAGGATGAGATGGCGATGTACACGAAGCTGACGTTTGGCGATGAGGCGCGCAATCCAGTGCTGCGGGGCGCCCGCGCACTCGCGGATGCCGTACGCATTACGCTCGGGCCAAAGGCACGCAGCGTGCTGATCGGAAAGCAATGGGGCACCCCGCTGGTGTGCGACGACGGCGTGACGATCGCGAGGACGCTACGTCTGAAAGATCCCGAGGAGGATCTTGGGGTGCAGATGCTGCGTCAAGCGGCGGTGCGTACGAGCGACGTGGTGGGCGACGGTACGACCACAGCAACGCTGCTTGCCCAGGCGCTGTTTGCCGATGGCGTGCGCAACGTGGTCGCGGGCGCCAGTCCGACGGGAATCAAGCGCGGCCTCGATCAGGCACTCGTATCGGCGGTAGCCGCCCTGCGTGGGCTGGCGCGACCGGTTGCCAGTCGCGAGCAGAAGGCCCAGGTCGCCACCGTCTCGGCGCACGGCGACCGAGCAGTTGGGGCGCTTGTCGCCGACGCGATCGAGGAGGTGGGCGCGGAAGGTGTCGTGTCCGTTGAGGAAGCCAAGACCACCGAGACTGCGCTCGAAGTCGTCGAGGGCATGCTCTTCGACCGCGGCTACCTATCGCCGTACTTCATCACGAACGCTGCGCGAGAGGAGGCCGTGCTCGAGGATGTGCTCGTGCTCGTCCACGACAAGCGCATCGGGGCGATGAACGATCTCATCGCGCTGCTCGAGGAAGTGGTGCGCGAGGGGAGGTCGCTGCTGATCATTGCCGAGGATGTCGAGGGTGAAGCGCTTGCCACCCTGGTGGTGAATCACATCCGCGGCACGCTGCATTGCTGTGCCGTGAAGGCGCCGGGCTTTGGCGATCGCCGCAAGGCGATGCTCGAGGACATCGCGATTCTCACCGGCGCGACGCTGATCGCCGAAGAGAAGGGTATGAAGCTTGGTAAGGTCACGATGGCGGATCTCGGTCGCGCCAAGCGGGTGCTGTGTCGGCGCGATAGCACCACGATCGTTGGTGGAGGCGGGAATCGGACCGCGATCGCCGATCGGTGTGGTCAGCTTCGCCATCAGATCGCCGAGGCAACTTCGGACTACGATCGTGAGAAGCTCGAGGAACGTCTCGGCAAGCTCTCCGGCGGTGTCGCCGTCATTCGCGTCGGTGCGGCTTCGGAGACCGAGCTCAAGACGCGCAAGGAGTCGTTTGACGACGCGATAGCGGCGACGCAAGCCGCGGTCGCCGAAGGCATCGTGCCCGGCGGCGGCGTTGCGTTATTGCGGGCGATCGACGCCGTCGAGGAGGTCGTGCGTAGCCACGATGGCGACGAGCGCACCGGCGCCCTGATGCTCGGCAATGCGCTCGAGATCCCCGCGCGGCAGCTCGCCGCGAACAGCGGGCTCGACCCGGGGGTGGCCGTCGAACGCATGCGCGGTACGGGCAACGTCGGGCTCGACGCATCCACGGGCAACTATGTCGATCTTGTCGCGGCCGGTATCCTCGATCCGGTCAAAGTGGTCCGCGTTGCGCTCGAGAACGCGGTGTCCGTTGCAGGCGTGCTCTTGCTTGCCGAGGCGACGATGACTGAGCACGATGAGACCCCGGCGAAGCACGAAGCGGGGCCCGGACCGGGTGACTGAACGTCGGCCGGAATCCCGCGCGCCCAAAACAACAGATCACGACCAGGCGACCGTCGCCGCGCAAACGCTGCGCGTTTGCAGCAATGCGCTCAGCACCTCGCCGGTCGGTTCGGTTGTGACCTCGGCGATGATCGTTCCCGTCTCTTCGTCGACGAACGTCACCGCAAGGTAGAGTGCTAGCTGTTCGAACGCCGCCTCGGTCCAGCCGTTGTCACTCTTCGTCGGGGCCGAGTTCGCGCCCAGCGGCGTGAGCATGACCTTGCGTCGCTGCTCTTTGACCGCTCGATCCGCGCTCCGCTTCTTGTCGAGAGCGAGCATCAGAATGCGCAGGCTTTCGGAGTGGCGATCAGCATTGTGATCGATCTGCTCAGAGATCCCATGATGGCTGGCAAGGCGGTAGGGGTCACGGATGTCGAGCACAACGATCCCGAGCTCCGAGAAACGCTCGGCCACGCGTTCGAGCCCACGGACCGCCGCATCTTGATGGTATTGATCGTCGGCGGTTGCGAGCTCGACCAAGCGCGGGACGAAGGCCGGGTCGCCTATCTGGGCCATCGTCGCCACCGTTCCGCGAACCAGTTGCCAATCGTCGCTGCGGCTGTTGCGGAGCAGGACTTGGTGGATCCACGCCACATCCGGCAGCTTGGCGGCGAGAGCCGCGGTCGCTGCGGTCACCACGGTCGCCTCTTTGTCGACCGCCAAGCGTAACAGCATCGGTACAACGTCGGCTGCCTCGTTGTCGGCGCGGCCGGCCGCTTCGGCCAGGGCCTCCCGCACGCGCCGCGCCGGGCAATTGAACAGCCGCGCCAGTGTGTCGAGCTCGACCACGCGGCGCACACTGCCATCGAACAACGCGGCGACGTCGCGCACGACAGCGTGCTCCGCCCCGTGCAAGCGCGTGATCGCCTCGCCGGCGGCGTTGTTGATGTCGTTATCGGGATGGAACAGCAGCTCGGCGACGTGTGGTTCGGCGGCGCGGCCGAAGCGTTCGAGTGCTTGGACCGCCCGGGTGTGGATGTCGTGGGTGCCCTGGTGGGCGATCGAGACGCACGCGGCCAGGTCATCCGCCGCGAGCGGGGGCTGCAAGGACAGGGCGAGCGCCAGTTTTACCCGTGCGAAGTCGTGCTCAGCTCCGCCGATCGCCTCCAGCTCTCGCGCGGCCTTGACCGCTTCATCGACGCTCGCGGCTGCGACCAGGGATTGTTCGACGGCCTGCCGCAAGCTCTCTCCACCGATGGCACCGGCGTAGTGGAGCGCGCGCACGCGCTGGACGTCACCGGCGTCGCGCCCGAGCCAGCGTACGAGCTCGGCGGGGTGGTCGCGGAAGAACGCGATCGCTTCGTCGACGGCGGCGAGAGTGGTCGGCGCCTCCGACACATAGCCAAAACCCTGGACCGGCTTCGGCACCGGACGATCCACGCGGGACTGAAGCGCGCGCAGGGCGATCGCCCACGGCCACCAATCGTCGCGGTTGAGCAAGGCGTTCCAGGCCAGCTCGACGGCGGCCTCGTCGTCGCCCTCGATGGTCGCGAGCACGCAAGCCGCCGCCGCGCGTACGAGCGAGTCGCTGTCGCCAAGCTGGGTCCGAACCTCGGATGCGAACTCGCGTCGACCAAACACTGCCCAGATCGCGCCGGTCTTCTCCCACGCCGATCCGTCGTTTAGCTTGGTGCGGAGCATCGCGTCGTGATCGCCTCCGAAGCTGCCGATCGCGGCGATGAGCGCCATCTTGGTTTCGTCGTTGTCCTCGTCCTCCAAGCGCGACAACACCGGATCGCTTACCCAGTCGAGGCCTGACCAGGCCGCGCGCACGGCCATCGCCGTGCGCAAGTCGCCGTCGTCGTGGGCGATGCAGTCCGAAAAACTATCCTGCCACCCGGCGCCAACCACAAGTTCGGCGAGGGATTCTGTGACATGGGGACTGAGGTAGACCTGCTCGATGACTTGCGCCATTCGATCGCGATCGAACCCGCCCTGTCTGGCCGCGGCGACGAACAAGTGCGGCGCTTTGGTGAAGTCGTGGGCCTCGAAGTTACTCGTCAGCACCTTGTGCAGCTCCTCGGAAGTGAGCTGGTCGCAGCACAATACACACGTCTGGCGAGCGGCGTTGCGGATGCGATAGTCGTCCGATCCCGCGTGTACGAGCGCAAGTGTGGCCGCCCGCGGGTGGTTCAACATCGCCAGGGCCGCGAGGGCGCCCGAGATCCGTCCCCCTGCATCCGAGGTTCGTTCGCCGCGCCCGCTCTCCAACTCGTCGACGAGCAGTGGCAGCAGTTCGGTGAACCCGCATAGACCGATGAGGTTGGCGGCGTGCCGGCGAACCTCGCCGTCGTCTTGCTGAAGCGCCCACGCGCACGCGCGTTGCAGATCGTGCGCGCGAACCGGAAGCACCCAGCGACCCTCGTTGTCCTCGTAGCTGAGCTGCGCCACAGGCATGCCGGCCTGGGTGAAGATCTTCGACAGTCCGAAGTCCCAGGACGGAACCTCGAATATCTCGCCGAACGCGAGGGCGCGGCGCGACAGGTGAGACCAAAGGGGACGTGGAGCCTCGGCTTCGGCGGTTGCGGCGTCCGACGCGACCAGGCGCGAGAGGAAGGTGTAATCGTCCTCGCTCAGGGCGTTGGCACTGCGGTCGTGGGCGAGCTTACGCACGATTTTTTCAAGGCGGGGATTCATGGGCGGACACCCTTTCGCGACAAAGGACTGGTTCAGGTTGGGACCGTGATCGTGTCGGTGGCGAATCGATCGAGCCCACTGTTGCGGTGGTTCGTACCGAGGTAGACGACGTACAGGCGCTTGCGGCTGTGCAGCAGCTGGCGGCCGACGGCAGGGCTGACCTGGGCCTCGCCGTCGGTGAACAGCACCCCGGCCGACAGCTCGCGGTCATCGAGAAAATCCCGCAGTGGAGCGTCGAAGTCGGTGCCGCCGCCGCCGCGGATGCAGCCGCGTGCGAGCTCGGCCGGATCGACCGCCCGGACTTCGGTATCGAACACCCGCAGCCGCAACGGCACCTCCTTGAGCGCTTCTACGAATGCGGCCACCAGCGGAAAGTGGGCGATCATCGAACCGGACACGTCCATGTAGATCCCGACGGCTAGGAGCGTGACCCCGTAAGGGGTCTCGCTCCTCCGTGCCCGTGCCCG
>CADEGN010000269.1 GCA_902826865.1 uncultured Myxococcales bacterium
GCGTGGCGCGGCAGCTGACGCGTGGCAAATGTTCGGGTCAGCACGCGGGCGGCCGGCGCCGCGTGAGCCGCCCCCGGGTACCTGGTGCCCGGGGTGGACGATCCGTGGACGCGCCGCGTTTGGGGGGGGGCGTAAGGGCGCACGGGTCGCCGCGTTGAACCCCGCGCGATCGGATAAGCTCGCGATCGGCCGTCCCCGCCCATGCCCGCCTTCCTCGCCCTCGCGCTGGCAATGTTCGCGGCGCCCTCGTCCTCGGGGGCCGCCGCCGATCCCGCTCCGTCGGCCGTCGAGCCGCCGAGCAATCCGCAGCCCGACCCGTTGCGAAAGCGCATCGCCAGGCGCAAGGAATATGGGCCATTTTTCGAGGCCGAGCCGCCATCGGATACCGCCCACAACTCGTCGTTGCAGCGCGGCAAGAGGCCGATGCTTTCGCTGGGTGATGGGACCTTTTGCTTCGTGGACGGCACCTACTGCAAGAGTGCGCTGCTGGCTTCGGCCGGCGTTGCGACAGGCCTGCGCGTGCCGGCTAGCAACGTCGGTCCGGACATGCCCTACAGCCAGTTCAGCGTGCACGCCGGGCTTGTCGTTCGTCCCCTGATGTGGAGGGGGCACGCGTGGCATCCATGGGGTTTGGGGGCCATGGCGAGTTGGTCGCGCGGGACCGGGGCCGTCACCGTCCAGGGCGACGCCATGAACCAAGATGTCCAGTCCACACGGCGCACGGACGCTTTTCGCATCGGCGTGCACAACCAGGTGTGGCTGTCCAGGAAAGCCCACGGGCTCCATCTCGATCTCACCGTGGGCGCTGTCCGCAGCGAGGTGCTCACCAGTGGCGTACCGCTGTGGGGGACCCACGCTGAGCTCGGCGTGTCGGCCGGCGGTTGGGCCACACTATTTGCCGGCGGCGATTTCCTCGACCGTGATGCTCGGATCTTCCTCGGCATGCGTGCGCATGGCATTGCGGCGGCGCCGCTCATCGCCATCGCGTTGGCGGGCATGGCGATCGGAGGTGCGCTGTGACGCCCATGGCCTTGGCGCTCGCGCTCGGTTTGTTTGCGCCGCCCGAGATCCAGCGACCGAAGTCCCTGGGCGGCGGGTCGCCGGTCGTAGCAACGGAACCCGCGACACCGCCGGTGGAAACGCCCCCTGCGGACGTGCCCCCTGCGGACGTTCCCCCTGCGGATGGGGCCCCTGCGGACGCGGTAGCCCCCGGCGAAGCGGTCGAACAGGCGACGCCGGAACCCCCCGCGGTCACGTCCCCGGAGACCGCCCCCGACAAGCCGACCCCGGCCGGGGAGATGGTGCGTGTGGCGGAAGGTAACCGGCAAACCCGCCCGCCCTACTACGACGAAGCAGACCTCGCGTCCGTGCGAACCCGGCACGGATTGCCCGCTGAGATGGCCACCGACACCCGCAAAGCCAGGTGGCGCTGTCTCATCGCCGATCCAACCTGCGGCTTCAATGTCGAAGTCAACGCGCTGGCGTCGGTAGCCGGACGATTCAAGCAGGGCGACGTCCGCCAGCAGAAGGCCAAGCGCTGGACCAGCGGTCGCGCGCAGTACGACGTATGGGTCAACTTTCCTGTGCTCGTCGAGAGCGTCGGGCGTGCGCGCTTTACCCGAATGACGCTCGGCCCAAAGGTCGGCGCGATCTTCAGCGACACGGGCGACACGTGGGGCAACCTCGGCGTGGCCGGTCGTTACTGGTTGGGTCGCGGTCGCTGGGCACCGACCATCGAGTTCTCGAGCGGGCTCGCGTTCAAGATCGCGCGCAGGCCGACCAGCGACCTCGGTGGGGCCAAGCCCCACTACGACGTGTATCGGGGCCCGGTGGGCGTCACGGCTGACATTGGGTTTGGGCTCGGGGGCTTCGGCGCGCTCGTGTTCGGCGCCCAGTACGACAGCCCGCTCGCCCGCGAAGACGTGCCGGAGAGGTTCCGTACCTCGGCCGCGGGCATGGTGTTCTTCGGTTTCCGCGGCAACATCCTCTGGGGAGGACCGGCAGCCGCGGCGGCGCTCACCCACGGGGTGACACAGAAGTACGGCCGTGAAGCGAGATGACGTGGGGCGCTTCAGCTCCTTCGCGAGGTAGTTCTCTCGGCGGTTTACCCAGGGTGCGTTGACGCACGTTTTGGTGGTTGGACATCCAGCCCGCGCCGCTCGGCCTCGGTCGCTGGAACCTCTAACTTGCCAACGAATCGCGTCGTGAATCCGCGGCGTGCCATCTGTGGCCCGGCGACTTGGTTCCCGAGGACGGCGTCCCGGATCGAGCCGACTGGAGCAACTTCAACCCGCTCGCCCGTGACGCGGTGGTCTCATCGAGGATGGAACAATCCGAAGTCTCGTGCGTCCTTAGGCTCCGCCATGCCGCGCTCGTTCCGTACCGCCTCGATCCTCTCCACCGTCGTCTTGCTTCCGCTGATCGGCGGCGCCTCCCCCAGGGTGCGTTCGGAGATGATGCTAGGGTTCGATCCTGGCTCAGGCGTCGGGTTCCAGCTTATCGACCCCCCGCTCGGTCCCACCCATGCGCCCAATGGCCGCGCGAAAGCGTCCCTGGCGGGAAGCACGATCGCAGGGCTCCCGGGCGGTGCCCTCGTGATCGATAGCGACAGCGGCAAGCTTCTCCGCGTCGATCGGACGGGCAAGGCGATCGGTTCCCTGGACATCGGCATGGACGCGAGCCAGCTGGTCCATGACGCCAAGAAGCACCGCGCCTACGTCGTCGATCGCAGCCACGACCGCGTGGTGGTGGTCGATACGAAGGATGACTTGAAGGTCGTCGACGCGTTCCGAACCGCCGCAGAACCATTTGGTGTGGCGCTCTCGCCCGACGGCGCGACGCTGCTGGTCACAACCGTGGCCGACAAGCAGCTGCTGGCGTTTGATACCGCAAGCGGAGATCGAAAGTGGTCTGTCGAGCTCGGACCAGAGCCGCGGGGTGTCGCCATTTCGCCCGCCGGTGATCAGGCGCTCGTCACCTTTCTGACCACCGGCGTGGTCGCTCGCGTGTCGCTGGCGGGTGAGCCGAAGATGACCTTCGTCTCGCTCGATCCGCCGCCGCCCGAGCGAACGGCCGTCGCTAACAAGTTCCAACACGTGCAAGTCGCCAGCGTCAATGAGAAGGGCAAGGTCAAGGCGGGGGATCACGATCCCAACCTCGGTCGCAGTTTTGCTCGCAACGCATTCGCGGCGGCGTTCGTAGGCAACGGCCTCGCGGTCGTTCCGCACCAGATCAGCACGCCGCATCTTGCCAGCGATGGTTTTGAGGTCGAGCGATCTGGATATGGTGGCGGCAATGGCTTCACCGCCCCAATCAACCACCGCCTAGCCTTCCTTGAGACGCCCGACGCCGGCTCGAGTGCGGACGTGAGGCTGGCGCTGGCCAGCACCAGCAGCCACCAGCCACGCGCCATGGCCTACGACGCGGGCTCCGATACCCTCTACATCGCCGGCTACGGCTCCGACGACGTGATCGCGGTGGCGGACGTGTCGCAGTCGGGGGTCCACCTCGGCTGGCAGGCACCCCTGCGCGGGGACTGTGCACCCGATGGCCTCTCGGTCGATCCCGAAAACGGGGACGTGTTGGCGTTCTGCTCGCTAACGCGCTCGGTCGTGCGACTGTCAGGAGATCCCGACTCCGTCGCAGCGCCCACTGTTTCCTATGGGGGTGAGATCGCCAAGAGCCGGCACACGGAGTCGGAACTGCGCGGCAAGCAGATCTTCCGCGACGGACGCAATCCGCAGATCTCGACGTTCGGCGCCATGGCCTGCACGAGCTGCCACGCTGAGGCTCGCTCGGACGGTCTCACCTGGTTCTTACAGGGCAACACCTTGCAGACCCCGTTTCTCAGCGGCCGACTCGCGGGCACCCATCCGTTCAAGTGGGACGGGCAGGATGCAGACCTTAAGACGAGTCTGACGAACACCGTCACCCGTCTTGGCGGGAGCGGCATCACCGGCCGTGACGCGAAGGATCTGCAGGCGTTCCTCACCAGCGTCCCGCGGCCACGGACCCCGACCGTCGAGGATTCCAGTGCTGTCGCCCGCGGCAAGGAGTTGTTCGAGAGCTCGACCACGGGTTGTTTGAACTGCCACGACGGCGCGTTGTCGTCGGACGGCAAGCGCCACGACATCGCCACCGACCTCCCCGCCGTGGACACTCCGTCGCTCATCGGTCTCGCACAAAGCGCGCCCTACTACCACGATGGCAGCGCCGAGACGCTTGATAGCCTGCTTCGCAACAACGGCACCATCCACTCGATGGGCCGTACGTCGCGGCTCGATGACGCTCAGATCACCGATCTGGTCGCCTACCTCGAGACGATGTAAAACTGAAGGCCTACAATGGCCGCAACAACGGGGCGTCCCATGGCGCGCGCAACACTGACCGCCGCGCTGGCCCTCGGGCTGGCGGCCTGTCGTACCGATCAACCGACGAAGGCTGCGCAAGGCGATGGCGGCGCGGCCGCCAGCCGCACGGCCCAAGACAAACACGGCACCGTCAGCGAACAGAGGACGCGGCGCGCGGGCGTCGGCCACCCCGGCACCATCGACAAGGTCGCGCTGTCACCCGATGGCAAGGCGGCGATAACGCGCGATGGTGTCGGTGGCACCCGCGTGTGGCCGCGACTCGACGGCAGCGTTGAGCCCGTGCCATTGCCCGTCCGAGGTCCGCCCGCGTTCTCGATCGCCCGCGCCGCCAAGGGTTGGGTGGCGTTTTGTGTGGACCCCTCGGGTGGCGCCAAGGCGTTCGCGGTCGACGACGGAGGTGGTGTCGAGAAGCTCGGCGAGTTCGCACCGTTTCGACCCCTGTCGGAGGGCCATGTGCTCCCGGGAGGCAAGCACATTCTCGCGCTTTACCGCGATCACACCATCCGCCTGCTGACGACCGCGGGTGAGGAGCTCGCAGTGCTGGAGGAGCGCAAGTTCCGCCCGGTAGAGCTACGCATCTCGGCCGACGGGAAGCGTGGGGTTGCGCTGCTCGAGTCACGCGACGGTGGTGGAACCAAGATCGAGCTGCAACCGCTCGTGATCTCCACCGAGGGCAAGCCCGCGATCGCCCGCGGCGGGCCGCCTAAGCTTGTCACTGTCGCCACCGATCCGTCGCCGCTGACCGCGAACATGAGCCCGGACGGCAAGCAGTTCGCTGCCGTCGACAAGTGGACCGGCAGCACGTGGGAGGTCGTTCTTGTCGACCTTCGCGGCGATGCACCCGAGTCTCGTTTCGCGGTCCAGACCCAGGCCCATACAACACCGGGCGTCGGTTTTAGCTCACCCACGACAATGATGGCGTCGGCCAACGACGGCGGAGTCGCATGGCTTATCGACAGCGAATCGAAGGCGCAACGCGCTCGCAACGCGCCGCCGCAGGATTTCAGCCAGCAGATCCGCGTCCAAGCCGTCGCCGGTGACACTCACATCGCCTCGTACGGCAGCTGGCTGTACGTCGCCGACGCCACGCGTCGTCGTCATCGCTTCCTCGGCTATCGGACGCTGCAGGCCATGTCCGTCGCGATC
The DNA here is from genome assembly GCA_902826865.1 of uncultured Myxococcales bacterium. Lineage (GTDB taxonomy): Bacteria > Myxococcota_A > Polyangia > Nannocystales > Nannocystaceae > Xiheibacterium. The sequence goes on from CADEGN010000269.1 coordinate 5,517, forward strand.
TCACCGGACGGAAAGCGGGTCGCGACGGTGTATCCGCAGGGACCGGTATTGGTCGAGGAGCTCGGCAGCGGGGATGGAGAGCGCTTCCGCCTGCCAAACGACCCATCCGTTGGCGTGTTCAAGGTGCGTTTCGCGGATGACGATCACGTCATCACGGTCGACGGAATGGGCGGCGTGCAACTGATCGAGTGGCGCACGGGTGACGTCATCGCCGAGACGGGTGTCAGCGGCGGAGTTCGCTCCGTCCAGGTCGATACCAAGCGCCACCTGCTCCTGATCGATCGCAACAGCACGGTCAACGACTCGCGTGTGTTCGAGTTTGACCCTAAGACCGGGTTCTCCTCGGTGTATATCGTGCCCGACGCGTCCTATCGCGCCGGATTGCTGCGCAAGGGTCCGGAGAAACACGCCAGCGCCGTGCTATGGACGCTCGACGGTTCCAACAAGCTCCGTTACTACACGCTCGATGAGTTGCGCTCTGATCTGAGCGCCGATGAGATCAGGGCCAAGGGCACCGATCTCAAGCCTGGGCAAGTGGCACCGCTCGCCATCGATCGGAACGGGCGCAGCTACGGCGTGCGCTGGAACGGAACGAAGATGGAGCTGTTCGTCGATCTTGGCGCTCACATACGCTCCAAGCCCATCCCTGATGGTTCGATCAGCGAGCTTGTTCCCGCTGAGGATGGGAGCGCGGTGCTCGCCGTGCACAACCGTACCGGCGGCATGGCGATCACGCTCTACGACGCGGAGGAGCTCAACGAACGGTGGTCGTTCGCCACGGGGACGTTCCACAGCGATCTCGTGTGGTCGCCGGACGGTCGCTACGTGGGCATTGCCGCGCAGACGGGGGTTTCTGTGCGGGATGCTCGCTCGGGTGAAGCCGTCCACCAGCGGTGTGGCCTCGATTTCGAGGCCGTGGGAACGCCGCCGAATACAGCGTTTTCGACCGTGAACCAGCGCACGATGTGCGAGCCTTGATCCCGGGCAAAGGTCACGCAGACCCGGCCGCGCTCCCCGCCTCTCAGCGCTTGCCGGCGCCGTCACGCAGACGTCACAGGCGACCTTCGATTTCGTGGTAAATGAGGGTGCCGCCCAATGTCGGCGCTCATTCTCATTGTCGATGACGAGGCTGATCTCGTGTCGACGGTCGCCTTCAACCTCGAGCGCGAGGGCTTCCGTACGCTGCGGGCGCACAGCGGCGAGCGGGCGCTTGCCCTCGCTGCCGGCGACCCGCGCCCCGACATGATGGTGCTCGATCTGATGCTGCCCGATATCTCCGGCACCGAGGTCTGCCGCCGGCTCAAGCAGAGCGAGCCCACGCGCCACATGGCCGTGTTGATGCTGACGGCGAAATCGGATCCCGTGGATCGTGTCGTCGGCTTCGAACTGGGGGCTGACGACTATGTCACCAAGCCCTTTAGCGTGCGCGAGCTCGTCCTACGCGTAAAAGCGATCCTCCGTCGGACTGAAGGTACTGCCGAGCCCGAGGGAATGATGCGGTTTGGTCTGCTGCGAGTCGACGTGGCCGGCCACCGCGTATGGGTTGGCGATGAGGAGATCGTGCTGACCGCCCTGGAGTTTCGCCTTCTCACCACGTTGATCCAGCGACGCGGGCGCGTGCAGACGCGAGAGGCGCTGTTGTCCTGCGTCTGGGAGATGAACGGCGATATCACCACCCGCACGGTGGACACGCACGTTCGACGCCTGCGTAAGAAGCTCGGTGACGCGAGCGACTATGTCGAGACCCTTCGCGGGGTTGGCTATCGTTTCCGGCCTGACGGCCAGCAGGCGCCAGCCTGACGACGGTAGCCGGATGCGACGCACGCGCTCCAAATCGCTGTACAGCGCCCTGGCGATCGTTGCCGCCGTGGAGCTCCTGGCGGCGATTGTCATCGATCGCGCCCAGGTCGGCGCCGCGGCCGAAACTGGCCGCGGGACCATTCGCGTCGTGCTGCTCGTCGCGGCCGCCGTCCAGCTAGCTGTGGTGGCGTGGACGATCGTGGGGGCGTCGCGAGCCGCGAGTGCCGCGATGCGGGCGGTGGTCCTGAGCGCGCAGCGCAGTCTTGGTCCGCGGGTCGCTGCGCGCTCAAACGACGAGAGCGAGATTGCTGGGATCGCCGGTTCGTTTAGCCGCCTGGCTGGCGAGCTCGACACAGCGCTGCGCTCGCTTGCCGAGGAGCGCAACCGTTTTGCCGCGGTGCTCGAGGCCATGGCACCGGCTGTAGTTGCCGTCGACGACGAGCGGCGCATCACCACCGTCAATCGCAGTGCGCGGATATTGCTGGGCCTCGCCGACGGCGTCGTGGGGCGTCCTCTGATCGAGGCGGTGCGCGTGCCAACTCTGCACGAGCTCCTCGATCGGGCGACCGCGCGCGCCCCGGCGACCGGCGAGTTCACGATGCCGGGCACCCATCGCCAGGTACAGGCGCTCGCCACGCCGGAGCCGAACGGTGGCGTCGTTCTCGTGGCCGAGGATGTCACCGAGATCCGCCGACTCGAGCGGATCCGCAGCGACTTCGTCGCCAACGTCTCCCACGAGCTGCGGACGCCGATCGCGGTCATCCGCGCCAATGCCGAGACCCTGCTCGATGGTGTGCTCGAGGAGCCAGAGGCTGCCCGACCGTTCGTCGAGGCGCTCTATCGTCACGCCGATCGGATCGCCAGGTTGGTGGCGGAACTGCTCGACATTTCCCGCATGGAAGCCGGCCGGTACGAACTCGAGCTGGAGACGGTCGATGTCCACGATCTCGTCGAGGATGTGGTTGCAGCTGTTACCGAGGACGCGGATCATAAGGACATTACCGTCGACCGGACCGTGCCCGAGGGCGTTTGGGCGCGGATGGACGCAAAGGCCGCCGAGCAGATCCTCTTCAATCTCGTCGACAACGCGATCAAGTACACACAGGCGGGGGGTCGCGTGCATATCGGGGTGAACACCGAGAACGGTGCCCGCCGGGTGGAGGTGCGCGACGACGGGCCGGGGATCGACCCGCAACACGTCGCGCGCATCTTTGAGCGGTTTTACCGCGTCGATGCGGGGCGGTCGCGAGAGATGGGTGGGACCGGCCTTGGCCTGTCGATCGCCAAACACCTCGCCGAGGCCATGGGCGGGCATATCGGCTACGAAGCTCGGTTGCCACGCGGCTCGGTGTTCTGGGTAACGTTCGCGTCGGCTCCTGCGCCGCGAGACGGCTAAGCAGCGAGGTCGGTCACTCGGTCGCTTGAATTCGGTTTGCTGCTGCCCGGCGCTGCGAGCACACCGCCCGGCGCGTCCTGTGTTGCGAGACTCCGGCGCTGCCTGCTAGGCTGTCGCCCCAGGACAACGCTGGAACCCACGTGGAGCACACGGCGCGCACCTACGAGCAGGAATTGGCGGCCCTGCGCCAGAGCCTCCTTCTCATGGCTGGCCGCGTCGAGGAAATGATCGCGCGAAGCGGTAGGGCCCTTGTCGATCGCGATGTCGATCTCGCGCAGAAAACCATCGAGCTAGATCGTGTCGTGAATCGAGCCGAGGTCGAGATCGACGAGATGTGCCTGTTGATCCTTGCGAAGCGCCAGCCCACCGCCTCGGACCTCCGCTTTGTCACCCTGGCGATGAAAATGGTCACCGACCTCGAGCGCATCGCCGATCTCGCCGTCAATATCTGCGAGCGAGCGATCGATCTCAGTCGCGGGGCGCCGGTGGTAATGCACCCCGAGATCCCGCGAATGACCGAAGTCGTCGAGTCGATGGTCAAGGATGCCATCGACTCGTTCGTGACCAACAGCTCCCCCAAGGCGTGGGCGGTGATCCACCGCGACGATGAGGTGGACGAGATGTATCACCGCGTTTTCGGGGACCTCCTCGAGCGGATGAGGACAGATCCGGCGTTGGTCCATCAGTTGATCCACGCGCAGTCGGTGGCGAAGTGGCTCGAGCGGATGGCCGACCACTCGACGAATCTCGCCGAGCTCGTCATCTTCATGGTTGACGGCCGCGACGTCCGCCATCCGGGCAAGCGTGCCGCTGGGTGAGCGTCCGCGACCCACGGGCAGCCGCTGAGACGGTGCGCGTTGCGATCCGCAAGCTGCTGAGCGGCCGGGCGCTCACCGCCTTGGAGATTTCCGGTCAAGTTGGGATCCCCCACAAGGCCGTGGACGAGCACCTCGAACACCTTCAGCGCTCATCCGCGCATCGAGGCGAGCGCTTCGTGGTCGAGGCGGCCAGTTGTCTAGGGTGCCATTACGAGTTCAACGACCGCCAACGCCTCGGGCGCCCGAGTCGCTGCCCGAAGTGCAAGGGCGAGCGGATCGACCCGCCCCGATTCCGCATCGAAGCCGCGTGAGCTGGCGCGGTAGAGAATTCGTGGCGTCACGGTGACGGGTTGGCGCGGCGGCGGGCAATGCACGAAACAAAGCTTGGCCCGCGCTCGCCGCCGCCTAGGAGCGTGACCCCGTAAGGGGTCTCGCTCCTCCGTGCCCTGTACCCTTGAGCGGTGCGACAGATCGTCGGGAGCACCATCCCGTGC
>CADEGN010000270.1 GCA_902826865.1 uncultured Myxococcales bacterium
CGTTCTTCCGGCTTTTCACGTCCTACGCCCGCGTGTGGTTACGCAACTCGGGGGTCAAGTCGCACGAAAATCGGAGTTGCGTGAGGATGGAGCCGAATCGCGGTGCTTTCGATCTCCTGCAGCTCGACCAGCGACCAGCGATCATCATCGGACACATCGACGCGAGCAAGTCGCGCGGAGAGTGTGCGCGGGTGCTCGGCACCAGCGACTTCCGTCCAAGCGGTCAACGCTCGATCGTGAGCCCGCTGCTTCTCTTCGAGGTCAGAGTCGATGCCGAACGCGAGAGCACTAAGGAGAGCCGGGAGGGTAAGCGTGGCGCGGTCGCCCATGCGTCGCCCGAGCTCGGTGCCATGTTCCAGGATCCGGCGCCCTTCGGCGCGTTGGCCGAGCGCGTTTGCGGCGCTGCCAAGATTCGTGTAGACGCCGAGGACCACTGGATCATCCTCGTGTCGCTGGGCGAGCGCCTCGATGATCTCGATCGACTCGGTGGAGGGAAAATCGGTGCTGTTGCCCGCAACGGCCTGGACCCACACACGGTACGACCACGCCTGCAGGGCGAGGACCTCCTCGCTGGCCGCAAGTGCCACCATGGTCGCTTCGCGAAGCGAAGTCTTGGCGCCGGAATAGTCGCTCGCCTCGATCTTCAACTGACCGTCGAGGTAGAGCAACTTGGCGAGCAGTGGCGGATGGCCGACCTCGCGCGCGGCTGTGATCAGCTCCGCCACCCGCGTGGGGAGCGTCAACGTACGACCGCTGCGAAATGCGAGATATGCCCGCCCGATCTCATAGGCGAGCGGCTGGGCGTCGACCGGGATGGCGGCGCCTTGTTGCTCAAGGCGGTCGAGATTTGCACAGTCGCTCGGTCGCGGCAGTCCTTCGGCCGCGAGCATGACGGCTGGCAATTCCTGCGACTCGGCGGTGTCGATCACCTCGCGCAAGGTTGCCAGCCCGGTACGGTGGCGCTCGAGGCACGTCATGCGGCGCTCAAGGATGTCGTCAGTGAGCTCGCCGCGCTCACGCGCCATGCAGGCGTCGCGATGGCCCTCGATCCACTCGGAAGCGAAGCGTTCGACGGCGGTTTCGACGCGAGGTGCGACCACTTTGCCGTAGTCGCCGAGCTCGGCAAGATGACGCGTCGCATGCGTTCGATCGGCCGCTGCCCAGGTGCGATCAAAGGTCTCGGCCGCGCCGGTGCAGGGAGCCGCAGCCTCCGGCGGATCCTCCCGCGGCCTCGAGCCGCTGAAATAAGCGCCCGCGAGCGCAATGGTCGCGAATAGCCCGATGGCAGCGCGCCGGCGGACAGGGCCTGGGTCGCGGGCGAGGGCGGCGATGAGCTCGTCGACGGTTGCAACACCGGCGCCTTCGAGCTCGCGGCGGAGCACGCGTTCGATCCATGCCGGTGGCAGCGGCGCGTCGTCGGGGATCCGGCCGCGCAGCGTGCTAGCGAGGCGAGCCTCTGTGGTCGAGCCGTCGAAGGGCAAGCGCCCGGCGAGTGCCTCCCAGATTGTGACGGCAAGGGAGAATTTGTCGGAACGAGCCGATGCCGGCGCGCCGCGGAGAACCTCGGGAGCGATGTAGCCGGGCGTCCCGTGGACCGAGGCCGTGACGATCAGGTCGGCGGAGGCAATGGAGTTCAAGCCAGGTTCGGACGCGACCTCGGTGGGTTTGGCGAGGCCGAAGTCCAGCACTCTCGTAATGCCATCGTCGCCGACGATGATGTTCTCGGGTTTGAAGTCGCGGTGGATGAGACCAGCGGCGTGGGCGGCGGCGAGGCCTCGAGCCGCCTGAAGGCACGTGCCGAGTCGCTCCTGCAAGGTGCGCGGGACCGTAAGCCACTGGCGCAGGTTCACGCCGCGTACAAACTCCATCGCGATGAAGAGGCGACGGCTGTGCTCGCCGACCTCGTACACATGGACGACGTTTGGATGGGAAAGCCTGGCCATGGCGCGGGCCTCCATGGCCAAGCGGCTGGCTTCCGCGCCTGCGTCGTCGCGCTCGATGAGGACCTTGATCGCAACCTTGCGATCGAGCTCCGGATCGTAGGCGGCAAAGACGACGCCCATTGCACCCTGGCCGATGCGCTCGAGGATAATGAAGCGGCCAATGCGGACGGGAGCAGCCGGCTCGCCGAACAAGCGCTCGCGGGCGTGGGCGTGGGCGCGGGCGAGTTCGACGTCGATGTGTGGCCCGGCGAAGGCCTCGGCGACCGCGTGGGGCAGGCCCCTCGGCCCAGGCGTCGGCGTCATCTTCGACCTCGCCATTGCGGGGTCAATCGCGGAGGCGCGGTCGCGAGTGCGCGCTGTACGTGTTCCGACACCAACGCAGAAGACGTTACCGCCCCCCGATCGATCACGCCATCGCGCGTGTGGTGTTGGGCCGCATGGAAATTTCCGGCCAACACCCCGGCTCGTGCGGCTCGGCGAGCGGCAGTCGTCAGGCTCCCCTGCGTCCCACTGTCGCGGTCCGCTCCGCGACGCGCGACTTCGGTGCGCGTTTCGCTGCGCGCGCAGCTCGCTACACTCCCCCGACGTGACCGCCCCGCCATCGGTACTGCTCCCTGGCCTCGACGGTACTGCGAAGCTCTTTGCACCCTTCATCGCGGCGGCACCGCCCGCCTTCGCACTGCATCCACTCGCGCTGCCGCGCGATCGCCCCCGCTCCTACGCCGAACTCACCGACCACGTCCTCGATCGCGCTCCACCCGAACCGTTCGCGCTCATCGCCGAGTCTTTCTCCGGCCCACTCGCGCTGCTCGTCGCCGATCGCTGCCCTCGGGTGACCGCCGTCGTCCTGTGCGCGAGCTTCGTCGCGCCGCCGCTGCCGCGTATCCTCGCGCACGTACCGAGGTTCGTGTTCGCGCGCCAACCACCGCTCGTGCTGATGCGCCACTTCCTCACCGGCGGTGATGCAACGATCGCACTCGCAGCCCGCGAAGCGACCGCATCCGTGCCACCACGGGTTCTCGCCGATCGCATCGCCTCCGTGCTCTCCACCGACGTCACGCCTGAGCTCGAGCGACTCGATCGTCCGCTGCTCGTGCTGCGAGCGCAACACGACTGGATCATCCCGTCGTGCGCGACCGACCACATCCTCGCCGTGAAACCATCCGCAACGCTCGTCGCCGTCGATGGGCCGCACCTCGTCCTGCAAACGCGGGCGACCGACGCGTGGCGACACATCGCGAAGTTCCTCGGCTAACGCACCGCCACTACGCGCCGCTCGTCGGCGACGCGGTACAGAAACCACCAGTGCCACCCGACTCCGAGGAGCACGGCGACATGGAACACCTCATGTGGTCCGATCACGCCGGGAATCAAGAGCGGCTGGCGCAGGAAGTCCAGCACCGCCCCCACGCTGTACGCGAGCGCGCCCCACACGAGCGGCCCGACCATCGCCCAACCGTAGCGACGATGGATCTTCCACACCGAGACCACCGCGAAGCCGCCCAGCCCGAGATACATCGTCAGGCTCAGCCACTCCGGCACGCTCGCGAAGAAGACCGTCTTCAGCGTGATCGCCGTCGCCGTCACCGCCCACAGCACCGCGATCACGCCCCACCGCCACACGCCGGTGAACATCGTCGCTTGCACTGCGGTGACCGTCCCGGCGATCAAGAAGAAGATCGCCGCATGATCGAGCTGCCGCATCACCGCGCGCACCACTCCGCCCGGCTCGAGCAGGTGAAACACGCCACTGATCGCGAGGAGCACGACACCGGCGAACGCAAACGTGGCGAGCCCCGCCGTGCGTCCCCAGTGACCGTGCGCGCGGCGCAGCAGGGCAATGCCGAGCGCGAGAAACACTCCCGATCCGAGCAGGTGCGTGAAGCAAGCGACGGGCTCGCTGAAGCCGGGGATCGCAAGGATCGGCGGGTACGCGTCGACGGGCACTCGCGAGTCTCGCCCCAGCGTGCGTCATGAAGCGCCTTTCGTCCACGCTCGATGGCCCGCTAATTGTGCGAACCCGGGCTCGTGCAGGCCGCCAACGGCTATTGCTCGAACTGGTCCACGATGCCGCCCGCGATCCTGCGCAGCGCGGCCGAGTAGCCGTCCGCGCACACCGAGTAGATGTCCCGCCGGTCACGGATCGCGAACGCCTCCGCCACTTCCCGCTCGCGCACCGGCGGTATGGCCCGCGCCCGGTCCTGGGCGTTTTCGCAGCCCGGCCCGATCCCAAAGTTGGACGCGTAGACGGGGTCGAGATCGTCGGCGTAGAAAGCCATACCGTGGGTCTCATATCCGTCGGGGACGCCGGCGATCAGTGCGACCAAGACTTCTTGGGCAGGCATGAGCCGCTTGCGCTCGTCCTCGATCGCTTGCAAGGCATCGATGTATCGCGAGACCGGGAAGAGCACGGCATCCTCATCGGGAACGCCACGTTCTCCGGAGGCACCCTTGTTCTCCGAATGGCACTCGTCGTAGGTGCCGGGCCCCCCGCTGCACGAGACGCCCGCACGCCAGCACACCGCGGAGGTCGGAGTCGGCGCTTTGGGATCGCTCCACAATGCCGTCTCCCCGCCCTGCGCTTCGGAAAGAAAAATCGACTTGTCTGCGTAGGAGCAGTCGGTCTCGTCGGAGACGATGATCACCACGAACATGGCCGTGGTGCGCAAAAAGCCATATTGCGACTCGTTCTCCGACGACGCGCGGAGGATCGCCTTGTGCATAGACTCGAGCGGGGATTCGAATCCGCAGCCTGCGATCCCCTGGGGCGCAAGGCATCCGAACGCATCGGCGGCGGTCCATGGGGTTGCGAGGTTCGTTTGTCCGTCGCGGCTCTCCATCCACGGTCGTGGCGACTTCACCGGGTCAAACTCCGTGCTGGTGGGCAAGATGTCGACGGTGCCGCTGCAATGATCAACGCAGGCCTCCGCGGTTGCGTCCGCGGGTGGGTTCCCATTGAAGATGAACTGGGATTGACGCTTGAGGCAGCTCGACAGCTCTAAACCACCGGCTTCGGGGGAGGTCGCATTTCCGCAGACGGGGTTGCCGTTGTCGCTCGTCGTGAACCCGACCCGCCAGTTCGCGCCGGCGCCGTCGAGCACATCGAAGAAGTCGAAGATCCCCGCGCTGAGGAGCCCCTGCGCACGGCCCATCGAGCCGCTATTGTCGATGACGAAGAGGATGTCGACGTCGCGAGAGTTTGGTTGGCCGCCTCCATCGTCGGCGCCGTCCGCTGCGCTCGCGCTGCCCTCGGACTCGCCCGCACCATTCGGGTCGACGCAGAGGTCGGAGAGGCAAACGAGCTCGCCGCCCAAGCACTGGTCCTCGATGCATGGCCCCGTCTCGCGGCCCGGGTCGCCTCCAGCATCCACGGGGCGGTGACAAGCCGCGAGCAACACGATTGGAAGCGTTCGCCAGGCGGCGCTCCCGTGCCCGCTCCGACGTGCGACGTGGCTGAACCCCGCGCCCAAGGCGGCGGTGGAACGATCGAGTCTCATGGAAGTTGCAGCTCCCCGACGAGAGGATGCGATCTACCGCGGATAGTAGCGGCGGAAGCTCAGCAGATTCGTCGCGACGGATGCCCCCAGCGGAGAAGAACGTTGTGAACGCGGCAGCGCCGGGGCGATATTGCGCGCACCGAAGCTCGCGGGATCAGTGAGCATGTGACAAAGCGCGCATCAGTACTTCGATCGTGACGGGCCCCGTGGTCACTGTCCTCGCCGATGACGCGCGCGCGATTCGCCCTCATGTCCGTCGGAGCGGCGACCACGGCCGCGGAGGATTTCGCGCCGCGCACGAATCCTTTCTCCGCGGACGGGCTCCCACGGACAGGAGGCCAGATGGCGACCGTCGAGGTGACCGAGTCCAACTTCGAAGCGACCGTAGTCAAGCCGGGCATCGTGCTGCTCGACTTCTGGGCGGATTGGTGTGGCCCGTGCCGCGCCTTCGCGCCGGTGTTCGAGGCTGCCAGCGCCCGTCATCCCGACGTGGTCTTCGGCAAGGTCGATACCGAGGCCCAGGCAGGCCTCGCGGCGGCCTTCAAAGTCCGCAGCATTCCGACGCTCGCGGTATTTCGCGACGGCGTACTGCTTGCGGCGCAACCCGGCATGATTCCCGGTGGCGCCCTCGACAAGTTGCTCGCCCAGGTGCGAGCGCTGGACATGAACGAGATCGAGCGCGAGGTCGGAACGAAGCGCGCGGCAGGAGGTGTGTGATGTGTCGTCGAATCGAGTGTCCTAGGTGCGGACGTCCGGGGTTTGCCGGGTGCGGCGCCCATGTCGAGCAGGTGCTAGGTGACGTGCGTCCCCAGGATCGTTGCGCGTGCGGCAGTGCGCGCGCGTCTAGCCGCGCGGCGTCGGGCTCGGAATCCGGGGCGAACTCCGAGGGTGCCGGTTCCTCGTGGCTACGCAACCTCTTCGGGCGCTGAGGTGACGGACGATGGAAGGCTTTCTCGAGATCGCGGTCGTAATCGCTGGGTGGTTCGCGCTGCAGGTGTGGATCTTGCCGCGCTTCGGTATAGGCACGTGAGCTGTGCCTACGCCGCGCCGGTCGGCGCGGTCCCCCGAGAACGACACCCGTGACGATGAATCGAGCACCTGAGGCGGGCTTGCCAGAGCGCCCGCTGCCCTCACCGATTCGTCCAGCGGTCGACCGCAGCGATGTCCGACTGCGCCCCCTCCTCCACAAATGCGACTCTCGCCTTCGCGGCCAGTTCGCGCGCGCGCGGGTCGGCGTGACCGAGCGCCTCCGCCAGCAGGAACCGCGTCTCGGCAAGATCCGCGCGCGAAACATCCTTGCTCACCTCGCGCAGGGCGAGCCCGCGCTCGAGCGCCTCGATCGCTTCGGCCCGATGTCCGAGCGCTAGCTCGGCGCGGCCGATCCCGTGCAACGCGTACGCGCAGCGAGGATCCTCGGCGCCCAAGGTCTGACTCCACATCTCGAGGGACTCGCGATACGTCGCAAGCGCGTCGCTGGCCCGGTCTTGGGCCATCAGCACCTGCGCGAGGCCGAAGATCGACGCCGCGATCCGTGGGCTTGCCGGCCCATGCAGCTTGCGCTCGATCTTCAACGCGGCTTCGAGGTTGGCCTTTGCTTCGTCGTACCGACCGAGCTTGCGCAGCGTCGTGGCGAGATTCGCATGCGCCGTCGCCACCAAGTGGTGCTCGAGACCGTAACCGAGCATGAGGGCTTCCAGCGCCGCTCGCCCAGATGCGGCGGCGGCCACGAGATCCCCGCGCGCGGCCTCGATGCGCGAGATGTTGGCTTGGACCGGCCCGAGGCGCGGATGGCTGGCTCCAAGCGTGCGGACAATCGTATCCGCCACCGCTTGTAGGATCTCTTCGGCCTCGTCGTAGCGGGTCTGCCCGTGCAGCGCGAGCGCAAGCGACTCGCGGGCCTCAAGTGTGTCCGGGTGCTCAGCGCCGCGAGTTTCAGCCACGAGCGGGATCGCTTTGCGAAGCTCGGCCTCCGCCTCGGTGAATTGGCCACGCAAGACAGCCTGTGTTCCGATCACCACCGCCAGCGCTCCCTGATCGGCCGCGCGATTGCCCGCGCGTGCCACAGCGACCTCGGCGACCTTGATTAGCGGCGGCAACTCCAGGGGTCGATCGTGATGCATCCCAACAGTACGGACGAGCCCAAGCCAGATCATCGGCTCGAGCGCCACAGCGTGGGCCTGGGCGGCCACGCGCGCGCTGTCGTACAGGTGGGCCTCTGCCTCCTCGATCCGTCCGCGATCGAGCAAGCTCGCGCCCTGCAGCATCAGGTAGCGCGCGCGAAGCGGCCCGTAGTCCACCGTGTCGACCCGGCCCGTCAGCGAATCGAGGATCTCCCCGGCCTCGGTAAAACGCCCGACGGTCCGCGCGACGGCTACGCGATCGAGCTCCGCGCGGATCGCCTCGACCTCGGCGCGCGCAGCCACGGTAGGGGGCGGCACTTCGGCGAGTAACGCGGCAGTATCGCTGCAGTCCGCAAGGTCGCCCAGCTCATCGCGCGCCCTGTCTGCCTGGTCGACCACCGCGTCGTCCGCGTCGCCAAGCACGCGCACGACAGCGTCGACCTCGCGAAGTCGCCGTTGCAGGCACAACATCCTGCGATCGAGCATGTCCTCGGATTGTTCACCGCGGATCGCCGTGGCTTCACACGCATCGGTGTGCGCTTCGATCCACCGCTCGGCGTAGGAATCGATGTCGAGCTCACTCTTGTGCCAGGCCTTCGCGGCGTGGGCACGCGACGATGCCGCGAACGCGGCGTGGGCACGCGCCCGGCTATCTTGGTTCCACACCGCTTCGAGTTCCGCACGCGCATGGGTGCAGACCTCCTCGCGTTGCTGAACCAAGACGACGGGGACCCCCACCGCCGTGACGGCCGCGAACGCAAGAGCGCCCCGCCGTAACCGCCGTCGGCGGGTCGCGGTTGGATCCTCAGCCAACGCCGCGAGCAACGCGTCCATGTCGGCGAAGCGCGCGTCGGCACGCACCGCCAAACCGCGGGCAAGCACGGTGTACAACCACCGCGGCACATCGCTATCGTCGGGCGCAGGGCGCAGGGCTCCCTCGAGGACGTTGGCCGCCAGGCTAGCCGGCGTGTCACCCGCGAATGGCCGCCGACGATACAAGCCCTCGTAGAGCGCCACGCAGAACGCGAACTGATCGCTGCGCGCATCGGCCGTGGAACCTGCGTGTTGCTCGGGCGACATGTACGCCGGCGTTCCCATCAGCGCGCCAGTGCGGGTCAACTTGGCATCGAACGGGTCCTGGAGGGCGACGTTGCGGTTTTCCTCGGTCGACCCGAGCTCGCCCTCGGCGCGGGCCAAACCGAAGTCCGTGACCACCACCCGGTCGTCGCTACCGAGCAGAACGTTGTCCGACTTGAAGTCGCGATGGACAATGCCGGCAGCGTGCGCCGCCGCGAGCCCGCGACCCGCCGCCAAGAACCGCGTCAGCACCTCGCGCCACGGTCGCGCCGCCGCTTCCAGCCACTCGCCGAGCGTCCCACCATCGAGGTACTCCATCGCGATGAACACGCGACCGTCGACAGTTCCAACGTCGTGAACGACGATGACGTTCGGGTGGTGGAGGCGGGCCATCGCCTGGGCCTCGCGCAACAGCCGAGCTGCACCCGGACTGACGAACGAGCCGTTCGTGGCATGCGGCTTGGTCGACGCAAGCACGAGCTTGACCGCGATCTGCCGCCCGAGCTCAGGATCGAGCGCCGCGTAAACGACGCCCATACCGCCGGCACCGAGGCGATCGATCACGACGTAGCGGCCGATCGAGCTGCCCCGGGCGAGCACCGCGTCGGGGCGCGGATCGGTCGCCGCCGCGTCCGTCGCGACAAGCGTCGCGCCCGTGACATCCTCTTGGTCGGTGGTGTTGGTGCCAACCACGCCAAGCGAGCTTAGCGCGCGGTTTGCCCGACCGGCGCGCGATCGCCAAGCGCCCGTACCCCGTGCGAACCCGCTATGCTCCCGAACATGCGCGGCGGCGGGCGAGGTCCGCCGCCGCCGCGGTGATCGACCCGCCTTCTTCGGCCATGGGCACCCTTGAAGTTCTGCTGCTGCTGTGCTCCGGGGCCTTCGCACTCAACATGGGCGGCAGCGGACTCGCCCCCGCATTTTCGGTGGCGCTCGGCGCCAACCTGATCTCACGCCGCCTCGCGGCTCTGGTCTATGGCCTCTGCGTGATCGTCGGCGCGCTCGTGCTTGGACAACTCGTGGCCAAGACCCTCGCGGGCGGGTTTGTGCCGCCAGAGGAGCTCACGCGACCTCGCGTGCTGTGCGTGCTCGCAGCGGCCACGGCGTCGCTGTTTCTCGCCAACTTGCTCAAGGTCCCGCAGTCGACCTCGTGGGTAACCGTGTTCGCACTGGTCGCCGCAGGCTTGCACATTGGCCACCTTGAGCCTGCAACGCTGTGGAAACGACTCCTGCCGGCATGGCTCGCGATGCCGATGGTCGCTTTCGTCGTCACCTACGGCCTGCTGCGGATCCTCTATCCACTCCGGCCAGCGAACTTCCGCTTGCACGAGCGAATC
>CADEGN010000271.1 GCA_902826865.1 uncultured Myxococcales bacterium
AGCACCAGCGGTTGCTGCTCACCTTCCTGCACAAACTTGGGTTCCCCGAGATGGAAGAGTTCGGGCGCCCAGGTGCCTCCGAAGGCGGGGCTTTGTTCTGACGGCCGGCTCGGGCTGGCCGATGTACTTGCACGCCGGGCGCCGTCCGACGATTGTGGGTTAACGCCCCCCCGGGAGGAAGGCGCGGGCAGCCTCCGCGAACGCGGCGAGTCGCGACTCGATGCGCTTGTTCACCTCGCTTGCGGGAAGACCCGTAAGAAACTCCATGGCGTCGTCGGTGGAATCTACGGCGACGATCTGGAACCGCCCCGCAGCAGCCGCAGCGGCAACATCAGGTCGCAGCATCAAATGTTTCACGTTGCCGCGCGGGATGAGGGCGGCCTGCTTCCCCGTCAGCGTGCGCATGCAACAGACGTCGAAGAACCCCTCGATCTTCTCATTCACGCCGCCGATTGCCTGGACTTCCCCGTGCTGATTCACCGAACCGGTCACAGCGATGGACTGGTTAACCGGGACCTCACTCAAAGCAGACAGGAGCGCGCAGAGCTCGGCAAGCGACGCGCTGTCTCCCTCCACCGGAGCATAGGACTGCTCGAAGACCAGACTGGCCGAGAGCGAAAGAGGCACGCGCTGCGCGTAGCGGGCCCCGACGAACCCTGAGAGGATCAGCATGAGCAGCGGCGAGCACGTGGCGGTCGTCCGGATCGGGCAGGGTGAAGCTGTCGATGAGCGGCTCGTGTCCGGTCACGTTGGCGTCCGGCAGGGCAACGTTCATTCGATCCTTGGTGCGTGTCAGGTTCTCGGGCACGAGATCCGGGCGCTCGCGGAGCACGGCCCGGAAGCACTCCTCGATGATGCGGTCGCTCCAGTGGGCCCGAACCACGCCGGTCCGTGCCACACGGATCAGCAGATCGCGAAGCGGTGCCGGGAAGAGCACGCACGCATCGTAGATGACGACGAACGCCACGACACGATCCCGTCAGTACCCGAGGTCGTGCTTCTGCGCCTCGGCAGCGAGCTCGTCGAGCGCGGCCTTGGCCTCGGCCTCCTCGCGACGCTTGTACTCGAGGATGTCCACCATCTTGATGCGACGATGCGTGCCGACCTTGCGATGCGGGATCTGACCCTCTTCGAGCAGCCGGACGACGTGAGGGCGCGAGACGTTGAGGAACTCGGCCGCCTGCTGCGTGGTCAGCTCGGCGTGCATCGGGATGACGGCGACGAGGCTGCCGTTGGCCATGTGCCCGAGCACCTCGACGAGCAGACGCAATGCGTCCGGCGGCAACGTGACGCTGACTTCGCGCCCGTTGTCCTCGGAGCGCAGCGTCACCGCGCGCGGCCCCCGGGCGCGCTTGCTCAGCGGCTCGAGGCCGCGGAGCGCGGAGCGAGCGATGTCGGCGACGTCCTTGGTCGGCGCGCGTGCGGCGTGCATGGCGGTGTCTCCGAAGGGAGCTTAGCCGCTCCGGGCGTAAACGCAATAAACGAAAACGGGCCGTAGAGTGCGTCGAAGCACCAGGGCCGGAGCGAACCCGGGCGATGCGCCCCGTTGGCCCCGGCGAACCTCGGGCGGCACGCGCCGCGCTCGGGCGACGCCGCGCAGCCCGCAGCCGGCGCGGGGGCGGGGCTCGTGAACGCTACGGCTCGTCGCCGGGAGGCTCGCTCGCGTCCTCGTTCGGCTCGGCGATCTCGATGGCCGGTTCCTCGTCGATGTGGTCTTCGTTGACGAAGACGAGCCGCATGCCCCAGCCCTCGTGCGTCAGCAGCATCCTGCCGAACTCCTCCAGGGTGAATTCGCGACCATCGATGTCGAGCGCAGCTCGCCCCTCGTCGTCGCAGGTGACCACGCAGCGGACGACGTCGCCGCGCGGCACCCACTGATCGCAGAGCTCGGAGTACTCGACCTGCGGCTTGCCGACGGGGATCTCGCGAGCGACGTGCTCCGAGGTCGCGCGCAGCTCGTCCATCGTCTCGATGATCTCGTTGTGGCAGTCGAGGATGTCCTGGTCGGTCATCCCGTGGATCTTCGGACCGAGCGTCAGGCTGGTCCCGCCGACGGTCGAGTCGGCGTACTCGATGTTCGCGGACTCGCCGTCTCGCGTGATCTTCACCTGGTCGAGGGACGCCACGAACCGTCGCTTGGGACGCATGTCGAGGCGAAGGGTACAACACGTTCACGCGGTCGGGCGTGGGCGGTGGAGCATTCAAGGGACCACCGCCGGGGCGCAATGTTGTCCAAGCTGCGCGACTCCATGAGCCTGCGCGCGGTTGCGGAGTACTGCCGCGCGAACGGAATCCGCGCGCGCGACGGCGAGTGGTGGCCGAGCACGATCCAGCGCGTGCTGGGCCGAACGATCCCCGAGCCGTAGCCCGAGGGAGCGACCGCTCAATGTCCACGTCACGAACTCGTCCGCCCATGCAAAACGCCACGGAGATCCGGCAAGGCGAGAAGCGGGGCGCCTGTGACCCCGCGACCCCGAAGCTCCGATGGACTCCGACCGCACTTCCCTGGCCAACCCTACCGTGGGCGTCGCCGCGCACGCGCATCGATCGGGGCGCCGACCCAGGGGGCCCCACGATCCTTCAGCTTGTCGCGCGCTTGTCGGGGGTGCTCAGCCGCCGCGCGCGAGTGAGGCTGATCGCGACGAAAACGCTGCACATTGTGCACACCGTGCACCCCCACACGGCCGTGCGGCGATCAGCATCGGGAGGCGATCGTGAGCATCGACGATGCGGTGCGGCGTGCGGTGGCCGAGGCAGTCGCCCCGATCCTCGACGAGCTTCGCTCGACGACGGCAGCACTGCGCCACGCCGCGAGGGGCCAGGTCGAGCGTGAGTACCTCGACACGGACGAGGCCGCCGAGCTGGCCCGCGTCACGCCGGCGACCATCCGCGAGTGGCTCAAGCAGGGCCGGCTCCGACGCTACGGCTCCGGGCGCCGGCTGCTCGTCCGCGCTTCGGAGATCCACGAGCTCCTCGCTCCCGAGATCGCGGATCCGATCGCCGATGCCGTCGAGGCAGAGCTCCGGAGCATGCGTGTTCTGAGAGGCAAGTGATCGATGGGAAGCGTCTATCGTCGAAAGGACTCCTCGAAGCTATGGTGGCGCAACAAGGGCCCGGACGGTCGAACCGTGACCAAGCCCTCGCCGTTTGCCGTCGGTGAGGAGGCGGCGGCACGGCAGGCGCTCGAACGCATCGAGCTCGCGATCCGCCAACGCGCCGCGGCGTCGCCTGAGCGTTCGTCGGCGATCCCGAGCGTCGAGAAGTACGCCAAGGCATGGATCGCGCAGCGGCGCGATCGCGGGATCCGTGACGTCGACAACGACGAGTCGAGATTCCGCTTCCGCATCCTGCCGGTGCTCGGTGGATATCCGCTGCCCGCCGTCACCCGGCCGATGGTGAAGCAGCTGCTCGCGAAGCTCCGCGCTGATGGGCTCGCACCGGGGACGATCCGGAACATCCACTCCAACCTCAAAGTGTTGTTCGACGACGCGATCGATGACGAGCTCATCGAGACCAACCCGGCGAACGTTCACGCGCGTCATCTCGGCCGCGCCGGCGACAAGGATCCGGAGTGGCGCCAGGGCGCGATGTACTCGCGCGAGGAGGTCGTTCGGCTTCTCACCGATCCGCAGCTCCCGATCGACCGGCGGGTCATCTACGCGATCGCGGCCCTGAGCGGCTTGCGCGGAGGCGAGATCGCGGGCCTGCGGTGGCGTCACATCGACGACGCCGAGCCGTTGCCGCGCATGCTCGTCGCCCATAGCTACGACTCGGTCACGAAGACGGACCAGCCCCGCAGCGTGCCCGTGCATCCGATCCTCGCACGCGTGCTCACGGACTGGCGGCGGCGACACTACGCGGCGGTCGTCGGGCACGTTCCCGGCGCGGACGATCTCATCGTGCCCAGTCCGATCTCTCGCGGCGGAAACGGAGCCCACAAGCACCGCCCGGCGGGCACGATGCGAACGAAGAACCAGATCGGCAAACGCTTCACGCGAGACCTCGAGGTGCTCGGGATCCCGCATCGTCGTTTTCACGACTTGCGCCGCACGTTCATCTCGCTTGCCCAAGCCGATGGCGCGCGCCGAGATCACCTGCAGAGAACGACCCACACGGCGGGCACGCGCCACGCGTTCGACCTCTACACGACGCTGCCGTGGCCAACCCTGTGCGCCGCGGTGGCCGCGTTCAAGCCGGTCCCCGAGACCGAGGAGGCCACGTTCGCCACCGCGATCACGGCCCCCGAGCGTCCGTCGGAGCTACGTTCGAGCTACGGCACAAAAAAAGCCCGCGATGTCGCGGGCTTGGTGGTGGAGGCGCCGGGAGTCGAACCCTTATATGCGGGCGAAAAACGTCAAACGTGGCGCGCACTTGGCAAGCTAAGCCCGCATGATCATTCGACTCCCGTGCCCTCCAGTTACGTGGCCATCCGACGCAGTCCGCGAAGTCGGGCACATGTGCCCACGGGTTGCCCCGCCGTGCAGTCGGGGTAATCGGAGACCATGAACGCAATCTCCGACGAAGACACTCGCGCGAACATGCGCAATGAAGAGAGGCGAGAAGCTGCGTGAGGTTCGAGCCTCGCGTGGCATTCCGATCTACCTCCTTTTCCACGTGATCGGCGTAGCCGAGCTGAGGATGCACGCCTGGGAACAAAGGCTCAGTCTTCCACGCCTAGGCGGGCTTGTGCGCCTTGCCACGGCTTTCGGTGCGACGCCGGACGGTTTCATGCCGACGCGACAGAGCTCTTGTGCAACGCGTGGCGGTGGTTCTGCCTGCACCCTATCTTCATCGGCTGCGGCCCTGCCAGTCCGTTTGGCGTGTACACGATGCGCGCTGCTCCGACGGCGACGACAAGAGCTGCCACTGGCTGCAGAAGCACGCCGCAGAGGGCGTGCTCGACTGCCGTGCGAACTTCAGCCCCGAGTGACGAGGAGACTAGATTGTTGCGCGTGATCGTCTGCCTCTTCCCTGTTCTTACCGTCGCTTGCGACGACCCGTGCGACACCGCGCTCAAGATCCACCACGAGCGCTGCGTGGACGGCGACCAGGCGTTGTGCGAGCGCGTCAGCGACCAGTTGCAGGGGTACGCGCTCGACGGATCGCTGCCCTAAGTTCGTCGACGCAGCGGCGAACGCCGAGCGCTCACTGCCCGAACCAGACGCGTATGTCAGCCTCGTCGGGCCCGAACAACAGTCGGCGGCACACACCCGGCCAAGGGCGATCGCAAGTCTGCGTTGCCCCGCAGTAGGTGTAGGGGTGTTCGTCCCACGAGCACGACTCGATCTCGTTGGGATCACACGAGGCTCCCGGCTGAAGCTTCGGCTCGCACGTTCCCACGTCGCCGGGCTCAAACAGCCCTGCACAGTAGGAGCCGGAATCTGTGCAAGCGTAGGGAGACTCGCAAGGCTCACCGAAAAGGGAGCTTGGCACACACACACCCTCCGTGTTGCAATGGATCGGTGCGGCGTCGGTTGACTTGCAGCCCACCTCTTTAGCGAGACCACAGGTGTCACCGACGTTAGTGGGCGGCTGTGCTGGCCCGCAAACCCCCTCGACACACGCCAGACCATCTGCGCACGTCGGTTCGGCAAGTCCCCCGCCAGGCGTAATCCGCTCCCCAGGTCGGGGAACAAACAGCGAGGCGCAAGGCTCGCCGGCACGACGCGTGCCCTCGAAAACAAGGCACGGCAGTGACTCAAACTCCGCTTCCAGCTGTGATTCACAACCGACGCGCCCGAAGTACTCAAGCACGTCTTCGAAGCACGCCCGATCGAACTTCATCCCCGGCAGCTCGCGCACGCGCCCGAACTCGCGCTCTGCCGCCTCCGCGCAGGCGGAGGCGTCTTCGAATCCATCGTCCATGCAGCTGCAACGATCGACGGCGTCGCAGATCGATGCAGCATAACGCTGGGCGGCGTCGGCGGGGATCTCGTCGGCGGGCTCCGGACCGCAGCCAAACAGCACCACGATCACTGCAAGTACGCCAGTATGACCAGTCCTCATGGATCCACCGCGTATGAGAGCGTCTGGAGTGTCCCATTGCGACGGATCTGCAGAGAGTACGACAAGACGTTCCCGGCGAGGTATAGATCGGCGTATCGCTTTGCCGCCTCGCTCATAGAATTCAGGGTCTGATTGTTGATCTTCAGGACGACGTCATTGTTTCGGAGTCCAAGTTGGTACAAGAGCGTCGCAGTGGTCGCATTCACGATTTTGTACCCGCCGGTCGTTTGTCGCTCGAGCCTCGCGCCGTCGCATTCGGTCAGTGCAAACGGACTGGCGGCGAGCTGGTCGATGAAACTCTTTGAGACGCGGCGTACTCCACCGCTCAGCGTAACCCGTGACGCCGGATTCCAGCCAACGCAGGTCTGGTCGGCGCCGCCTGTGTCACCTCCCGTGTCCTGCAGTCCATTGCACGCGGTCGGCACTGAGTTGTTCCAACCGGTGGTGGTTGCATATCCTTGCCCATTGCATGCAAGGATGATCTCGAACTCGAGGCCTCCTGGGGGCACGCAGGCCGGCCCCTTGTAGATTTCAGCACCGGTGATGCACTGCCAGGTCTCCTTGCCCTGGGATGCGCATTCCGAAACACTTTGATTCTGGGTTGGTACTCGAG
Source organism: uncultured Myxococcales bacterium (assembly GCA_902826865.1). Lineage (GTDB taxonomy): Bacteria > Myxococcota_A > Polyangia > Nannocystales > Nannocystaceae > Xiheibacterium. The sequence goes on from CADEGN010000271.1 coordinate 6,620, forward strand.
CCGCACGCAACCGTGGCGCTCGCGCTATAGGCAGCGCCTACCAATACGGCCGCGATGAGAAACGCCTGCCTATGATTCTTCTTGGCTCCGCCCACTGCATCCCTCCTGGAAGGACATCCGTATAGCAGCGTCTCATTTCACGGTCAATGCGTCATGACGCGCTTGCACATTGGAACAGGACGGGCGAGCCGAGATGGTCGCGATCAAGCGGGCATTCGCGAATTTGCGTCGGAGGCGGCTTGGGGCCGTCGGTGAAGATCGTCAGAGGGCGGCCCCGTTCTTGAGACGGACGCCCTCATTGAAGGAAAACGCACTATTGCGACGGCGCTCGCTGAGCAGTCATTGACCTTTCGGGGCAATTTCGGGGCAATTTCGGGGCGGCTCGGGGCGTGCCATCATCGGCGGTATGACGGAACTGGTGGATGATCAAGGCCCACCCCTGTTCCAAGAGGTCGCGCTTGACCAGGCAACGGGTAAGCGGTGGCCGCCCTCCGACGAAAGTGATTGGGATTGGATCTACCGTGGGCGGGCGAGTGCATCGTGGGATCTGACCCCCTCAGCCCTTCGGAGCGTCCCAGTGTGACGGATCTGCAGAGGGTATGACAACACGCGCGGATCCTCCGGTCCTTCCGACACACCGAGACGATGGCACTGGCGGTCGCAGATCTGACGCGCGGCCATGCCGGCGCTGAAGCGGACCTGCGCTTGGTACAAGCTACGAAAACGGCCTCCCAGGATTCCCCGTTTTCGGATAGTCGTCCGTGGAGGGGCCGGGAGTCGAACCGGCGCGCATGGGGGGTCTCGGGCCCGAATTCGTGGGATCTCGTCGGTGCGGACCGGCGTCGACCCATGTGGACCGGTGACGACCGACGGCTCGGGGTGAACTCGGGTGAACTCAGGGAGCGCACGAACGAGTGGCGGCCATGGGGGCCGCTCGCGCGGTCGGTTGGTCACGAGAACTCGGCATCGCACCGTCGGCTGATGACGCTCGTCTTCACGCTTCTCCGCTGGGAGCCTCTCCAGAACCCGGCGCTTGAGGGGGCTCGCGGCCGAGTAGTTGCGTCTCGATCGCTTCCTGGACCGCGCGGTTCAAGTCCCGTCCGGGGAAGCGCCGGGCGATATCGTCGAGCGACCCCACGTCAAGATTCACGAAGTCGTCGCCGGTTTCGCTGCTCATTAGACGAAACTCGTGCTGATACGCGAAGCGCACATCCTTCTTGAACGGGTCCAGCTCTCCGTCGTGCGCTGCGAGGTGGATGTACTTCACCGGCCCGTACCCGAGTCGCAGTTCACGCGCGTCCGCGGCCGCCTTCGCGCGTTCCAGGAACCTCGCTGGACTCGTGACGATGATGGCGTAGCCGCCCAAGTCTGCGATGCGTCGGTCGAAGACAGGTTCACCCCGACGGACGAGGTCGACGTGGTGGTCACTCACCGCGTATGCGCAGAAGATGTGACGGGCACGCGTCGCGTTCATGAAGAGCTTTATCGGTCCCGCAAGGTGGGTACTCGGGATTATCCACGGCTGGGCGTCCTTGTACTTCTCGCCTTCCGGCTTGAAGGAAAGCGTCAGGCCCTCCCGCTGAAAGATGTGGTCCATGCCATCGTTCGGGTCCGCCCTGCCGGATCCGTCGTCCTCCATTCGCTGGAACGCGCCGACGGTCTTCATGTGCAACTGGCCGCGGTCGATGAAGGCGTCCGCGTACTGCTGCTCGGCGTAGACCTTGATGAGCATGTAGACGCGTCCTGGGTGGGCCGCCCTTTCCGCGCCCGCGTCCTGTTCGTCCATCACGGATCGGCCCCCGCGGTTGAGCCGCCCGAGGCGATCCGCCGTCGTGAGGGCTTCCTTCGCGATCGTGAAGACGCCATGGTGGAGTGTCGTAGCCTCCCGTCCGGGAGTCCTCGTCGGGGAGTGTAGCTCAGGGTCGGCGCGCCCCGCCCGGATGCAACCCAAGCTTCGATCTGCTGGTCGATGCCAAGCTCCGCGTCGCGAGCGGAACGTCGCCGAGACGCAAGATCGAGCGCGGCCGTGTCGCGCCTACGTAGAGACGAACTGGAAGCCCCGCTTGAACGCCGGCCGCACGCACGCGAGACTGCCGCGCATGTCCCCCCTCGAGACCTTGGTCGGGAACATGACGCTCGCCGAGCGCGCGCGCTTCGCCGGCACAAGGGTCGAGAAGCTTGTCGCCGCTGCCCTCGGCAACGGCGCGGGTCTGCGGCCACCCCGCGAACAGCGGCGACGACTCAGACGCCAAAGAAGAGAACGCTAGGGGCCACCGTGCCGCACGGCGGGCTCCGTCCGCGCTCGCATCCGTCGACGAACACGCGAAGCTCGACGACGAGCGCGCGGAGGTCGGCGGCAGCGTGCCTCAGGTGCGCTTCGCGTTGCAGAGCTCGCGGAGGCCGGCAAGGTCCGGATCACGGGCAAAACGACGAGGAGGAGGGTTGACCTGAGCCATGAGATGCTCTCGCAACTCTGGGGCCTGAGCTCGAGTCGACCGAGCAGGCCGCGGATTGGCCAGGAGATCGTACTTCATGCGAGTTCGTCGGCTTGACATCTCGAATTTCCGTGGCATCAACAGCGCGACGATCGACTTCTCCGGTCATACGGTCCTGATCGGGCCGAACAACTCGGGAAAAACGACCGTCCTCGAAGCTCTCGACCTCGCACTAGGGCCCGATCGCACGATCGGCCCAGATTCCGTCGACGAGCACGACTTCTTCCGGGACCTGTACCTCCCACCGCCGGAGGCTGTGGTGCACTCTCGTGCCGGTGGCGGCAGCGACTCGACCACCACCGCCTCCGTCGGCACCGAAGCCACTCCGGCCGGTGCACCGAAACGGGGCCGCAGATCCGTATTGAAGTTGTGCTGAGCGACCTCGGTGAGCGCGAGCGTGCGAAGTTCGCGAAGCACATCGAGCCTTGGGACGAGACGGCAGGGCAGATCCTCGACCGCGACGCGCTGCGGGGCACCAACGTGAGCTCGTTCGCACTGCGGGTCGAGTTCACGGCGCGCTACGATCCCGACGAGGATGAGTTCAAGCACCGCACCTGCTTCCGATCGCCACCCGTGAGTCCGGAGCAGGATCCGCCGCGGATCACCAAGCGGCAGAAGCAGGACATCGGATACATGTACCTGCGATCGTGGCGGACCGGTAGCCGCGCTGCGTCCCTTCAACGCGGCAGTCTTCTGGACGTGCTCCTGCGGGTCAGCTCAGCTTCTCGAACGCGGCCGTGCAGCGCATCCTCGGGCGCGCCAGGGAGGGGTTGCCCCGCGCGGACCTTCAACGTAAGCCTCTTAGCGACCGCCTCCGGCAGAGCCATGGCGTGAAGGCGGCCG
>CADEGN010000272.1 GCA_902826865.1 uncultured Myxococcales bacterium
AGCCGGGCGACGCCGCGAAGCCCGAGGGCGACGCCGCGAAGCCCCAGGGCGACGCCACAAAGCCGGGCGACGCCGCAAAGCCGGGCGACGCCGCGAAGCCCGAGGGCGACGCCGCAAAGCCGGGCGACGCCGCGAAGCCGACGGCCAAGACGCCGTCGTGATCAACCGAGCCGCCGTCCCGCTTTCTGGCCCCCATCAGGAAGCGGTGCGGCGGATTTGGGGATGCGGACCCCAAGGCAAACGCAGCCGCTCGGCGCTCGACGAACGAAGCGTGGAGCGGGTGCGATCGCTACACAACTCCGCCTCACGAACCGTCGGATCGCGGCGGACCGCCGGGAGATTCTCCCGGCGGTAGCGAGGGGCGATCGCCCCCGCTGAGCACAGGCGGCCGGCCCTCCGCCTGGACCGCGCGCTTGCTATCGCTGAGCACCGCACGGACGATCTGAGTGATCTGCTCGACGCCTGGCCCACGACCGCCGCCCGGAAGAAGCTCGATCGGGATCGGCAGCACGATCTTCGCGGCCGGTTCGCTCGAGATCTCGTTGATCGTCTGAAATAAGCGCAGCTGAAGGGCGGCGGGATTCTTCGAGATGACCTCGGCGGCTTCCGCCAGCTTATGCGCGGCCTGCATCTCGCCCTCCGCGGCGATGACCTTCGCTCGGCGCTCGCGCTCAGCCTCGGCCTGGCGGGCCAGCGCTCGCTTCATCTCCTGCGGAAGGACGATGTCCTTGAGCTCCACCGCACTGATCTCCACGCCCCACTGCTCTGTACGCGTGTCCAAGATCGTACGGACTTCATCGTTGACGCGATCGCGATGCGCGAGGATCTCGTCGAGGTCCATGCGTCCGATCACCGCGCGCATCGTAGTCGCCGCGAGTTGCAGCGTGGCGGGCATGAACTGCTCGACCTCGAGCACTGCGTGCCGGGGCGACTCCACGGTCACGTAGACAACTGCATCCACCATGATCGAGATGTTGTCCTGGGTGATGACCTCCTGCGGGGGGATCTGGATCACCTTGGTGCGCACGTCGATCAGCCGGGAGCGATCGATTCCGAGCGGAAGCATGTACACGAGTCCGGGACCGAGCAGGCCCTGCCGAGCACGTCCGAGCCGGAACACGACCGCACGCTCGTATTCCCGCATCACGCGCACTCCGGAGAGAAGCACCACCGAGGCGACGAACAACGCGATGAGAAGTGGGATCACCGTGGCCTCCGCTGGTTCACCGTCACAACAGGGCACAAGCGAGCACCGGGTGCCCTACCTATGCCCCGCTGCGGGCATTGGTCAGATCTGCTCGAACAAGGCATCCGGATCCAGCTCTGCCGCTCGGTCACCATCGTCCTCGCTGGAGTCGGACGGCAAGGCCGGCGGCACGACTTCAAGCCCGGCGAGCTCCGGATACTCCGCGACCAGGGCATCGATCGAGTCCACGGCATCCCGTGGCTCAACCACCCAGTCCTTGCGACTGAAGTACTGGAGCTTCCGCTTTCCGGTATCGATCACCATGCAGAGTTCGAATGGCTCCGGCGCTTCGCCTTCGCACTCCCAGGTCTTGATCCGAAGCGAGACCTTGGTATCGGACTGCGGTAGGTAAACCTGCAGGCGTTCACCCTCGAGTCCCCACTTGAATAGTTCAAGATGATGCCGCCACTGCGAGGAGTTGCCCAGCAACCCGACTCGTCCGTCCGGGTGCTTGACGAGCATGAAGTGGTGGATCATGTCGCGCGCATTTGCCGGCACGCGCTCGATCCACACGTGGTTGATGGCGTGGCGGGCCGAGTCGGCACCACGGTCCTCGTCGGACATGAGTCGCGAGCCCGCGAGCCAGGCGCCAGTAATGACCGCACCGGCCGCCACCACCACGACGAGCTTCTTCTGGGATTTTGGCATGGCACAGCGTACCAAGTCGTTCGCGCAGGCATTCCCGAAAAATAGTCGCGGCACGTTGGCGCCTACGCGCACGGGACGACGGCGGCGAATAGCGGCCGAACGCCTGTTAGCGAGGCCGTTTCGGCCAGCGCCAAGAGACGATCGGGCTGAGCGGGCGTGCCGGGCCCCGCTCAGCGGGTGAGCATCGTGCACCGACCCTGCAGCCCGGCGCCTTCGTCGACCTGCAGGCTCTTGGCGCTGACGTCTCCGACGATCTGACCGGTGCCGAGCACCGAGAGTCGACCCGAGCAGGTGACGTTGCCGCGGACAAGCCCGTGGATCTCGATCTCGCTGGCACTGACGTTGCCCTCGATGCTGCCGCGTTGTTCAACGCGGACCCGTGCCGCTGAAATGTCGCCTGACACGACCCCATCGTCACCGACGTGCACCAACGCGCCGGATTCGATATTGCCCTCCACACCGCCGGCGATCCATAGGTCGCTCGTGGTCGTGATCCCACCAACGATATTGGTGTCATCGGCGATCACCGTCTGGCCGTCTGCCACTTGGGCAGAGTACGCGGGACGGGCTCGCGTCGGTGCGACGGCAGGCTTGGTTGGCTCCGCGACACGAGCCTTCACGGGCTCGGGCACGATCGGATCCGTGACAATCACGTCGTCGTCATCTTGGACGGGTAGCCGCGAGGAGGCCGCCGCGGGCGTAGTCACCCCGGCGGACTCCGGTACTTGGGACGTGGGCTCGGCCTCGGCCGGCTTCTTCGGGCGAAACCAGGACATCGCCCCTTGGTTATCACATCGCCGTCACGCCGGCAGAACGCACGCACCGACGCTCTCCAGCCCGGGCGGCGCCTCGCCGTCCGCGTACCAGGCCACACACTCGACTCCGTTGCCGAGCGAACAGCCCATATTGGGGTCCGGCGCCGAAAGGTCGCAGAACTCGGTACAGCAGCCGGTTGCCCCCTGACAGTTCGGTACCCCGGCTGCGTCGGCGCAGAACAGCCCCCCGTCGCAGGCGTTGATGAACTCGCAGGCGTCGCCCGCCGCCCCCATCTCCAACGACGAATCGATGATGCACGTGAATCGCTCGCTGCCGGCAGCGGGCAGGCACACCGACCCCGCCGGCTCGCAGTCTTGGAGCAGTGGATCGCACTCGGGCCGGCAAAGGATGAGCACGCCGTCGTTGACGATCGAGCAAACGTACTCGGGTTGACACACTGGATTCGCCTCGCTGCCCTCGCAGAACGAGATGCACGTCCCGACGTTGGTCTCGGCATCGACGTAGTAACACATCGACGAGATGTCGCAGTTGTCGATGCCGCTCACGCCGCTGCCGTCGACCATGCACTCATCGCCGACCTGCGCAGGAGTCTCGTTGATCGGGACGCACTTGGTGGCATTCCACGCGCTACCGCCATCGTTTGCCCATGGCATGCACTTCTCACCGGCCATGCAATCTTGGGCCCAGATATCGCACTCGACGTTGACGCCCGCGCCATCGGGTGGCGTGATGAAGCCTCCGCCGCCCGAACCAGACGAGTCCGCCACGGCGGCTGTCGTGGCACCGTCGCCTGTGCTCTCGCTCGCCGCACCGCTATCGCCGCTCGTTGTGCTGGGGATCTGCTCTTCGCCGCCCCCGCCACCCGACGACGAGTCGCCAGCTGGCGCCGTGGCGCCCTCATCGCTCCCCGCCTTGTCGCCGCACGCGGGCAGCAGCAGCCCGGCCGATACCCAGAAAATCCAACGTCGTTTCATCTTGGTGTCCTCGACGGCGGGAATATGACCACACCGCGGGGGCGCTGTCGACCCGGCTGACTCCGCTTGTGGGTCGCCCGTCACGCCGCGAACGAGGGGGGATCAGCTGGCGTGGCAGAGGACCTGGCCAGCGAAGCGACCCGGCGCCACACGCGATTCGGCTTGCGCGCCGTGACTCCCCACTGCCAATCTCGGCGGCCGCTCGATCCTGCAGGGCGAAAACCGGGACGCGATCAAGCGTCACCTCGAAGGCCATCCGCACCTGCAAATGCCTGGCGCTTGGATCGACGTGGTCGAGTTCCTTCCCCTCCCGGGGAATGTGAGCGTACTCGTGATGCGGCGAACCTCCCTGGCCGGGCCCACCGGCACGCCCGCGGCGCTACAAGGTGGTAAGCACGTACCCCGCAATGCCCTCATCGGCGTAGCCGAACATCGTGATGGCGGTGTCGCGCTCGCCCGCGCTCGTCGTATAGAAGTGGTCGTCGCTACCCGCTTGGTGCAGCCTGGGATCGCGCCGCAGCGTGTGTCGGGCACCATGAAGCCCACGCTCAGCTCGGGCGCACCGGCCCCCTAGAGCTAGATCTAGAAGCGAATCGCGACGCCGCCGGCGCCCGAGGAAACGCGCCGCGCCATTTCCTCACGTCGCGCCCGCGACTTCATCGTCGCACCGACGGCGATCAGCGCAATGCCGAGACCGATCCCCGTCAGGCCGATCCAGAACCCGGCTTGCATCGCGTTATCCGCTCGACGTGCCCGGTTGTAGCGGTCCTCGCGGGAGCTGATCACGGTGTTTGGGTTCTTGGCGTTGTTGACGGCGGTGAGTTTCACCAACCCAGCCACGCCGCCGACGAACACCAACGAGGCGAACCCAACCGACAGCAATGCGATGCCGCCCCCAAGCGCACCGTTTCCGATGCGGCGCGCCGGCGAAGGTGGCGCAGGTGATTGCGGCGGCGTGTCGGCCTGCACGGGCGCCGGTGCCTGCTGCGGAGGCACAGGCGGCGGCGTTGAGATCCGCTCCACGGATTCCCACTTTGCGGTGTTCGAGTCCGGATCCGTGCCCCCCTCGGCCGGTGCCGGCCCTGTCGCCGACGGGGTGGGCTGCGCCGCCCCGAGGCACACAGCGACCACACGAGCGACGAGTGAGCCGGTCATCGTGCCCCCTGCGGAAGAACCCGCGCGTCGAACGTATCGACCCTGCGATCGTTGATGAACACGTCGATCGCAGTCTTCCCGGTGCGAACGCCGACGAACGCGAAAGTGTCTACGTCTCCGGCGCGGGCGACAAACATCACCCCTTCGTTGAAGGACGTCATGGACACGAGGTCGTACACCTCGTAGTCCTCAAACGCCGAATCTGACGTTGGTTTCACCTTCACCGCGACTGCGGTGCCCTCGGCTATCTCTAGGCCGCTATCGTCGAAATTCGCAGCGCCGTTAATGTAGTGCAGCACGAGGCCGCTGTAGTGCGGCTGGCAACCCGTCACCGCGGCAACGAGTCCCAACACCAGGAGTCCGCGCGTCGCCATCGTCACATGCCCCCCGTACTGCTGCCACCCGTGGTTCCGCCGGTGCTGGTGCCACCTGCGCCCGTCGTGCCGCCAGAACTGTCGCCACTACTGTCGCCACTACCGTAGCCGGAGGTCACCCCCTCGTCGCTGCCGCTTGTCCCGGCCGCCGAAGTCTCGCCCCCAGTTCCCCCTATCGAGCCGGTATCCGATTCCGCCGGTCCGACGACCACCATGACATCCCGGCGCAACGTGCCAAGCGCGATCGTCAGCGTCGCCGATCCTTCTTGGAGACCAGCAATGCGCACGTCGGTGCCCGTTACGTCGGCGATCGCGATCAGGTTGTTGCTGCTGTAAACATCGAGGGGCAACGCGCCCCCCGGAGCGAGGCAGGCGTTGGTCCCGCCCACGATTGAGACGACCGCGACGTCGTCCGCGGCCACGGCAACCTGATCGACCCATTGCTGGTTGAACGCATCGCGAATCTCGATCCGATCCGGCGCAACGATGTCGAAATGGATGATGTCAACGACATTGTCGTCGGTCCGGGCGAGCATCGCCGCGCGACCGACTCGTAGCGCCACCGATGGGAGGGGTGAACTGAAATAAGTCTCGCTCGCGGACGCTACGTGGAGCAGCTGTGCGTCGTCGGAGTCGAACAGGGCCGAGTTGTCGCGCAGGTCATAGTCGAGATCGAACCGCCCGCCGAGGAGGATGCAATCGGGGAACTGCTGCGAAGCGTCGGTGGCCGCGCAATGCGGATCGGTTTCACCGACGCAGCGGAATCCGAACTCACCGTTGTTAAGCTCGCCAATGGCTGTGACGTGCGACGCTTCCTGGTCACAGGACGAGGCGCAAGCGGTCATCATCCAGGTGCATCCAACCAACCACGCTCGCCAGCGCCGACGCCGGTGTTGTATTGCTGCGCAAGCCAAGGTCATCAGGAACAATCTACTCCTAGCGCCAGCGCGGGCAAACAAAGCCCCCCAGTGACGTGGCACGGAGCACGTCGGTGGGGGTGGCTCGGATCCAAAGTCCCGCGAGCGGGACTATCCGTACTGGTCGTCTTCGGGCCTTCTCGGCCTCTTGCTCAGCCTCCGCCTCATCCGGAGGCGTGGGTTCGGGTGTGTCTGAGTGTTCCGCCTTCGTCGGTGGTCCCGGAGCGGCGGAAACGCCCTCCAAACTCCGCGAGACGGCCCGCGGCTGCTCCGAGGCCTGCGCCCCGTAGGAGCTACGCGCGTCGGCGTACGGCCCGCAGCTTCATCCGCACATCCCCAGCCTTGAGGTCCTCGCGGAGGTCGCAATCGCGGTCTAGCGGTGGTCGGTCAACTGAACCATCGCTTGAGGATGCCAGGCTTCTTCGCCGGCTCAGAGGCCGAGTCCGACGGCTGCGCCACGCCGACGATCACGCCGCCGGACACCAAGAACACCGTCGGCGACACCTGGCGCCCGCCTTCGTCGCGTTCGAACACCCCGCGAGTGACCGCGATAAACGCGGCGATTGCCTGAGGAGTCATCGCTGCGTTTGTGATCATCAACCGACCCTTCTCAGGCACCGACACCGCCAACAACTCACCGACCGTCTGGTGCATCCGCCGCATGAATGCACGATCCAAGATCTTCTCGGCGGCGAAGTAGCTCCCATGCACCACCCAAAACGTCACCGCGTCGAGCGTAACCTGCTCGACTTCAACGTCGATCGCCACCAGGTTTGCGAGCGCCTCCGCCCGCAGCTTGACGAGATCACGGCCGTCGCCGCCGCGCTTGAACATTGCGAACGTGTTGGGCCGATCGGTGCCGAACACTACCAGCGGGATGTCTGCGCCGGTCGGGCCCAGGTCGACCAGCGGTTCGCAGACCATCTCCGCGGCCGCTGACCATCGCGACGGTTTCAGCGTGAGCAGCAGGGGTCCGCCCGGGCCGTCGTCGAGCGCGCGAAGCAGATGGCTCGGTCGCTGGGAGTCGCCGTGCTCGAGAAACCGCGCGGCTTTGCCGATCGCGTTCAGCTGCGCATCGCCGGCGCGGAACATGAACGGAATCGGCGCATAGCCGTGCTCGTCGATGACCCAAGCACCGCCGGTTCGTGCGCGGAGCACTTCTCCGGTCACCGCGGCGAGCTCGGTGACCGCGGTCCAGTACCCAGCCGCGTTGTCTTCTACGCGCGGCGCGCCTCGCGATGCGTTCTCGACAGCGGCGAGGCCATCCTCGGTGGCCGCGAGCCCCTCGCGCGCGAGCACCCGGTGCGCGAGCCCGGCGAACGCTTCGTCGGCGAGTGCAGCGGGGGCGGTGCGCTCAATTTCGCCGAGGTCGACGACGCGCCGGTCCAGCTCGACCTGCGCGCCGGTCGATGCCGCCACGCGCGCGATCGTCGGGTGCAAGCCGCCGAGCGCGACGTAGCGGACCACGCTGCCGACGCCATGCGAAGAGCGCTGGGGCCCGAGGATCCTCGCCAGGGCGAACAACGCCGAAAGCTCAGGCGCTTGGTCGATCTCGTCCACCGAGCGATGGTCGGTCTGAACCAGCACGCGCGTGCCGTCCGGCGCCTCGGTCACGATGTCGATCTCCGTTTAGCGAGCTGAACACGCGTGAGATGATACGGCCGCCCGTCGCCCCGCGTGCAAGCGCCTACGCTAGGCGTTGTCGTGGCGGTTTCGGACCATCGCAGGGCCTCGTGCGGGTTGAAGCGCGTATCCGTGGCGGAGGTCATTGCTCGCGCGGCCGAGGCGTGGAGCGGCGCGCACCTGCAGAGGTGGTGGACGCGGGAGGATCGGCGCACGCGGAGGGGAAGTGTGGGGCCGAGGCTCGCGGCGGCGATGTCTCGACGGGGCGGCACACCCGGCAAGAACTCCCAGGACTTCAGTCGCCGACCACCGGCGGAATGCTCGCGATGAGGGTCTCGGCATCGTCGCAGCCACTCGCCTGAAGGAACTCCGCTGCGCGGGCAAAGTGGCTGCGCGCGCGCTCGTCATCTGGATCGGTGCGGCCAAGCTCCAAGAACGCACGCCCAGTTAGATAATCGGCGTGTTGTCCCAGCGACACCGGGTGACGCCAGCGCTCGTCACCGAGTTCGCGGGTCATTCGCGCCCATGTCGAGCGGGCGGCGTCCATGCCGAGGGCGAACGTTAGCACAGACGCGCCGTGCCAAGCCCAGCCACTACATCTGCTCCATTCACCTCGCCCGCCCGAGCACCATCCCCAGCACCTTTGCGAGCGACCGACTGCTCCGGCCGCGACGGATTCCTGGCTCTTGGACGCAAGCGCCACGCGAAGCTGCTCCCTGGACGGGCGCCAGCAAGAGATCGCCACTACGCCGCGGGCGCCGATCCCGCGCTTGGTCGAGTTCGCTGCGGCAGCGGCAGGAACGCGCGCACGCTCCGGCGATACGCCTCGTAAGGCCGGCCTAGCTCGCGCGCGAGGGCCCGCTCCTCGAACGCGACGCCGACGACGATGTAGAGGCTCATGCTTGCCGCCAACAGCATGTGTCCGACCGTCATGTCCGGCGTGGCCCACATCCAAACCAGAACGCCCGTCATCATCGGATGCCGCATCCACCTATAGAGGCTGTGGATCCGGAACGGTACCGGCGAATAGGCCCGCCCGCGCGCAAACAACCAGACCTGCCGCAGGCCGAACAGATGGAAGTGGTCGGTGAGAAAGGTCGACCATGCCATCATCGCGACGCCGCACAGCGACAGGCCGAGCAGCGCGAGTCGCGGTAGCGGCGCGGACACCTGCCACAAACTCTCGGGCAGCGGCCGCCACTGCCAGATCATCACCGCAAGGACGACGCTGGCGATAAGCACGTACGTGCTGCGCTCGATGACCGGCGGCACGATCCTCGTCCACAGGCGCTTGACCGAGGAACGCGCGAGGACGCTGTGCGACACCCCAAAGAGCAGCACCAAGCCGAGGTCGACTACGACCGCGTCCAAAAGCGGACCGGGGGTGCCCGCGTCGATTCCCCGCACCAGCCCGAAGTTCCCGACGAACGCGACAAGCGCCGCGTAAACCCCGACGAACGACGCATATGCGAGCGCGCCGTACCAAAGAAATGCGCGTCTTCGCGTCTTCGTCGCCGCGGGTGACGGTGGGTGGTGGGGTAAAGCCACGCGTCCTGATGCCCGGGAGTTCCGGCGCCCGCGTGTTTAGGTTGCAAGTCGCGCCCGCGTTACGTCGGTTTTCACGGGGGCTCGCCCTCGGCGATACAAGCGCGCAACTTTGCCTTGGCGCGATGCAGCACGACCGCCATATTGCCCGGCGAAGTGCCGAGCATCGCCGCCACGTCCTCGCCGGGGACATTGTCGACCAACCGCAGTTCGACCACCGCCTTTTGCATCTGCCCGAGCGTCGCGATGCACCCGATCGCGTTAATGTAGGACTCGGCGCGGGCGACGATCGCGTCCGGCGCGTCCATCGGATCGGCCAACGCTGCCGCCGCCTCGTGATCGTGCGGCAACGCTCGGTGATGCCGCCGCCGCTGATTCCGCGCGACGTTGCGCGTGACGACGGTGAGCAACTTGAGCGAGTCCTCCGGCTCGTCCACGAGCCGCCTTGCTTGGGGCAGCAGCAAGAACGACTGAAACGCCTCCTGCAAGCAGTCGAGCGCCTCATCGGCGGTCAAGCCTTCACGCCTCGCGACGTCAACGAGGCGGCCGCGATGCGTGTGGACCAACGCCGTGATCCAGCCGAAAAACTGGCCGCCCGCCGGAGCCTCGCTGGTCCTCGTCTCCATTGGTAGACCCTACCTTCCTTCTCTCTTCGAGTGAATTCCGGTAGGGCCCC
>CADEGN010000273.1:0-1003 GCA_902826865.1 uncultured Myxococcales bacterium
GGAAGTGCCAGACGACGGAGCCGTCGACGAGCGACAGGGCGTATACGCCCGTGGATTGCCCGGCGACGTAGACGCGTTCTTCGCCGGCATCGACAAGCGGCGTGGTATCGCAGTCGACGAAGTTGCCACCCTCTTTGCCGGCGACGCTGGCGAGCCACAACACGTCGCTGGAGGCCGCCGAGAGCGATGCGACCTTGCCGTTGTCGAAGCATGCGAGGATGCTCCCGGGATCGCCCGCCGTCGGATCAGCCGCCGGAACATAGGCCAAGCCCGCATGGCCGTGGACCGTGAAGTCGGTCTGCAGGTTCTGGACGTAGCGCCACCGCGACGCCCCGGTTCGCCCGTCGACTGCGAAAACCTGGTCCCGCGAGTTGACGAAGTAGAGCACTCCTTCGACGAGCAAAGGCGCGTGGCGGATCCGACCGTCAGTCTCGTACGACCACAGATCTGCTTGGGTGTCGGGATCTATGGCGAACAACACACCGTTCTCGGTCCCGAACACCAGCATCTGCCGCCCCTCAACCTCGACGAGCGTCGGCACGCCGGCGACCGGCCCGCCCTCGAACCTGCGCTCCCACGCCACCTCACCGTCGTCCGGATCGACAGCGAGCAAGCTGCCCTCACGCGTTCCCATGTAGAGGAGGTCGCGGGCCCGATCGATCGCGACGCCACCATACTCGTCGGGGCGGAGGACAAAGTTGTCGGGCGTCGTCACCTGACGCATGAGTTCGACGCGCACCTCAGCTCGGGCGGCACTTGAACCGTCGGGGTAAAGCGGCGGGGCATCGAACGCCGGCGCGCAGCTGACCGCAACGATCGCAGCGGCGCAAGCGCGTGCGCGCCGCGACCCGTTCACGGCAGGTTCAGGCCCCCGAGCCCGCCGGCTGCCGGCGGGACCGCGCTCGGATCGAGTTGGGCGAGCCGCTCACGCACGTCCTCGCGCGCGATCGATGGCTTGTCGAGCGGATACTCGCTGACATACAAGCGATAGACTTCGAGGGCC
>CADEGN010000273.1:1013-9879 GCA_902826865.1 uncultured Myxococcales bacterium
CTCGTCCTTGCGTTCGAGCCGCTCGAGCAGCCGCGCTTTGTGCCACAGGCCTTGATCCCGGTAGAAGTCGCCGACGTCTCCGAGCATCGCCTCGACGTCCTCGAGGGCACCGGCGAGATCACCTTGTCCTTCGCGCGCGAGGACGACCCCTTCCCGGGCCACGAATGCCAGATCGTGGCCGGCACCAACCTGGGTGAGAAAGCCGCGATACGACTCCTCCGCCCCCGCGAAATCGGCGGCTTCGGCCTGCTGGCCGGCGCGGACCAGGATCGCAAGCGCGTCGGCTTTGCTGCCCTCGGCTTCGGCTTGCAGCTGGGTGAGCGCGCCCTCGACATTGTTGGCAAGCTCAGCGACGTCCCGCGCGATCGGTACGGGCGGCGGGCGCTTGCGGTTTTTCATCACCGCGTCCACATCGAAGATCACCCCGCGCGCTCTCCAACTGGCCGCCTGGGCCAGCAATCGTGTGCTGCGCGCGGTACTTTCTGCGTTGCGATCGCGCAGCCAGATCCCGCCGCCGATCCCGAGACCGACGACGAGCAAGCCTATGAGCACGAGTGGGGCGCGACTCACCGCGGCGCGGCCGGCCCCGCGGACGCCTTGCTGGAATGCGTCGGTCTGCGGCGCATCGACGGGTTGGGCACGCTTGACCCGCGCACGATTCCACTTCGGCAAGTCGATGCGGTCGCGCGCTTCGCCCTCGGCGGTGCCCTCAGGCTTGTCTGCCGGGGTGGAAGACGCGGGCGTGGAGGAAGGTTCGTCGGCCACCGAGCGTGTGCCGGGCGCTTCGCCGCGGCTCCGAAGGCGCTATCTACCCCATGGGCAGCGCCTCGTCCACGCCGCAGAGTATGATGCCGGTGTGCTGCGTGCCGACGCGTTCGACGTCACTGCCCGCCGGGGCGCGGGCGCCACGTGGGCGCGCGGCGCCGCCGTGACGGTTGCGGTGGTCTTCGGCGCTGCTGGCCCCGTGAGCGCCGCGCCGGCACCCCTCGAACCGCGCGAGATCCCTCAGGATCCAGACCTTGCCATGCCGCGCCTGCGGGCCGGTGGCAGACAACCGGCGACCGATGAGCACCGGCGACAGCTCCCGCTCGTGTCCAATCGCGCACGCGTTCGTCACGTCGCGTTGATGATCAGTCCGATCTACGCCGCGTTTCGCATGGCTTTTCTCGGTCGACCACGCACACCCCTGCGCGGGGGCGGTGTGGCGTTCGACGTCGACATCGCCCTGTGGCGACCGGTGTGGCTGCGGCTCGGGGCGTCGTACTCCGGTCACCCTTTGACGGCCCAGTACGACGTCCAAGACGACACGACAACCCCGCTCGCCCCCGGCGGAACGCTGCACGCCCTCGCCGCCGGCGGCGCGGTCGTGTTCGGGATGGACATCGGCCGCGTGATGCCGATGCTCGAGGCGGGCGCCGGCATCATGGTGCTGCGCGGGCCCGCCGGCGTGCAGGACGGCCAGCTCGGACGCGCATGCCTCTCGGGCGGTTGCGATGTCGGCCTCCAGTGCGCCGCGGACAACGTCTGCCGCCAGGGCGCGCTCGGTGAGATCCACGCCGGCGCGGGTATCGAAGTTCAGCTCGCGGATCACCTCTCGCTCGGCGCGACGATCCGCTACTTCGCGCTGCTGAGCGCGCCCACCGTGTTCCCGGTCTACCTCCAGGCCGGACTGCGGCTTGGCGTTCGGTTCTAACCCACCCGCCCGAACCCCAGGCGTTGGGCACAATTGCCGACGCCGGCGAGGGACTGACCCGCTCCCCGGCGTCGCGTTTGAAACCCGGAGATCGTCAGGGAAGATCCGGGCAATCGATCTTCTTGTTCTGCGACAGCTGGCAGGTCGCGCTCACCGATGTGCCGCCGGGGGCGGGCACACCCTCGCGACGCACGAGCGCAAACTCGAGGTTCCAACCCTCTTCTTCGCAGAAGTCGGACATGTCGTCGAGCGTGTCCGGGGTCTCGCCCGTCTTGTCGACCTTGGTGATGTAGCAGACATCAGCGCCATCGGGCAACGAGCCATCGCTGCCGCACTCCTTGATCTGCGTCTCCTTGGTCGTGTTCCCCCCGGGCACCGGCGCCGTCTGCTTCAGCGTGCAGTCGGGATCGACGATGTCCGCTGTCACCGGATCTTGATCCGCGACGCAGCTGGTCATGCACGCGGGCTTGATCTGGTCGCTGATCGTATCGGCAATGGCCAACAGGGCCGGCTCGTAGCTCTCATCGCAGATGGAGAACACGTTGTTGCGACCGCCGACCTGGAACGCCTCGGCGAATTCCCGCTCACGGACGGGTGGGATCGCTCGGCTCATCTGCTGCGCATTCTCGCAGCCGGGCCCGATGCCGAAGTCGTTCTGCCGCATCGGGTCGGCATCGTCGGAGTACATCAGGTTGTGGACCCCGTCCCCATACCCCTGGGGAACACCCGCGATCAAGGCGACGAGCACCTCCGCGTTCGGCGTGATCTCCCGCTTCTGATCCTCAAGCTCCTGGACGAAGTCGACGTACCGCTTGATCGGATGGAGCACCGCCTGGCTGTCGGCGACGTTGATGTTGCCCTCGGCGTCCTTGTTGGTCGCGAAGCAATCCGTGTAGGTGCCCGGGCCGCCCTCGCAGGCCACACCTGCGCGCCAGCACACCGCCGACGACGGCTGGGGCGCAGCTGGGTCCGACCAGAAAATGGTGTTGCCACCGGACGCCTCGCTGAGGAAGATCGACTTGAACTCGTTGTTGTACGAGCAGTCCGTCTCGTCGGAAACGACCACGACCGAGAGGATCGCGTTGGAGCGCAGGAAGCCGTATTGCTTCTCCTTGCTGCTCTGGGCCCGGAGAAACGCCTTGTACATCGACTCGAGGTGCGACTCGAAGCCGCACCCGGCGATGCCCTGGGGGCCGAAACACTGGAACGCGTCGACCGTCGACACCCCCGCGGGCAGGTTGGTCTTGCCCTCGATGTTCTCGAGCCACGGTCGCGGCGTCGCCTTCGCGTCGAACTCCGTGGTCGTCGGCTGGATCTGTAGGGCGGCGTCGTCGAGCGTGCACACGTCCGTGCACGCGACCGCCGTCGCGTCCGCCGGCGGGTTTCCGTTGAAGATGAACTGGCTTGTCCGCCCCAGACAGCTCGACAGCTGCAGACCACCGGCCTCGGGCGACGTGCTGTTGCCACACACCGGGTTGCCGTTGTCCGTCGTGGTGACGCCGATGCGGTAGTTCGCCTTGACATCCTCGCGCTCGAGCACGTTGATGAAGGTCGGGAAGTTCTGGGCGAGCAAGCCCTGCTCGTCACCCATCGAACCGGAGTTGTCGATGATGAAGAGGATGTCGACGTCCTTGTTCACCGTCAGCTGGATGGCGGTGTTCTTTTCCTGGGCGGCGTCGTACTGCACCGGCTTGAGCGGGTGCTCGAGACACGCGAGCAGGGTTGGCAAGGCGACGCCGGAAGCGACGAGCAGACCGGTACGGGAGAGGAAGGAGAGACGGCGCATCGCGGAGTCCTTTCGGGTCCAGGGGGGCAGTTCCGCGCAGGCCTAGGGCCGGACGGTTCCCATCACGGCCGTAGCGTATAGCAAGCGCGTCGCCAATCGAAGACCGAAGCCCGGCCGCCCAGAGTTTCAGGGGCCTGCCCGCCGAGACCACGTCGGGACCGGGGACTCGGCGGAGACGATTGGGATGGGCTGGCTGCCAACTCGGTTGCCGGCGGCCGTGGGGATCGCCAACCGGCGTTGGCAGGTCCCCTAGTCGCCGGGCATCTCGCCGCCGCGCCCTCGGCCCCGGACCACGACGCGGATCGGCACCCCGCGCAGGGACCAGCGGGCCCGGAAGCGGCGCAGAAGATAGCGCTCGTAGGCGGGCGTCAGGCAGCGGCCGCGGTTGGCCGAGATCGCGAACAGCGGGGGATCGGTCGCGGCCTGGGTCGCGAAGTACAAACGGACCAGGTGGCCCTGATGCGCCGGCGGGGCCAGCTCGGCGACCGCCCGACGGAGCTCGTCGTTGAGGTCCGCGGTCGTCACCCGGCGGCTCAGCGCCGCCGCGGTGCGGCGGCAGGCATCCATCACCTGATCGAGGTTGCGCGCGCGGCCACGGCCGACGTCGCGCCCGGCCCCGACAATCGAAGTCCGTGCGATCACCGGGCCCTCGAGAAACCCGAGATCTTGCTCCGCCTGGGCCATGATCTCGTGCGCCCGCTTGCGATCGTCCGCCACCAGATCCCACTTGTGCAGGACCACCACCACGCCCTTGCCGCGCTCGAACGCCATGCGCGCGATCCGTTGGTCTTGGTCGGTCACGCCGGCGGAAGCGTCGATCACCAGCGCAACCACTTGGGTCCGTTCCATCGCTCGGATCGACTTGATCGCCGCGAGCTGCTCCTGCGCCCTCGCCACCTGCCGACGACGGCGCAAGCCCGCCGTGTCGCACAGCACGAAGTCGTGGGCTCCCCAGCGCAGCGGCAGGTAGATCGCGTCGCGCGTGGTCCCCGGAACGTCATCGACGATGACGCGAGCGTCCCCGAGGAGCGCGTTCACCAGGGTGGACTTGCCAGCATTTGGACGCCCGAGAAACGCAACCCGGACGCCGGGCGGCACGAGCTCCACCTCGTCGTCGCCGGGGGCGATCGCCGACACGATTCGATCGCACAGCTCCGCCATGCCACGACCATGGGCGGCCGATACGGCCAGGACGTCCCCCGCACCAAGCTCCCAGGCCCAGGAGGCGGCGCGTTCGCGGCCCGGTGCGTCCGCCTTGTTCGCGACCACCACGACCGGCTTGCTCGAGCGCCGCAGCAGGGCGCAGATTTCCTGATCGGTCGCGCTCGGACCCTCGACGGCGTCGACGACGAAAAGCACGAGATCAGCTTCGGCCACCGCGACCTCGGCCTGCGTGCGGATCTGCGCGGGCATGCCGGCGTCCTCCGTCGGGTCGATGCCACCGGTGTCGACCACCACGAACGCGCGACCGTCCCAGTGGGCCACGCCGTACATGCGATCGCGCGTGACCCCGGGATTATCCTCGACGATCGCCTGGCGGGCACCGACCAGCCGGTTGAATAGCGTGGACTTGCCGACGTTGGGTCGACCGACGATCGCGACGATCCGCGTCGTCCGGTCGTCAACCGCGCCGGCGTTGTCATCGACCTCGGTCATGGGGCTTCCTCGAAGATGGGCACGTCGGTGGCCAGCGCGGCATAGCCGAGGCGAGCCATCCGCTCGGGGTCTTTGGTCCAATCTGCCGACACATCGACGCGCACGCGCAGATCACACGGCCGGCCCGTAAGTGCCGAGATGCGTGCGCGCGCAGCCATCGAGATCGCCTTGACCACCCGCGCGCCTTTGCCAATCACGATCGGACGCTGGCTGTCGCGCTCGACGTAGATCGTCGCTTCGACGCGATCGCGTTGCTTGCCCTCGTGGTAGGCCTCGATCACCACCGCGCAGCTATAGGGGAGCTCGTCGCCGAGGTGTTCAAAGAGCTCCGCGCGCACCAACTCCGACGCATGCCAACGCATGGGGCGATCGCTCAGCTGATCAGGCTCGAACTGCGGCGGGCCAGGCGGCAAACGACCGACGATCTCCGCCTGCAACGCAGCGAGCCCTTCGCCGGTGGTCGCGGACGTCGGCACCACCGCGACAAACGGATGTAGCGCCGACCAGCGCGCCACCACCGGAAGCAGGTGCGCCGGCTCGCGCAGGCGATCCACCTTCGTCAACACCAGCAGGATCGGGCGCGACAGCGCGGCCAAGGCGGTCAGTCCCTCGGTCGCGACCGGCCCGGGCTCCCAACGCTGGGCGTGGGCAAGATCGGCGATCACCGGCACGTCGGCGAGCAGGAGCACGAGGTCGACCTCGCGACTGGCGGCGATCGCTTGGCTGACCATGAAGCGGTTGAGGGCCGAGCGCGCGCGGTGGATCCCGGGGGTGTCGACGAGGACGGCCTGCGCCCCCGGTGGATTCCAGATCCCGAACATCGCCTCGCGTGTCGTCTGGGGGTGTCGCGTGGCGACGGCGATCGGCTCGCCGACTAGGGCGTTGAGCAGGGTCGACTTGCCGACGTTGGGGCGACCACAGACGGCGACGAAGCCGAAGCGATGTTCGGGCTCGGACAAGGCGGCGCAGTTTTGGCCGTCGAGCCGCGGCGATGCAACCCGTGCCGCCGCACACCCACGATGTCCATCGGCGGCGTGAGCCGCCACACCGCCGTGCGCGCGCCTTTCGTGCATCGCAGCGCCGAGTCTGATAGGGCGGGACCCATGGACGCGCGCACAAGCGTGCAGGTGGGCGTCATCCTGGCAATGGCCGCCATGCTGGCCGCCATTGCCAGTCTGTGGCCCGACGCCCGCGTGCCAGCGTGGCCTGCCGCAAGCCTGGGCATCGCGGCGTTCGCCCTCACATGGGGTCGTGGACCGGTTGGCCTCCCGACCCTGGCCGGCCTTGTGGGCGCCCTGTCCGCCGTGGCCGGAGGCGTCCAGATCGCGGCCCTGTGGGGGCTATCGCGGCTGCTCCGGTGAAGCGACCCATGCCTACATGTAGGATAATTGTACGCATCGGCGGGGCCCAGGCAAGATGGCGACATGCCCGAGCTCTCCGAGCGGCGCGCCGCGTCCCGCATCGACAAGGTCTTCCGCGTGCTGCTCGCGAGCGACGAACTCGGCGAGCAGTGGTTCGTCGCCCGCAACATCTCGGCCACGGGGATGTTCGTCGAGATGGCCGACCCCCTGCCGTTACGCACCCGCGTGGTCGTGCGCTTCTGCCTGAGCGAGGACGACGCGACCATCTGCGCGATGGCACGGGTGCAGAACCATTACTACCTGCAGTACAGCGACCACACCGGATTGCGGGCGCTGTCGGGGATCGGGCTGCGGATCCTGCGGTTCTTACCCGGGGCCGCGACGGCCATCTCGAGCGACCGCCTGCACTGACACGAGCGCCGCGTCCGGGGACGTTCGGTCGATAGGACGATCATGCGACGGACACTTGTGACGCTCTGCACCGCGCTCGCTTGCAACTCCACGCTCGACGTGGACGTCAGCACCGCCGTCGGCAACCGAGCGACGCGGAGCGACCCGCGAATCGGCTTCGCCGCGGCGAAGCAAGTCGCCCAAGCCCTGTTCGCCCCCGACCCGCCGCCCCAGGCGACGCGCGGCGCGGTCGAACTCGCGCGAACGGTCCATCCGCCGCGCAACGCGGAGGAGCTCGATGAACTCGTCACTGCGTTGCGCAAGGGACCGATCGACGAGGTCGCAGGCCCGGCGCGCCGACTCGCCGCGAGTGAGCGCGCACTTTGGCCGGAAATCCGCGTCAAGATCCTCGCCGCGCGCAAGGCTCCCAAGGGGGACTACCGCTCGTTGCTGGCCGCGATCGGGGGGGACGTACCGAACCGATACGGGCACTTCGCCTTGGCCTGGAAAAACGCCCACGGCTTCCCCGTCAAGATCTCCAGCGACTGGTTCGAAGACTTACTCGTGCTCCCGCGCGGTCGGATTGCCCCCGCGTTGGCTGGCGTCTATCGCGACTGCGTGATGCAGGCCGCGCTTGTTCGCGCGGCGTCGATCATCGGTCGCGATCCCGCGTACACCCACGATGTCGTCGACGCCCTCCTCGACGCGGCGTATCTCCACGAAGGGACGTTTCGCGACGAGGTGGGCCGCGCGCTTGTCGGCGTTGGAGACGAGGCGGTCCCAGTTTTGGTCCGGTCGGCGATCGCCCGCAACGATCGCCGGGTCGAGGTCTCGCGGCGTGGCGAATACGCAGCAGTGATCCTCGATCGCATGGATCGCTTGGTTCCCGAGCGCGCAGCCGCAGCGCTGGCCGCTGAACCGCGGCGACTCGCCGCACTGTTCGATGCCTACGGCGAAGCCCAAATGGGCGAGGCTGCTGCACTCTTGCTCGAACACGTCGACAGCCGAACGCCGGCGGTACGCCGCGCTGCACGCGGTGCATTCGCAGGGCTGGTCGACGGACCACCGCCAAAAACGGTCAGCCGAACCGTGCGTCTGCTGGGCGGTGGCACCGGGCTCGCCCAGGCCTACCTGAATCACCGGCAGCGTGCGGGCATCGCGATCCGCGACGCGCTCGCGCGCAGCAACTCGACCCTGCTCGAAGCCCCCTGCGAGTCGACGCGGCCCGATGAGCCCCCGGCCCCGGGCTGTGCTGAGCAACCCGCACGCCATTATCACGCGTGGATCGACTGGCTCGACGGTCGGCGTGCTGCTGCCCAAGCCAGCGCGATTGAGGCAGCCGCGCAGGCGGGTGACCCCGACGCGCGCATCGCCGCGATCGATCGCTTGCTGGTCGAGTCGCCGGAGCTCGCCGACACCGAGCCGGTGGCGGCGATCATCCGCGAGGGAGCGGCGGCGGCGTTGCGCCGCGGGGATGCGGCACGAGCCGCAGCTTTGAGTCGTAAGGCCGCGGTCTTGCTTGCCCCACGGCAACCGGAGCTGGCGGACACGCTCCGCGTGCAAGCGTTGCTCGCGGAGGCGAGCCTGCCGACGCTCGACCGCGACGGTCGCGCGATGCTCCTCGGCACGGCCACGGCACTGCGTCCCGACGACCCTGCGGTGGCCACCGCACACACGCGCGCCGAGCGGGCCGACGCCGATCTTCCGAACGATCGGCGCCCCCAAATGGCGATCGGCGCCGCGTTGGTAATGGGGGCCTTCGGGTGCCTCGCCGGAATCGGCGCGCGCCGCATCCGAGCTCGCTAATCGGGTTCGCGAAACGGATCAGGGCGGCTGCGGGAGGTCCTTGAACGGATCCCGCGGTGGCTTCTTTGGTTTGAGCGACTTCGGGGGCTCGGTGGACGCCGGCTTGGGTTTGCCCGGCTTGGGCTTGCTGCCACCTGATGCCGGCTTGGGCGCTTCGCCCCTCGGCGGTTCGCC
>CADEGN010000274.1 GCA_902826865.1 uncultured Myxococcales bacterium
TCTACTGCGCTTATTTCAGGACTAGTGCCCGGTGTCGGAAGTTCGTGCCGGGTTATGCACGGCTCTGCGGCCCGATGGCGGCGTTGCTCGGCGCTCGCAGTACGCCCTCCGGCCTCGGCGGCGGTTACCGACGGCAAACCACAGGACAACTTCCGCGCCCAGTGAGAGTTCGACGCCGCCGACGCGGCCGATGGGCGCCAGTCGCCCGTTGTCGTTTACGACGACCTCGGCGACGCGACCGCCATCGCCGATGGAGGTGCCCACGCCCGCCTCGAGTCGTGGGCCCACGCGCAGGGCGAGGTCTGCGGAGGGCCAAACGCGAAAGCCGGGCGCCACACGCACAACCGTGCCGAGCAACGGCCCCGGCTCATTTCGCTGCGCCGTGGGCGTGGTCAGGGTGTCCTTTCCGTTGCCGCCGCGCAACGACCACTGCTCGACGACAAAGGCGATCGTCGTCTCCAGTTCAAGCGCATTGCGCCGCCAGACATAGCCGGCACCTACGCCAACGCGGGTGCGGATGATGCTACGGCCGTAGTGGCTACCGCGGCCGAGCACACGCACATCGACGTGCACCGTTGCGCCATTGCGGTGACGCAATCGCACGCCAGCGCCGGCCCCCGCGCCCGCGTAGCGGTCGGCCGCCTTGGGTTGGCCGAGCCCGAGCACGGCCGCGCCGGCGAGATCGAAGCCCAGTTCAAGAAGTGATGGTGGAGTCGGCGCGGGAGTGCCGACCGGCGTCGGTGGGCATTTGCGCGGCGCTAGGGGCGGACACGCGGGACAAGGCCCCGCAGCGGGAACCGGAGGGATCGAGACGTTCTGCCGATCGGCGACGACGGTGCCTGCTTCGATTCCGGCGACGAGATTCGCCACGTTGGTCGCGAGGAGGCGGCGAACATCGTCTGCCGACTCAGCTCCGGCGGTATCGATCGCTCGGTCGTAGGCGCGACCATCGGTCACAACGACGGTTAGCGAGAACGTCTGCTTGCGATCCACCGCCGGACGGAGATCCACGAACACCATCGATTGCGACGGATTGACGTCGAGCGGCTCGCGTTCGTGAATGATGAGGGGCACGCCGGGCAAACGTAAGGCGAGTGCGTCGCGCAGGGGCTCAACGTCGGTGCCAGCAACGCGCAGGCGAACGGCAGTTACCTTGGCGTCGGCACGCACCGTCTGGGGACCTGCCGCGGGCGGCCGCGAGGGCTCCGGGGGTCCGACGAAGGCCAGTACGACCAAGAGATGCATCGCGGACGCGCGCCCGGGCGCAAGGCCTCGAAGGAGGCTGCCGTGAATCACCCCTTTGTTGCAAGCTCAAAGCTCGCCGACAACGGGGCGGCAACGCGGACTCAGCTGCTCGTCTCGCCCTTGGTGTCTTCGCTATCTCCGAGGGAGTCCTCGTGGTCACTTTCGGAGGTCTCCGACGCCTCGTCGCTCGTCGTCGTAGAACAACTCGTGCAGGTCGTGCCCCCGGCCGACGACCCGCCGGACGTTCCACTCCCATCCCCGGCGTCGGTCTCGCCCCGAGAGCCCCGTGATAACGTGGTCCCTGAGGAGTCGTCGTCATCGTCGTCGTCATCGTCGTCGTCATCGTCGTCGTCATCGTCCTGCCCACCGCTGGACGTCGTGACACCGGCGACCACGTACTGCTCCACGCCACACGCGGAGACGAGCAACACACCCAGGATAAGCCATGCCAGGGGAAAGATTCTCATGGTGCTTCTGACCCCGGCGACCCCACCGCGGCGTCGGCCTCGGCACGATACGAGCCTCGCGGCATGTCGCGGAGGTAGTTCGACCAGCAGCTGCGCACATCGCTCGACCGACGGCACAGGCCGGCGCGCGCATCGTCCGCGTAGCGCCCGCCCGGAAACTTGCTCAGGTAGGCCCGCCAGCGCGTGACCGACTTGCCCTTGTCGTCCATCTGCCGGGCCAGCGCGAATAGATCGCCCCAGGCAAGCTCGGCGAGTACGCCACGCCCGCCGATCTTGGTGATGGCGATGAACCTCTGCTCAGCGCCTCGGAGATCGCCCTTGCGCCACAGCGCGTGGGCCTCTTCGGACAACTCGCGAAGTTCGCCTGCGGCGTGGTGTTGCGCGCGCGCCCTGGCCTGCGGCTCCTCGGCGGTGAGCTCGACGAGGGGCTCTTCAGGCGCGGACGCGGGCAACTCGACCCTCGATGACGCTGCCGGCCGCGGCGCGGGCACCAGCGCCGTCCCACTGGGCGCTTCGTTCTCACTGTTATGGAAGGCCTGAGCCGGCGTCTCCCCAGCGCCGATCGCCTGGGCCTGGCCCGCCATCCGTGGCAACGCCAACACAAGGACCACCGCAGCCGCTGCGGCCGTGACGAGGGCGATTGCGGCGATCATTCGGCGCGATCGGGGTGGTCGGCGCATTGGTGGGATCGGCGCGAGCCGTCGCCCTTCGACCATGCGATCGACTCCCTCCTTGGCGGCAGAGACGAGACTGTCGAGGACGTTGTCACGTGGCTCAGCCACCCGCGAGCGGATATCGACCACCGGCGCCAACGTGGCGGCCTCGGTCACCATTTCCGCCGAGATACGCTCCGGCGACTGCGCGTGCGCGCGGGCAACCATGGCCGTGAAGTTTGGACTCACCCGCCGTGACATGGCCGATACGGAGCTGTGCGCCGCTTCGACGAGATCGTCCACGGGATTGTCGGCGCTCACGTGGCACTCCGTTCCGTCCAACCCAGACGCTCGAGTTCCTGCCGCAAGCGCGCTCGCGCCCGACTCGCGCGAACGGCGAGGTTGCCCACGCTGATGCCGAGCTGGGCCGCCGCTTCTTCGGGAGAGATGCCGTGCAGCTCGCGCAGCACGAACGCCTCGCGGAGGTTCTCAGGGATGGTGGCAAGTAGCTCGTAGAGCAGCCTCATTCGTAGGTCCTGCTGGTGGATCTTGTCGACCGGGGCCGTCGCACCGCCCGTGGACAGATCGACCAACTCGCGCAACCGATCGAGCGCACGATCTGAGGTATGGCTGCGTCGCCAGTGCATTCGCACCACGTTGAGCGCGATGGCGCGTAGCCAGCTGAGGAAGCTCGAGCGCCCGTCGAACGTGTGGATATGACTCATCGCCCGCGCGTAGGCATCTTGGACGAGGTCTTCGGCCACCGATGCGTTGCCGGTAAGAAAGCAGACGTGACGCAGTACATCATCGAACGTGTCTTGATACAGCCGCGACCACGCGTCTACATCGCCCGCGCGCGCGCGCGTAACCAACTCGTCCAACCGTGCGCGCCCATCTCGCTGCCGTGGCTGGGACCCCTCCGACGTCTGCATCCCCGGCAGCGCCACCATGAGGCCAGGATTTGTGGGCACGCGCTCCATGGTGACGGGACCCGCGCCGGATGACTCGGGCCTAGTCCAAAGATGCGCCACCCCTGCGTGCATTACATCCCGATCGTCGCGGGTACCTACATCGGCACCCAGGCGCGTGCGTTGGGGCGAACCCGGCCCTGGCGGGGCGGTGGGGGCATTGGGCGATATTGCTCAAAACGCCCGCGGGAGATCAAGGGTGCTCGCGATGCCAGCGCCGGGTGAACTCAGTCGCCCGGCGGTAACTCTCGCGCACCTCTTCGACCAGGATCTTCTCAATCTTGCCGCCCACCAGCGGGATGCTGCAACTCAACTCGGCATCCCACACGCGGTTGACCTTCTCGGGGCCGAGCACCTCGAGACGATAGGTTCCAACCGATCGGATCTTGTCCCCGAGAAAACTCGGGGTCGTGGTGGTGCGCATGGAGTTCGTCTTGGCCGTGAACTCGTTGAGCTCGGTGTAGCTGATGGCGCCCTTCACGAGCTTGGCGATGATCGCGGGGACCTCGCGCCTGGGCGTCAGGTGTTGTTCGCGGGTGATCGTCAGATTCTCACCTTCACCTTTGCGCTCGAGCCGCAGGACCTTGCAGTCGATATCGAGCGCCGGCCAAAGCGCGAGCCGATACTCATCGCTGAAGAACGCGGACCAGTAGCGTTCGGCTGAGACGTCGAAACTATCCTCGATCTTGTACTGCATGGCGGACTCGACCATGCCCGAGATCAGGCCGTCGGTCCACCGCCGCAGCTCGACTGCCCCGAATCACGTCCGCGAGGATGTACCGTCGTCACCGGGCGTGGCAGCGAAAGCCCGCGCGCGCAGGTTTGGGTCGCGGAGGAACACGGCCAATGCGATCCCACCGACGATCTCGCCGTACCAGAGGGTGGCAATGCGCCCAAGCAGGGTCGCAGCGATCGCAACCGGTTGCGTGGCGCCTACGACCAACCGCGCGGTCGCAAGCGCAAGACTACCCTCCGCGGCGATCAATCCGCCCGGGAGAAAGCTCAACGCGCCGACCAGCGTGCCCATCGACCAAAGAAACGCGCAAGTGATCGGGTCCGTCGTGACTCCCGCGAAACCGCCGAGCACGAACCAGTAGCCAATGCACTCGAGGCCCCAACCGACGACGCTGATGGCCGTCAGCGTCAGCAGGGCTCGTAGGCGCAGAACGACCGCCGCGCTATCGACGAGGAGCTCTGCCCGCGCAGCCAGGCCGCCCACCAGCGGTAGACCAGCGAGCCGACGCAGCAGTGGATGGAGAATCCGCGGCGTTCCGAGCACGACCACGCCGACCGCGACCAGCACGAGGGTGGCGATCACCACCGGCAGGTACTCACGATTGCTGGCGACTCCGACCAGACTCAAGAGCACCAAGGCCAACAGATCCGTGAGCCGGTCGGCAACGACGATCGGGGCAGTTCGGCGAAACGGCACGCCATCACTGGCCCGCAGCAGAGCGCTACGCAGGACCTCGCCGAGCTTGCCCGGCGACACCGACATGCTTAGACCCGCGAGATAGATCAGCAGCGATCGCCCACGACTCAACCCCGGTGCCTCCGCACGCACCGCAAGCCAGGTGAGGGCAAGCTCCCACTTGGCGAACCGGAGCAGGTAATTCAGCGACGACAGCACCAGCGCCACCGCAAACCGCCACCAGGGGAACGCCGACAACTCGTCGGCGATACTCCGCGCGTCGAACCAAATCATCCCGGCGGCGTACAGCAAGGCCGCGATCACGACGGTGATCATCAAGCGACGGAGCAGCTGGCTCACGCGGGGCGCCTCCGTGCCCGCGTGCCCGCGTCCCATGGGCGACCATCGCTGTTCACGGGCTCGAGCACGCGGGTGGGCCAAGAGGCTCCGTGAAGCGCCAGCTCGACTTTGCCAGCGCGGCAGCCGACATCGGGCCGGCGCGCGAGAAATCCCGCGAGCGCCACGGCGGCGTCGAGCCACCACGTACGATCGGCTGGCAACGCCTGCATTACCAGCCGACGATCGATGCGTGACATCCGCGCGGACTGACCCGAGCGCGCCGCACGAGCGAGGAACACACCAGCGTCGACAACGATCGTTGCCCCGGCGAAGACGGTCGCAGCGATCTGTGCACCGATCGGCGCGGTGGCAGCCAACGCCGGCAGGCCGCAATACGCCGCGATAGCGCTTAGCAGCGCCGAGATCGGTCCGTGCCACTCGCCCGCGCCACGAGATGCATCGACAATGCACGGGACCACGGCGATGAGGTGGCGGCCGAGCCAGGGCTGCGGGATCGACCAGTTTGCGCCGGCGTCGTCGGTGATCGTAATTCGGCGCGGGTCATTGGTGGGGTCGGCGATGGCGGCGAGCGCGTCCTCGACGATCGGGCTCGCGACCTGACCGATCGCGTTTGCAGTCAGGGCCATCGGGACTTCGCGGACGGCTTGCGCGACCCAGGCGAGCGTGTCGGGAGCGGGTGTCCACGGCGGTCCTCCGCCGCGACACGAAACGAGCATGGCGGCCCCGCGCGCGCGCAGGAGCGAAAGGACGCCGCCATCGACGAGCAAAAGCGACTCGCCCGGCGCGACGACGGCGACCTGCAACATGCGAGCGCCGCCATCGGTCTCCGCTCGCGCCGTCAGCCGAGGTGTCATCGAGCTGGAGAATAGCAAGGGCGGCCGGTACGGACTCCCTGCTACGATGCGAGCGTGACGAACCAGGTAGGGTCCATGGCCGCGCCGACACCCACGCCCACGCCGACGCCCACGCCCACGGCGGCTCCCACGATGTGGATAGGCCGCGTCAGCCGGCCGAGTGAGGATCGTCAGCGCACCGTGCTCGTACGGACCGATGGGCGCGCGCCGCAGCCGGATGACCTGGTCGAGGAGATCGCCGATCCGTTCGCGGCCGCGCTGCCGAGCGCCGGCGGAGACGCCCCGAGCGACGCACTCGTACTGGCACAGCAGGCCTCCCCGATCGCCGGGGGTGTACGAGCACCGATCGGGGAGTTGATCCTCCGTCCACCGCTGCGGCCGGGGAAGATCATCTGCGTCGGGCGGAACTACGCCGCGCATGCCCGCGAGATGGGCAACGAGGTCCCCACCGAGCCGCTCTTGTTCTTCAAGCCCTCCTCAGCTGCGCTCGCCGCCGGGGCACCGATCGACCTTCCACGCGGCTACGAGCGGATCGACATGGAAGCTGAGCTCGTCGTCGTTATCGGTCGCGCCGGCTACCGCCTGGCCCGCGAACAGGCGCTCGACGTTGTGGCCGGCTACACGATCGGCAACGACGTTAGCTGCCGCGACCTACAGAAGAAGGACGGGCAGTGGACCCGCGCGAAGGGCTTCGACGGCTTCGCACCGCTGGGCCCATTTGTCCGCCTGCACCCGAGCGGCGCGCCGCTCGCCGAGGACGTCCGGATCCGCGGCAGCGTCGATGGCACAATCCGTCAGGAGGGCCGCGTGGGCGACATGATCTTCGACGTCGCCGCGATCCTCGCCTACGTCAGCGCCTGCATGACCCTTGAGCCCGGCGATCTCGTGTTCACCGGGACCCCTGACGGCGTCTGGCCACTGCATCCGGGCGAGACCACGACGGTCACTGCCGTCGGATTCGACCTCGGCGAACTTTCCACGCCACTGCGCTGAGCGTTGACATCGCCGCAGCTGCGCCGGACCATCACGTCCTGCCGATCGCAGGTGGTTACACACGATGACGCACACGCCCTCAGCTACTGCGAAGCCGTACAAATGGATCGTCGGGCTCGACCTCGGGGCACGTAGCCTAGGCGCCATCACCTTTGCAAGGTGGATGGCGGAGCACGGTGGCGACCGGAGTATCGGGGTGCACGTGCTCGAAGAAGCAGCGCTACACACCGCGCTGCGCTACCACCATCTCACGGAGCTCGAGCGCATGGCCAAACAGGCGGCCGACGACACGCTAGTTCGCGCCGGAGCGAAGGACGCGTTCGAGTCGGTCCATGTGGTCGAGAGCAAGTCGGCCGAACAGGGCTTGGCCCGCGTTGGCACCGAGCAGCACGCGGACGCTTTCCTCGTCGGCCGCAACGCCCCGCGCGAGGGTGTCCACGCCGTGCGCCTCGGTCGTGTGGCGAGGCATCTCTTGCGCACGCTGCCGGCACCTGTGCTCGTGGTCCCGCCCGACGTGGATGCCTCGCAGATCGGCAGCGGGCCGGTGCTCGTGGCCTGCAGCGCGAGCGACGACGTGCTTGAGGCCTGCAGATTCGCGCGGGCATTCGCCGCCCGCTTCGCACGCCCGCTCGAGCTCGTCTACGTGGGTACCATGCCGGATCATCACGCCGCGCAGTATCTTCCGGAAGAGACGCTCGCGAAGATGCGCGACGATCACCTCGCCGTCGGACGTGCGGAGCTGTCCACCTGGGCGGCAACCAATGGATTCGGCGACGCGATCCAAACCGTGGTCTTGGGATCGATGCGCCACCGCTTGGCTGAGCTCGCCCACGAGCGCCGAGCGCTGTGCATCGTCACTGGCTCGCGCCGCCTTTCGCTCGTTGAGCGATGGCTCTTGGCCAGCGCTGGCAGCGAATTGGCAGCGCATGCGGATTGCCCGGTCGCGGTCGTCGCGCCGCCGGCTGCATAAGCCCAGGTTCAGGCCAACAACGACGCGAGCTCGGCATCCACGAGCTGAACCATCGGCAGACTGCGGTAGAGGCTGCCCATGTCGCGGCGCGGCCCGTCGGCGTCATGGGGTTCGTGAGGGATGTCGCCGCGGTGCGGAGGCTCGCGCACGAAATTTGCCTCGATCGCGATGAGCAGCCGCCCCGTGCACGTGCATGGGTTTTGGTTGTCCACGTGGGTGCATCGCGGGGTCAGATAGTCCTCCACACGCTTGCGCGCTCGGGTCAGGCGCACGCGATAGGCGCTCTCCTTGATCCCGAGCAGTTCGGCGGCCTCGACCGGCCCATAGCCCAGAAGATCCGTGAGCACAAACGACACACGAACGCCGGGCGGCAAGCAACACAGCGTCGCGGTCAAGCAGGTGCGCTTGAGCTCCCACAGCATCACATGCAACTTGACCGGATCGTTACCCAGCGCCCCCCCGGATGATAGATCGATGGGGCGGGTAATATCGCTGCGCAGGACTTCATCCAGCCCCTCGAACGTGTACTCCGACTTTCGCCCTAGTGATTCCTCGAGACCACGGGCGAGCAACCCGAGGAGTTCATCCGCGGGTTTGGCGGCACCCATCACCTTGGTTTCCTGCGCCTTCGCATCAACCACCAGGGTGCGGAGCGCCGCGAGTGCCTCGTCGCGGTTACCACACATGTTGAACGCGAACGCGTACAAGCGGGGAAGGTCGCTGCGCAGCAGCTCGCGGAGCGTCGTCGGTGCGTCGGCCATGCGGTTTCCGGCCCAGCGTGTCACGTTACGCGGCCGAGGGAAAGCTTCGTTTCCAGGGCTCGCCAAAACAGGGCGGCCATCGTGCTGTCTGTGCGCAGCCCGGCGAGGCGATCGATCTCTTGCATTCCGGTCGGGCTCGTGACGTTGATTTCCGTCAAACGACCGCCAATTACATCGAGTCCGACGAAGAACTGGCCTCGGTCGCGCAGAACCGGCCCCACGACCGAGCAGATTGCGCGATCGTCCTCGTCGAGCTCGCAGGCCTCCGGCGAACCCCCGGCGTGGAAGTTGTTGCGCAGCTCGCCGGGCGCGGGGACGCGCACCACCGCGCCCACAGGCTCGCCATCGACCATCAAGATCCGCTTGTCGCCCCGTTTGGCCGCCGGGAGGTACTCTTGCGCAACCGTCCATCTCGTGCCTTCGGCGGTGGCGAACTCGAATAGACTCCCGAGGTTCGGGTCGTCGTGACGCGCCAAAAGGATCTCGCGACCGCCGAAGCCGAACACAGGCTTTAGGATCATGCGACCGCCGAGAAGATCGAGGACTCTGCGCAGCTCGGCGGCGTCGCGGGTGACGAACGTCTGAGGCGTTAGCCCCGGAAAGAGGGCGGTCGCCAGCTTCTCGTTGAAGTCGCGGAGGCCCGCAGGGGCGTTGAACACGGCTGTATTCGCGCGGTCGAGGATCCATGTTGACGCGAGGTACGTGCTGTCGAACGGAGGGTCCTTGCGCATGAGGACCACGTCGAAATCCTTGAGCGGACGCCACGTAGCCGGACCCGTTCGTTCTGCACGCCCGCCACGCTCGGGATCCGCCACGTCGACGGCTGTCACCTCTGCCCACGCGTCCGATCCGCGCAACGCAAGCTGCGCGACCAGTGTGCACAGCGCGCGGTGTCCCCGGCGAATCGCCTCTCGCATCATCGCGAGGGTGCTATCGGCCTGCGGTGCGAAGCTCTCGGGCGGATCGCAGACAAACAACACATCCATGGCCGGCCGGAGCATACCCCCGTGGCCTCCGGAAGGCGGGAAGACCCCGCGTGACCGGTTTTCTTGGGTGGCGCAGCGGGCTTCGGTAGGATACTGCCCCACACGTTGTCGGCTGCCCACAAGACCGCCCGGAGGGACCCCTTAGCCCAGGGGTCGCGCTTGCCCGCAGGGCGGTGGGCAACGGT
>CADEGN010000275.1 GCA_902826865.1 uncultured Myxococcales bacterium
GTCTCCTCTCGGCGGGACTCTCACCCGCAAGGTTGCGCCCATGCTGGGCGCACAACGCGAAAAGGGGACGGCATTGGGCGCCGTCCCCTTCTGGGTCTGCTTCTCCCCCGGCTCGCGGGAGTCAGACGTAGAAATCGATCTCGGCGATTCCGCGCTCCGACCCGGGCCTTGCCACCGTTTCGCGCGGCTCAGGTTGGGCATGGGGCATCGGTACTGGCAGCTGAAGCTGCGCAGGTTGCGGCTCCGAGCGGCGGTGGCGCCGTCGGCGGGGTGGATTGACGGATCCCGGACGGTCATGTGTCCAGTTGTCTGCCATCTGCATCCTCGCGTTGGTTCGAACGCTCCCTCGGGAGCAAGTACGCAGCGTCGCTAGAATCGGCTCGACCCTGTGGGCCACAACGTCCCCTTTGGGTGCAAAACCCAAACCAGAGGACTGCGCGGGGTCGTGGGACCGGGTATGCGTCGCAACAGGATCGCGGACTTGGGCGCCGAGGTCGAGTTTGTGGCGCGCCGTCGATTGCGACAGCGGTGTCAGGCAGCGGCTCGATCGGATGCCGTGGGCTGTCACCTCGATCTTCAGCCTAACGCGGCCACAGCTCGAGGCAAGCGCTAGCCCACGAATCGTGCGTGAACCGCGGTCGCTCCTGAGCGCTGTCGCGCCCCACGCACGAAGCCGAGCTCGCCCCGGCGGTTTCTCGCAGACGCTCTGCCAAGCTCAGAAGTCGACCACGACCCAGCCCCCGGGCTCGCGCTCGAGCCGTACCGTGCGCCCCTCGCCGACGTCGAGCGTCGCCTCGTGTTCGTCGGACACGATAGGATCCACAAGATGCTCGGCGAGACGATCCCGGGCCGCACGGAGCGCCGCGCCCTGCTCTCCTTCGGTCCAGGCGAGGCGGAGGTCGTCCTCGCTGAGTCCCAGGCGATACCGCCGTGGCGCCAGCTCGACGAGGATGTCCCAACGCTGGTGGCGACTCGCGAGCACCAGGGCGCGTAGCGCCGCCAAAGGTGTGTCGCGGGCGTAGAGGTCCGTGGGGTCCTCGGCGAAGCGCCAGCCTTCCTTGGTCCAGCGCGCCCGCACCGCATGATCGGGGGCGAGCAGCACCCACGCCTCGGGGGTCACCTGACCCGGACGTGCAAGGTGCCTCCCCCAGGTCGCACGCCGACCACCGACAAGCTCCGCCACATCAACCGAAGGCGCGACACCGGGAACGATCTGAGCGGCGAGATCTCGCCGATCTGCCCGAGCCACCGCGCGACCGAGGCGCCGGGCGCTGCGCGTGACCTCGTGCGCGTCCACAGCGGCGCAGCCCGCGAGCACCAGTGGCGCCGCGAGCAGGACGCGAAGCAACAGGACCTGGCGCGCCGTCATGGCTTCAACTTCGCGTCGATCACAGCGGTGAAGCTCGCGCTGCTCTTCAACCCGGCATCCGTGCTCACCTCTCCGGCGAACTTCCCGACCCGGCCCAACCTCTCCGCGCGTACGCGGATGACCAGGACTTCGCCAGGTACGGCGGGCGCGCGGAACTTCGCCTCCTGAATGCCGATGAAGTAGCAGTTGTGAAGCTGCGGGTCGAAGTGTCCCGAGGCGTGGGCGAGAATCACCGCGGCCTGGGCCATCGCCTCGACCTGAACCACGCCAGGCACGATCGGGTTGCCCGGAAAGTGCCCTTGCAGGATCGGATCACTGTTCGAGACCAGCCGATGCGCGACGATGAACTCCCCGGCTTGGACCTCAATCACCCGATCGATGAACAGAAACGGGAAAAGGTCCGGGAGAATCTGCTGGATCTGAGCCGTGTCGAGCACGCTCGCGACCCTATCACGGATGTTTGCTGTCGTAGGCCTTGACGACATCCGCGGTGATATCGAGGCCTTCCTTGGCGTAGATGACCGTCATGGCGTCGCGGACAAGGACGAGGTCGAACCCCTTGTCCTTCGCCATCTTGCCGACGATCTCCTGCGAGTTCTTGTACATCTTCTCGAGGAGCTTGTTGTGCTGATCGCCGAGCTCCTGCTCGAGCGTCATCACCATGCTTTGCAGCTCCATCGAGTCCTTCTGCAGCTGCTCCTGGGCCTGAGCCAGCCTCTGACCGCTAAGACCGTCGAGCTTGGCCGCGTCAGCCTCTAGCTTCGTGCGCTTCTTGTCGACCTTCTCTTGCTTGGTCTTGCCACTGGCCTCGAGCTCTTTGCGGGCCCGGATGCCGGCCTTGGTCTCGTTGATCACCCTCTGCATGTCGACCATCGCGATCTTGCGGGCGGCCGGGACCTCTGCGGCCGCCACGGTCGGCGTGTAGCTGATGCCGCCAACGGCGACGAGGGCCGCGAGCGCGAAGGCCCGGGAAAGCCCGCGGAAGGCGGTGCGAACGGCTGGGGACTTCATTTCGCGTGCTCCTTGTCGTAGCGAAGAATAATGCGGTTGGTCAGATCGAGCCGGGGCTCGACGTACAGCACCGTCATGTCCGAGCGCACCAGGACGACCTGAAGATTGTCCTCCAGGGCGATCTGCTTCACGATCGACGCGACGTTCTTGTAGATCTTCTCGGTCAGGAGCGCTTCCTTCTCGGAGACCTTCTCCTGAAGCTCTGCGCTCAGTTGCTCGAGCTCGGCATTGCCGCGGATGAGTTCCTCTTGGCGCTTGCGCAGCTCGGCTTCGGACAGCATCGCCGCCTTGGCCTGAAGGTCCCCCATTCGCTTCTGCAGGTCCGCCGCCTTCTTCTCGATCCGCGCCTGGCCCTTGGAGAAAGACTTCTCCAGCTCGCCCTTGGCGGCCTTGCCCTGCTTGGTCTCGAGCAGGCAGCGCTGCACATCGACCACAGCGATCTTCTGCAGGGTCTCGGGCTCGGCGGCCTCGACCGTGCTGGTCAGGCCGAGGGCGAAGACCGTGGCGGCGAGAAATCGAGCAGAAAGCATGGCGCGAACCTTAGCCGCCGGGGTTTCGACCGGCAAGGCAGACGAACGAGACGTGGGACGACTCGCGGCGATTCAGCCGCCTCGCCCCGGGCGGGGGTTCCGCGGGCGGCCGGCGCCGCGTCGGGAGATGGCGATATGCCCCGAACTGGGGTGAAACGTCGCGGCCGCACAGCCTGCGCCCGCGTCAGAAGCTATTGCCGATCGCGAACTCGAACACAACCGGGTCGTCCCCTCGCTGGATGAAACCAGCGCCCGAGCCGGTGCGCTGGCGGTCGAGCGGGAAACCCCACTCGAACCGCAGCGGTCCGATCGGCGACTGCCACCGCGCCCCAAAGCCCATCGAGTAGCGGAGGTGCCGGAACCGCCAGCGCTCGTGACCGCGCACGCCGACGCAGGGGTCGCTCTTGGGCAACAGGGAGGGGTTCAAGTCGTCGCAGTACACCGACTCGGTATTGAAGGCGTTGCCCATGTCGAAGAAAAGCACGCCCTTGATATTGGCCGGCGGGATCAGCATGAACTCGAGCTCGGCTGTTAGCGCCGTCAGCAGGTTGCCCCCGATCGAATACGGGATCAGCCGTGACGTTGGATCCGGCGAGCTCGCAACCTTGATGTTCGGCCCAAGGCTGCGCAGGCGGAAACCGCGGATCTCGCCATCGCCGTAGATCCCGCCGGGGAACCAGCGCTCGAAGATCGGAACCCCCCTGGCCTGGGTGCTGTGCACGAACCCGACCTGGAGGCGGGTCTTGAACACCACCCAGGCGCGGAACGCCTTCTCGGTTCGCACCACCGGGAAGTAGAACCGGCTGTCGAGGACGTAGCGGTTGTAGAGGTTCTGCGAACCGAGATACTTGTTGGCGAAGGTCGCGCGCAGCTGGTGGTACTGACCCGAGGTTGGGAACAGAAAGTTGTCACGGGTATCCCACTGCAGGCGGGCCTCGATGGCCGACGTAATGCCGTTTGCGAACAGGTTCGTGATCAGCGCCTGCTGCGGAACCGTCACCAGCGAGCCCGGCGAGAACACACCGCCCACCGAGCCAAATGTCCCAAACCCGACCCTCACATCCTCGAGCTCATAGCCGACAAACGCCGTCAGATCGCGCCAGATCGGATAGCCCCAGTTGATACGAAAACCGGTGCTCCCGCGCGAGAAACTCGGGAAGACGTTGCGCGAGTTAAAGACGTTGAGCAGGAAGTTCCACCGCGAATCCAGGAAATAGCGGGTGTAGTACGAGAAGTTGAACAACCGACGCAAGCTGGAAAACTGGGCAATAACCTGAACGGTTGCGCCGCGCCCGAGGAAGTTGTCGTACGCAACTTGTCCTTGGAGCACGAAGTTCTCGATCGTCGAGAAGCCCGCGCCGACCTGAAACGTGCCGGTCAGCTGCTCGGTCAGCTCCACGTTGATTACGATCTTGTCGTCCCCGCTGCCGCGGGAGGTCGAGATGTCGACCGCCGAAAAGTAGCCGAGGCGCGAGATCTTGAACTTGCTCGTTTCCTTGCCGGTCTCCGAGTAGAGGTCCCCCTCCGACATCGCCATCTCGCGCCGAATGACCTTGTCCGCGGTCTTCTCGTTGCCGTTGATGTCGATGCGTTCGACGTAGACCAGCGGGCCCTTCTCCACCGTAAGCCCGACGTGCAGCAGCAGCTTATCGGGGTCGAGTCGCTGCTCAGGGATCACGTTGACGTAGGCATAGCCACTGTCTTTGTAGCGACGCTCGATGTCCTCGCGGATCCTTTGGATCTTGCCCATCGCGGCGACATCGCCCACGCGAATGACCGGGTCGATCGACTCCGCCAGCGTGTCCTCACCAAACAGCAGCTGCTCGCCGGGACTTAGCACCTCACGGGCGACGATCGAGCCGAGCTTGAACTGCGGCCCCTCTTCGATCGGGATCGTCAGGATCACGAAACGGCGATCGGGCGAAAGACTGAGCTCCGGATCCTCGGGCTCGGCGTTGAGGTAGCCGTGATCGTTGTAGAAGTACTTGAGAAACTGGAAGTCCTGCTGAAACGCGTCCTTGTTGAACACCCCGCCAGCCTTCTTGGCGACGACGCTGATGTATCCGCCCACCCGGGTGCTGATGTTCTTGCGCAGCTCGGCGTCGGTGAACGCCTTGTTGCCGACGAATTCGATTCCGCGAACGACGACCTCCGTGGCCTCATCGATGACGAACACGACGTCGACCTTGCCCGGCTCCTTCTCGACGGGTCGCAGTTCGTAACGGATCTGGGCCAGGAAGAACCCGCCGTCGGTGTACAGGGCCTTGACCTTCTCGACGTTGGCCTTGAGCTTACCGAGATCGAGAACCTGGTTCTTCTCGAGGTCGAGCTGCTCGTTGATGTCGTCGAGTTTGACCTTGTCGTTGCCCTCGACGATGATCTTGCGGATGGTTGGTCGCTCACGCAGGACGTAGGTAAGCACCACGCCACCGGCCGTCAGCTCGCCTTCCACGGCGATATCTTCGAAGTAGCCGAGCCCCCACAGCCGCTTGAGGTCAGCCGCGAGCTTGCGCGCCTGACAGAGCTCGCCAACGCTGCTGTCGAGCTCGAGCAGCATGGCCTCGGTCTCGACCCGGCGGTTGCCTTCGAAACGGATCTCGGCGATGGGCTGGCCATAGATCTCGGGCGGAACCTCGGCCAGCTGCGCCCAGGCCCAGATTTCGGCGAAGTCACCCCGCACCGGAATCGATGCCTGCGCAAGCGCCGGCCGCCCGGCGATGCACGCGAGGACCACGGCCAGCAGCCACAACCTGGCACGTGTTGCCATCGTCACACCGCCGGGTCCATGGCGTCACCGACAAGCCGACCATCGGCCATGCGGATCTTTCGCGGCATTTGCCGCGCAAGATCCATGTTGTGGGTCACCACCAGCATGGTGGTGCGTTGCTCCGCGTTGAGCCGAAAAAGGAGACTATGGACCTCCTCGCTCGTGCGCGTGTCGAGGTTGCCCGTCGGCTCGTCGGCCAACAGCAGCTTGGGCTGCATCACGAGGGCGCGGGCAATCGCCACGCGTTGTTGCTCGCCACCCGACAACTCGCCCGGGCGATGTCGAAGTCGATGCGACATCCCAACTTCCGCGAGGATGTTCGAGGCCAGCTCTCGCGCCTGCGCGAGCGACCGCCGGTCGATCAGGCACGGGATCATCACGTTCTCGAGCGCGGAGAACTCGGGCAAGAGGTGGTGAAACTGAAAGACGAACCCGATGGTGCGGTTGCGGAAGCGAGCCAACTCGGGGGGTGGCAACGACACGATGTCGGTCCCCTGGAACAGCAGCTGCCCGCTCGTCGGCATGTCCAGGGTGCCGATGCAGTGCAGCAGGGTCGACTTGCCCGCCCCGGACGCGCCGATGATCGTGACCATCTCACCGGTGCGCAGGGTGAGCTCGACGTCCTTGAGCACCTGCAAGACCTGGGAGCCGATGACGAACTCCTTGGTCATGTGGACCACCTGGACGAGCACGGGTGCTCCGTCGGGTTCAGAGGCAGTCATCGGCGCGCGGCCGGGGCAGGCTATGACGGGGGTCGATCCCTGTCAACGCAGCCGGGAGGGCCGCCGGGGGGTCGAGCGGGCCGTTTCACCGGCATCGGTCGGATGGTGCCGGTCCTTCGGGCTCACTGTTCGGCCAACCGCAACGCGTCGACGGGCCGCAGACGGGAGGCGACGATCGCCGGGTACAAGCTGGAGACGCACACGATCACCAACGCAGCGATCCCTACGAGCGCGACCTCAATGGGGTCGATGACCACGGGGAGCTTCTCCACGGGATAGATGTCGCTGAGCGGCAAGCCGTAGCGGTCGAGGGCCCAGCAGAGGCCGAGTCCCATGAAAATGCCTCCGATGCTGCCGAGGATCCCCACGCACAGGCCCTCGGCCACAAACACGCGCATGATGCCACCATCGCTATACCCCATTGCCTTGAGGATCGCGATCTCCTTGCTCTTCTCCATGACGCTCATCAAGTTGGAGGCCAAGATCCCGAACGAGGCCACCAGCACCACGAACAACAGCGCGATGAACATCGCGACCTTCTCCAGGAACATCGCCGAAAACAGGTTGCGGTTGAGGTCGCGCCAGTCCTCGACGACGAGCTCCTCGGCGCGACCTGTGCTGTCCACCAAATCACGGACCGCACGCTTGCCCGCGTCGATCCGATCGATGTCGACGAGTTTAACCTCGATGCCCGATACGCGGTCCCCGGCCAGCAGAAAACGCTGAACGACTCCGAGCGGTGCATAGACGTTCTTGCGATCGTACTCGTACATGCCCGAGTAGAACACCCCGGCCACGTTGGTGAGCAGGAGCCCAGGCATGCGTCCGGCCGGCGTCATGCGCCCGGCCGGTGTGATGAGTTCGACCTCGCTCCCGAGCCCAACCCCGAGTTCCACGGCCAACTCTCGGCCAACCAGGATCGGCTCCTCGACAACGTCGTCGTGGGCCTCGCCGGGAACGTCGCCGACATCGGTGCTAGGCGGCTCGGGCGCGTCCCGGGCAGGCGTCCGTCCGAGCACCACGTTGGGCGTCTCCCATCCGTCGTCGTCCACCGGCTCGGCGATCGGTGGGGGCGGCAGCTCCGTGCGCCGCGGCAACCCGAGCTCATGCGCCGGTGTCTCCCATCCGTCGTCGTCGACCGGCTCGGCGATCGGTGGGGGCGGCAGCTCCGCGCGCCGCGGCAACCCGAGCTCATGCGCCGGTGTCTCCCATCCGTCGTCGTCGTCGTTCGGATCGTCGTCGACCCGGAGCTGCACGCCGATCGAACCGAGCCCGAACTCGTCGCGGCGTTCGTTCGCGGCGGCTTCGCCGGTCGGGAGGTCGCGCAGGAGGCCTGCGCCCAGCTCGCCCCCCGCCGGGGGCGCAGTGCCGTCTTCGCGCGCCTCGCTGGGCTGACCCACCGGTTTTTTGCGCTCTGCTTCGAGGTGACGCAATCGCCGGGGCGTGCTGTCCGGTTCGATCGCGAACGGGTCGCGCTCGGGGATGTCCTCGGGATGGGTGAGATAGTCGTAGTCGCCGGCGTCGCGCACGAGCGAGGGCAGATTCGAGGCCCGCGCATGCTGGTCCGGGACGATCCCGTACAACAGGGCGCCCTGACGGTTGAGACGCGAGCGCACCATGATCTCGCCCTCGAGGTAGGGGCTGGTGCCGGCAACCCCTGCGACTTCTTCGATCGCCGCGGACAACTCCGCGTAGCCGTCGAACGGCCGCCCATCGGGCCGTGACACTCGGATGTGGGCTTTCTGAGCCAGGATCTTCTCGCGCATGTCGCCCTCGAGCCCGCTCATCAAGCTGAGCACCACGACGAGCGCCATGCACCCGAGGAGCACGCTCATCGCGATGATCGTCGGCAAGAGGTTAAACAATCGAGCAAGCAGGGCGAATGCCAGGGCCATGAGGCCGATGAGCAGGGTTAGGCCCCCGAACGCGCCGTAGTAGCGCTGCACGCTCGTGGGTGCGTGCTCTTCGGGATCGGCAAACACGTCGCGTGGGATCATCTCGACGTCGCCGCCGAGCTGCTGGGCGTAAAACGCCAACCCACCGCCGACCGCGAGCAGGTAGAGGGCCCCGAACAAGAGCGGCACGACCCACGCCGGCAACTCGTCGCCGGCCCGCAGGTGGCGCCAGGCGATCATCCAGTCGAGGGCGTTGAACAGCTCGCGCATCGGGTTCCTGCTAGACGTCGTCGTCGGGCGCACTTGGGGCGCCCTTGCCGAGGAGGTACGCCTCCATCAGCGGCTCGAGATCGCCGTCGAGCACCGCGTCGACGTTGCCGATCTTGAGGCCGGTGCGGTGGTCGCTGACCTGGCGATACGGCTGCAGCACATACGACCGGATCTGGCTGCCCCACTCGATCTTGCGCTCCTCTCCGCGCAAATCGGCGAGC
This sequence comes from uncultured Myxococcales bacterium, assembly GCA_902826865.1. Lineage (GTDB taxonomy): Bacteria > Myxococcota_A > Polyangia > Nannocystales > Nannocystaceae > Xiheibacterium. The sequence goes on from CADEGN010000275.1 coordinate 8,786, forward strand.
TTGGCTTCACGCTTCTGGCGCTCGAGATCCCACAGTCGGGCCTTCAGCATGCGCATCGCGGTGTCGTAGTTCTTGTGTTGCGAACGTTCCGCCTGGCAAGCAACGACGATCCCAGTGGGAAGGTGGGTCAGGCGCACCGCCGAGTCGGTCTTGTTGACGTGCTGACCACCTTTGCCGCCGGCGCGATACTTGTCGACCCTGAGATCGGAGTCCGAGACGTCGACCTCGATGTCGTCCTCCTCGCCGATGTCCGGCACGACCATGATACTCGCGAAGCTGGTCTGACGCCGGGCGTTGGCATCAAACGGTGAGATCCGAACCAGCCGGTGGACGCCGATCTCGGCGCGGAGGAAGCCGTACGCGTACTCGCCTTCGAACACGATTTCCGCGCTGCGGATCCCGGCTTGCTCGGCCTCCTGGACGTCCATGATCTTGACGGTGAAGCCCTGGCGTTCGCCCCAGCGCGTGTACATACGCAAGAGCATCTCCGCCCAGTCTTGGCTGTCGACGCCGCCGGCACCGGCGTTGATGCTGAGCAGTGCGTCACGGGGGTCGTGCTCGCCCGCGAGCATCCGGCGAAACTCGAGCTTGGCGAGGCGCTTGTCGCAGCTGCCGATATGATCCCAGGCCTCGCGCAGCGTCGCCTCGTCGTCGGCTTCACGACCGAGATCGTAGAGCGTGCGCGCGTCATCGATGGCCAGCTGGGCGGCGTCGAGATCGTCGAGCACGCTCTTGAGCTTGGCCTGCGTCCGACTGAGCGCCTGGGCTTTTTCGGCGTCGTCCCAGAAATCGGGCTCGGAGGCCTGCGCGGTCAATTCCTCGAGCTTCTCGCGTTTGCCATCGTAGTCAAAGATGCCTCCGCAGCTCGAACAGGCGCGTCGCCATTCGATCGAGCTGATCGAACGCCTTGGCGTGCTCGGGCAGCGGAGGGGTGGTGCCCTGTACTTCCATTGGTAGACCCTACCTTCCTTCTTCCTGGTTGAGAATTCCGGTAGGGCC
>CADEGN010000276.1 GCA_902826865.1 uncultured Myxococcales bacterium
GCCGGCCGCCTTCACGCCATGGCTCTGCCGGAGGCGGTCGCTAAGAGGCTTACGTCGTAGTCGTTGTCGAAGGGCGTGAGCGAATCGGTGGGGAACTGCGACGAGGCGTCGAACGCCGTCGTCAGCAGGAGATCGTCGATCGTCGCTTGGTACTCGCGCGACGTAAGCCGACGCAGGCCGCTGAACGAGACCCGCTCGACCTGATCGTCCGGAAGGTCCGGATCTCCCCAGGTCGCCGATCGAGGCGCTGGGTCCCCGAGTAATTTGGGTGGGGTAGGCCCCGGGATCGGCGCTCTAGGTTCGCGGATCGGACGCTCCGGAGGCCACGGGCAGGGCGGTTTCGTGCGGAGGTTCGTGCGCGCGAGGTCAGCCCGGCAGATACATCGCCGACGCGGCACCGATCGCGGGCACAGAAAAACTTCCGCCCTTTTTTTCCGGGCCGCGCACTGAAAGCCACAAGACGCTGCGTGGAGACGACGATGTGCGTGATCGCTCAGCAATCAGCAATCCTGCCGAGCATGGCCCGGAAGCGGCGCGGAAAACGAGGAGCAACCAATGGATCAAGTGAAGAAGATAGCCCTGGTGGCCTGCATGTTTGTGTTGGCTTTCCTGCACGCTGCCGACGCCGAGGCCGCGACGTACTACGTGGCGGAGGACGGTGACGACGATAGCCCTGGGACAGAAGACGACCCGTGGCGGACCGTTGCCCATGCGGCGGAGACGATGGTCGCCGGAGACACCACCTACGTGATGGAAGGGACCTACAACGAGGGAACGATCCGGTTTAGCCGGTCTGGTACGGAAGCCGCCCCGATCAAGCTCCTCAATTATCCTGGACACGCTCCCAGAATTTCATTTATCGATCCAGACGAAATTCATCGGATCATAATCCAGCATTCATCCGGCGCGAACGTAGCGATCGGATGGATCACGATTGAGGGGCTTGAGCTCACGAACGGGCACGATGGGATTAAGATTTATAATGTCCACGACTCCATCATTCGGAGAAATTGGATTCATGATAATAAATTCATGGGGATTGTTGGCAGCGGCACGAGGGTTGTGATTGATCGAAACAGAATCAATCGTAATGGGTGGTTTGCGGGGTGCGAGGCCGGGTTAACGACATCCGCAGGACACTCGTATTGTAACCTGCACCATGGCATCTACACGAACGGGTCGTACTTCACGATCAGCAACAATCTTATTTATGACAATCTATCCTATGGCATTACCCAAAATGGGTCAGCGAGCTCGACGTACGACCCTTCAAAGTTTGCTGGGCCTGAGTTTTCTGGTGCGGACAATTGGGTGATTGCCAACAACACGTTTGCCTACAACAACCATCGTGCTGGAATCGTCATTTGGGGTGGCGCCACAAAAGACACAAGAGTTGAAAACAACATTTTTTACGAGAACGCCCAAGAGGCTTCGGGGGAAGCTCAAGCGATCAAGTTTTGCGGCTGCGGTGATTCAAATGCCACATCTGGGGTTCAGATTAGAAATAACCACGCCTATGCGACGGCGCCCGGAGCAACCGAATTTATTGCCGGGTTTGCCATTGAAGGTACGCACTATACGCAATCCGGCAATGTCATCAATGTCAGCAGTCCGGGGTTTGTCAACGCCCCAGCCACCGTTCCGGATGCGCCGAACTTTGCCCTCACCGCACAAAGCCCAGCCATCGATCAGGGCTTGACCCTGGCGGAGGTCGTTGTCGACTTCAACGGGACTGCGCGCCCACAAGGCCGTGCGTATGACATCGGGGCCTACGAATTCGGCGAAGAGGATGGCGGCGACACTGGCGGCGATACTGGCGGCGATTCCGGCGGCGATTCCGGCGGCGATTCCGGCGGCGATTCTACCGACGGCGGGGTGGCGGAAGAATCGGCAGATGGGTCGCCGTCGCCGGAGGACGGCGGCGGCACGACGAGCCACGACGGAAGCACGGCGGGCGCAACCGGCGAGCCAAGCGTGCCGCCTGCCGGAGACCCGGCCGGCTGCGCCTGCAGAGCGGGTCCACGCACGCACGCACCGCCGACGCTGCTGCTTCTCTTCGTACTCGCGAGCCTGGCCAGGTCGCGCCGCAGGGGGCGCTTCGCAGCTGCGAGCGGGCGGGCGGTCAGTTAATCAAGAACGCGGGCGGGCCAACGAGTCTGACATTGAGTGTCGCGTTTTCCCGGGCCGCTCCCGATCGGGTGGCCTCCGCTGGATCAGCTTCAGCGACCCCCACGACGTGAAGCTGAAATCGGTCATGGGATCGAAATGGGCGACCGATCCCACGCCAATGATCGAGTCCGCGATCGGAGCATCGTCGCGCCGAGGCCGGCTGGACGCCCGGTTCCCCCGTCCTAGAAGCTAGAAGCAGCGATCGTTCAACGACGCGTCGCAGGAAAGACCTGGGCAACAATCGGCGTCGGAGTTGCAGTCGTCGCCGATTTCCACGCAACTCAGGCAGCCAGACAGGTCGAACGTGCAGTCCGCAGCGCAGGCCAGCTCGCCGGCGTTGAAGCCTTCTTCTTCGCAGTCACTTCCATCGAGGTCGCTGCCATCGCAAATCTCTCCGCCGTTGACCTGCCCATCCCCGCAAAACTCGTCGAAGCAGTCGTCGACCAAGATCTCGGTGCAGTCGCCCGAGCAGGTGAGATCGCCACCGACGAAGCCCAAGGAGTCGCAGCTCTCGCCGAGGAAGTCGGTTCCGTCGCACGCCTCGTTGCCCGTGACTTGACCGTCGCCACACACTCCGTCGACACAGTCGTCCGTGAGGATGTCACTGCAATCAGCCGCACACGTGAGCGAGCCCTCGAGGAAGCCGTAGCCTTCGCACGAGTTCCCGTCAAACGAGTCGCCGTCGCAGGCTTCGCCGGGATCGACCGTGCCGTCGCCGCAGTTTCCGCTGCCCCCACCCACGCAGCCCTTGGTGTCGAACAAGCAGCTCCCCGTGCATGCCAGCGTGCCGCGGCCGAGACCGAGGCTCACGCACGTCGCGCCGTTGGTCTCGTTGCCGTCGCAATCCTCACCGGCGTCGACCGCACCGTTGCCGCAATTTGTGGGGTCGGGGCCTGGTCCGCTGTCGCCAGCTGACGGGTCGGGCACGCCGTCGTCTCCGGGAGCATCGTCGTTGCCCCCTTCGCTGCCGACCGGTCCGCTCGCCCCCGGGCCATCGCTCTCCCCAGTTTCGCCACCGGGCACGCTCGTGTCGTTGCCGCCGTCCGTCGCTGGCCCGCTGTTGTCGGCAAAGCCCCCGGAGTCAGGGTTGACGTTGCACGCGCACAACCATCCAACCACGGCGCACAGTGGACCTCGCTCCGATCTGCCCATGCCGCAGCTTGGCCGCCGCCCGCCAAAATCGTGGGGCCTCAGCCTTGGTTTCGCGTCGAACCGTCCGTCGCCGCCGGCGCGCTTCCCGACGGGGTCGCAAGGGGAGCCCGACGGGTGCGGCGGGGCGCGGCATCGCCGAAGGCTGGCGTGTTTTTTGGTCTCGGAGGACACAACGAAGGCTAGGGGAGTTTTCAGAGGTCGCGCCGCTGCGCGAATCGGACCATCTCAAGCCTCGGGTTCACAATCGCGACCGAGCAGCTGACCCACGTCCAATTCGATCCCCGAGGGCGCGTCGTCTGTGACTAGACTTCTAGATTTCGGGCGCGTCGTGGCACGGCGCAACTTGTCGCGCACGCCGCCCAGCCATCGCGCGACGGTGACTCGGTGCACGCCGTACATGGCGGCGATCTGCTCGTGCGGGACACCGTGGAGGGTCGACAGGCGCAGTACGTTGCGTTCTCGGGGGTGGAGGTCGTCGAGCCCTGCACCGAGTGCGCACACAAACGCGTGTTCGCGCTCGGCGACGACAGCGTGGTGTTCTGGGTCGGGAACGGTGGCCAGATCGTCGCCCTCGAGTGAGTACCAAGCTGTCTTGCGGCGGCGCTGCAACATGAGCAGCTCACGCGCCGCGCAGACACGCAGCCATCCGACCAAAGGACCGTCGCCGCGATAGCTGCGGATACGCGCAGGTTGGTCGGGTCGATCGACGAGCAGGCGTTCGAGCAACATTTGGCGCAGTTCGGCGCGATCCCACGGCTCCACGCCCCGCGCCGCGAGCACGCGGTCGATCGCCGAGCCGAATTCCCGCAGGAGGATGCGCACCGCGACGCGGTCGCCTCGGCCGCACGCGGCGGCCAACAGCAGATCCACGGCATGCGCCGGAGGGATTCGGAGATCGTCGGGTACTGCCAGACCTGCTCCGCGCCAGCGGGCGCGGGCCGCTGCGAGGACGGTCGACCACGACGGAGTGCGGGCGCGATCATGGACTGAAATGGTTTCGGTGATCATTTGGTTCCTCGGTTTTCGGCAGAGCCTTCTGTCTGCGCACAGGTGAAGTCGACGAAAGCCGCGGCGGCGCGGACGCGTGCGCGATTGGGCACGACAACAAAGCCGCGGAAAGTGAGCTCTAGCCTCCGGATGGTGAAGGCGCGCGAGCGATGACAGCGGACTGTCGCGGAAGAGAGCGACGGAATCAGGGCGTTATGCGAGGGCCGATGGGCGCGCGCGCGTCCGGCCACCCTTCGTCGAGGTCGTCGGGCGCTGCTCGAGACCTGTGCCGAGCTTTCGGCCCCGCTGGATACGGCTGCTTGAACCGCGAGCGCGTGTTCTCCCGACTCACCGCACGCCGCGAGTCGGCACGGGAGCGTTCACTCGCGTCGTGGTCGGGACGTCCTGTGATGACGCGCCCGAAAGGGGTTGGCTGTGCAGCTGCCATCACGAACTCGAGGGGCTGGTACGGGGGTGTGGGCCGGGTCGGCCGCCGCGTACGTGTGTGCTTGGTCACTGCAGAGCGCACGCATGGTGCGGCCCATGGGGATGGCGGTCGCCGTATGACTCCTGCGCAGGATGGACGAACGGCGAACCAACGCCCTGATGCGGCTGCTCTCCGGCCGGGACCGTCTGAGTCCTCCGGAGAAGGAGGCGATCTTCGAGGCTGTGATCGACTCGCTTGGGCGACCGGCCCGCAAGGCCGCGCGTGCTCGGTGGTTCGCGCTCGGGATCGGCGTCGCACTCACCCTCGCCCTCGTGATTGCGATTCGGCCCGGCAAGCCCACTTTGCCCGGCGACCTCGCAGTGGCGGAGGATGGCGACACACTTGTGGCCCGCGGTGCCGATGACGTGGGTCCGCAGCTAACGGTGCTGTGTGGCGATCGACCGCTCGTCGGCGGGTGTTCGCGCGGAAACCTGCTGGGCTTCGAGGTGGCGGGCATGGGCGAGCATCGCTACGTGGCGATGTTCGCGACCCGCCCCGATGGCGCCGTCATCTGGTACACGCCATCTGCCACCGACGCAGCGACGCCGGCGCTCGCGATCGATGGCGACCTCGCGCTCGTGCCGCAACGCGTCGAGCTGGGGCCGGAGCACGTGCCGGGGCGCTACGGGATCACGGCCGTGTTTTCCCCCGAATCGCTGACGCGTGCCGATGCAAAGGCCGTGGTCCAAGGCGAGCGGCGACCAGGGGTCACCATCGTCGAGCGGGAGATGGTGGTGCAATGAGGCGCCAGCTTGCAGTCGTATTATGCGCGGCCCTGCTCGGCGGCGCGGCGCCTGTGCATGCCGCGGAGCGGACCTTCACGGTGGTGATCGGCAATCGCGAACCACCGGCGGCGGCTTCCGGGGCGACGCTTTCGACCCTACGGTATGCCGACGACGACGCGATCCGTTACGTGCAGTTGTTCGGTCGCTTACCCGGCAAGGCGCATCTGCTCACGGTGATGGATCGCGAGACGTTGAAGCGCTTTCCCGACCTAACCCCGCAGGGCCCACCGACGCTCAAGGCGCTGCAGGCGGCCATCGCCGACGTCAAGCAGCGAGCCGCGGCGGCGCAGAAGGCCGGCGAACGCACGCGCTTCGTGCTGGTATTCAGCGGCCATGGAGCGGTGCGAGCCGACGGTGAGACGTTCCTGGCTATGCTCGACGGCGAGCTCACGCGCGACGTGCTGTTCGACGAGATCTTCGCTCAGCTCCAGGCGGACGAAATTCACGTGATCATCGATGCCTGCCACGCCGGCGGCGTGGTTGGTGTGAGGGGTGATGCAAACTTCGATCGGGAGATCGAGGCGACCACTCGCAGCGTCACCACCGACGACGCGCAGCGATGGCTGCATGCGCGGACACTCGCTCGTTTTCCCCATGTGGGCGTGCTTGCGGCCGCCAGCGCGGGCGAGAAGGCCCACGAGTGGTCGGAGATCGAGGCTGGTGTGTTCAGCCATGAGGTACTTTCGGGCCTGTGGGGAGCCGCCGACGTCAACGGCGACCGGCGGATCGAGTACAGCGAGCTCCAGGCGTTTACGGCCGTTGCGAATCGTGCCGTCGACGACCCGCGGGCGGTGCCCAGGATGGTGGCCCATGCGCCGGCCGGAACACCCCACGCGGTGCTCGTCGATCTCGATCAGCTGCGCGATACGGCGTGGATCACCGGCGATGCGTCGACCCTGGGGAGGTTCTACATCGAGCTCAACGACGGCCAGCGCGTCATCGATGCCAACCTCGGCGTGCCGACGGCAACGATCGGCGTTCCGACCGATCGCCAAGCGTACTTGCGTACGCACGAGGTCGAGTCACGATTGCAACTCGCAACGGGCGCCCGCGCCGACTTCGGGTCGCTTGTTCTCCTGCCAATCGACGCACAAGCGCGTGGAGCGACGGACCAGGCGTATCGCCGGGGGCTCTTCGCCGAGCCGTTCACCGTCGGTTACTACCGCGGTTACGTGGACAGCATCGCAGTTCCCTCGGTGAAATTTTCAAAGCCCCGGCCCACGACGCCCGCGGTGGTGGCGGCGCCCGTGCCGGCGCCAACGCAGTGGCCGTCGCCGGACACTGGAGCGACACAACCCAAGCCACGCGCACGCCCAGATCCGGCTACCCGCGATCGACGGGCGGGCATCGGCATGCTCGCGTTCGGTTCGTCAATGGTCCCAGTTGCCCTCGTGGCCGGTGGCGTGGCCATCAAGGCGCGGATCGACTTTGCGAGCACCGATATCGAGCGAACCTCGCAGGAGATCGGCGCGCGCCATCGCACCGCCAGCGCCATCGCGATCGCAGGCGCTTCAGCGGCGGCCGTTGGATTCGTCGTCGGGGCGATATTAATGCACCGCGCAGAGCGGCGAGCGCGGCGATGAGACGGTCATCACTGGCAGTTGGCAGCGGCTTCAAAACAGATCACGTCGCCCGGCACGGAAACACAATCCGAGGGCGCGGGACCGGGGCACGGATCGGCGCGCGCCAGGCAACCGCGGAAACACTCGCTCGGTGCCGTCACCAGCCCGCAGGTGTTGGCCATGAGGCACACTTCGCCGCAGTACCAAATGCATGGGGTCGCCTCGCATCGATCGCTGCGCGTCAAAGTGTCCCAGGTTTGCTTGCACTGCGCGTCGGAGAGGTCGGGCAACAGGGGCGATTGCGTCGGCCCGTCAGCGCGGCAGCGCGCCTCGCAGTTGCCCGGGGGCGGCTCTCCCGGGCATTCGTCCGCGGCTGTACAGAGCTCGTCGCACAGCTGCGGACAGGGATCGTCGTTGCACGTTCCGTCGACGCAAATCCGGGACGCGACGCAGTCCGAACTCGTGCGGCAGGCGTTCTTGTCCTCGGCCGACAAACCGCATGCGAGCGGCAGTGCGAGCAGGATCGTGCGCGCGCGACGCAACGTGTTGTGAGTGTAACAGCCGTTAGGGGCTGGAAGGAGAGGGGTGGATGACAAGGCGCAGGGGAGCGAGCGGCCTGGTGGCTGTGTTGGTGGCGATGCTGAGCGCCTGCCGCGTCCCGGGCCTTTCAGGCTACGAACTCGACGCACCAGAGGTGCCCGACGACTATCCGCAAATCGAGGCGTTCGCCGGCGGAGCGGCGGAGCTCGTCGTTGACGGCATGCCGTCCGCCACCAAGGAGGGCTCGGGTGCCATCTACGATCCGGGCGGACTTGATCCGGATCCCTTGCCTGCAAGCATGAGCTTCGACGGCACGCTCTTCATCGATTTCGCCTCTCCCGACCCGGGAACCTACACGGCGGAGAACGGCCAGCTTGCGGTGCGCTGGGATTCGTCCGAGTTTGAACTCAACGCGTCGTGTGGCACCGGCACGCTCGTGATTGTCGGGCAAGGCTCCGACGGTGGTCTGCTTGCCGAGTCCGTCATCTGGGGCACGCTGCACGTCGAGCTCTGCAATCCCGAGACCTCCGAGCGGCTCGCGATCACCGGGCGGTTCAGCTCCACGGTCATTGAAGCCTGAGCGCTACATCCGAGTTGCACCCGCATCAAGTGGGCACAATGCAGCGACTCACTCGGTACATGTCCGCACTCCTGGTAGCTCTGCTCTCGTCGTCACTTTCGGCCTGCGGTGGCGACGACAAGGGCGACGACGGCGACAACGCCGACGATACGATGTCTGCGGCCGACGACGATGGCGGCGAGGCGCCGGCGGATGGTGGCGACAACGCGGATGGAGCCGATGGCGGAGCCGTGGACAACGTCGCGGCGTGCCAGGAGTTTGTCGACGCTTGGAACTGCGACGGTGTCGACCTCGCCCAGGTCGTGATGTGCAACGTGTACGAGGGCTACACCTGCGACGTATCGGCCTATTTCGAGTGCCTCGCCGATGAGACGACGTGCGACGCCGCCTCGCTGCAGGCGGCCGTCAGCTCGTGTGCAAGCCTGGCGAGCTGCGGGTGAGTTCGTCGCCGAGGTCAAGCTCGGCTTCGAGGCCTGCGGCCTGGAGGTGGCGAAGCAAGCCATCACGGACGCGGGCCTCCAGCGTTCGCACGCGGCGCCGTGACGTGCCCAGAGCGCGCGCGACGTCCTCCTGTGAACGACCCTCCTCGAAGCGCAGGCGCACGAAGGACTTGGACTCGGCGTCGAGGCCCGCGACGAACTCGCGGGTTGTGGCGACGAGTTCACTGCGCACGAGCACATCATCCGGCGCCGGACTCGGGTCGTCGAGTGCCTCCTCGTCAAGCTCAGCGATGTCTCGGTTCGCCGCTCTAAGACGATCGACGAGCAGATTACGGACGAGGCGGCGCAGGTAGGGTCGATAGGGCCGCAAGCCGTCGTAGGCCATGCGCGCCGCGGGTGCAAACGCGCGCACGAACGCCTCCTGCACAAGCTCGGCGACACCATCGTGCCCACGCGAGCCGAAGCGGCGGATCCAACTCTCGACGTCGTTGACGTAGTGCCAGTACACCCGCGCCAGGGCGTCGCGCTCGCCGGTCCGGAACGCGAGCAGAAGCGCGCGATCGTCGACGAACACGGCCATCCGTGCCGTGATCTTTACCACAAAGCGCAGGCACGGCCCCTCCGGCTGCTAGGCGCTGGGGCTCAAAGCCCTTGGGGCTCTGGCCCCATCGGTGCGCGAAATCGGAAGCGCACGCGGCTGTGGGCAGGGCCGCATTCCGGAGCGGCGCGGCGGCCCGGGCCTCTGCGGTCGCGATCGTCGTCGCGGGCGAGCTTTGCTGGGCGGCGCCTCCTCACCGACTCGCCCCGGGCAGGCGGGCGCGAACAACGAACTCGAGTGCGAGCACTGTGAAGCGCGGTCCCGCGAGCGCGCGGCCGCAAGCGCGTCGGCAAGCGCATGCATCGAGGAAAACCGCGCCGCGGGATCGCCACGTACCGCGCGTTCGCTGACGCGCCGGCCGCGCGTCGGTACTCCGGACCGCACCGCGCTCGGCGGCGCTCGATCCGCCACCACACGCGCCCGAGGGCCGCCGGGGCGCTG
>CADEGN010000277.1 GCA_902826865.1 uncultured Myxococcales bacterium
GGTCCGCGAATTACCCGTATTACGGGGGCAGTTCTTGCTCGCGGCGTACCGGCCGTCATCGCCCTGCGCTTGCTGCCAATGGCTCCCCATGTGGTGATCGCAATCGCGGCAGGCGCCGTACGCTTGTCCTTCCGCGACTTCATGGTTGGGAGTGCGGTGGTATCGCTGCCGTTGGCGCTGGCACTCACCATCTTGGGCGGAACGTTCATGGATGCCGGCGTGGGTGCGCGAACCTGGCTGACCGTCGGTCTGGCAGCACTCGCGATGGTCGCCACCAGCGCGTGGTTGCTGCGCGGGATCGTTCGCCGGGCGAACATCGAGCGCTGACGCCGCAAGTTCGCGGCCGTCTCCATCTACCCGAACCCGGGGCCCAAGGGACCGGCATTGGCCAAAACCCGTCGCGCGCCGAGGGTCCGCCTGTGATCGAGCGTTCCAGGTATCATCCGCCGCGCCCGTGCAGGGAGCCCACGAACCCCGCCCACGCAGCGGCAGCGCTGCCTTCTTCGGCGACCTCGCGACCCCACCGAACCTGCTTTGCGTCGGTAGGCTGCTCGTGTTTGGCATGGCGATGTGGGCGTTTTTTTCCGCCCACTACATCGCCGCCTTTTCGCTCGGCTTGATCAGTGGCCTCACGGATTACGTAGATGGCTACGTGGCGCGCAAGTACAACATGGTCACTGAATTGGGCGCATTGCTCGACCAAGTAGTCGATCTGCTCTACGCCTTCTGCTGCATCGCCACGCTCGCGCACCTTGAGGTGTGGCCGATGTACTTGCTGTTTGCTTGGGGCTTCCGCGACATCACGGTCCTGGCGGTGCGGTTGTCGGCGGCCCAGCAGGGGTTTTCGATCCCGTCGGTGATCATCGGCAAGGCCGCAACCAACTTTCTCTTCTACTCCTTCATCTTCGGTTTCTTTCAGCTGGCTGAAGCACGCGGCGCGGAACTCGGCTGGCTCAGCCCGATTGCCAGCTTCCTTGGACCCTTCTCGGTGCACGTCGGGCTCTCGCTGCAATGGGCCAGCGCGCTCATCTATATCTACCGCTACGTGCAGTCCTATAGGAGCTCGCCATGAAGCCCCCCATCGTGCTGGCCGTGTTCGAGCGCTCGATCGGCGAGCGAAGCCTGGCCGATCTGCGAATTGGCGGCATCACGTTGCTCGTGCGCGCCCTCCGCTCCGCTTCGCGAGCTGAGCCCGAGCGCGTCATCATCTACGCCAGCGACCACGATCGGGTGGAGCGCACCGTTCTCGGTGACGCGGCCTGGCCCGGCGCGCGCAAGCTCCACGGCGCACAGCTTCAGGTCGTGTGCGAGGTGCGGCCGATGCCCGCGGGTGTGACCAGCCTTGCCGCGCTGTTCGAAGCGGAGCACCCGCGCTTGCCTACACACGTCCTTGCGGCTGAGCTCGACGGCCTATACTCGCCGGGCCTGTTCGTGGAGTCCGCGAGCGACGCTCGCATCTCGGCAATCGCGGACGTCGACGGCCGCTTCATCGGGGTCTACGACGTGCGTGGCCGTCCGCCGGGTGGATACGCCGGTGCCCTTGCGGCCGCGCGCGCCGAACCCGAGCGAATGATCGCCAAGGCGACCTATCACGCGGTCACCAGCGTCAGCGACATCGCACTGGCGTTTGCGACGCTGCGTCGCTCGTTGCGCAAGCCGCTCGCGCGATCCGCCGATGGCCTGACCGCGTACTTCATCAATCGGCCGATCTCGCTCGTGTTCAGCAAGCTCCTGGTCGACACCGCGATTACGCCGAATCACGTAACCGCCGTGGCGCTGGCGATGGGGCTGGCCGGCTCGTGGTTTGCTGCGAAGGGCTCGTGGACCGCGCTCGTGCTCGGCGGGGTGTTGCTGCAAGCCTCCTCGATCTTCGACGGCGTGGACGGGGAACTCGCGCGGATGCGACTTACGATGAGCAAAGCAGGCGAGTGGTTCGATACCGTCTGCGACGACATCATCAATCTATCGTTCATGCTCGCGCTTGGCTTTGCGTGCGCCGTGCGTACCGGCGACGTCAGCTACGTAACGTTTGGCTGGGCCGGCGCTGGCATCGGTGCGGCCCTGGCGTTGTCGATGTATCGCGACGAAATCGCGGCCGGAGTTGCGTCCCACAACCACTTCGAGTGGAAGGTGAATGCCGGGCCGTTACAACCGATCGTAGAAGCGTTCGGCTATGTCGCCAAGCGCGACACCTACACGCTTCTGCTGGTGGTGTTGCTGGCGCTCGATTTGCCGCGCGTTGCGTTCTGGATCATGTTCGCTGGTACCGCGATCATCGCCGTGGCGGCGGTCGCTCAGAAGCTGCGCGCCGCCTTCGCTGCCAAGGCGTGAGCGCAACCGTGGGCGACGGACCGCGGCGAAGATCGTCGCCCGTCAGGCGACGGAGCGGGCCTTGGCGGTACGGCGAAGGACGTTGCCGACCGCGACCAGGAACTCGTCGATGACCGCCTCATCCACCGCGCCGATCGTCGACACCTGGAACATGCGTCCCTCGTACGGGCCCTTGCCGCCGTAGACCACGAAGCCCGCATCACGTAAGCCGAGTCGGAACGCATCGAAGTTCGTACCCGCGGGAAGCATCACGGACGTAAGAACGTTCGATCGCGCCGCCGAATCGGCGAGCAGCAGCTCGAGCCCCAAGGCTTTGGCGCCCGCGCGAACGCGGTCGTTGAGCTTGCGCAGCCGTGCAACTCGCTGGCTCGGGCCCGCCTCCACGACGAGTTCGGTTGCGCGAGCAAGCGCGAGGAGCAACGGCAGCGCCGGCGTGTTCGGCGTCTGGGCCCGCCCCTCGGCGAACTGGTAGAACCGAAAAAGATCGAGGTAGTGGCACGGGGCCTTGCGGCCAGCCAGGGCGGCAAAAGCCTCGTGGCGACCAAACACCACCGAAAGGCCGGGGTAGCTCGCCAGCGCTTTGCCCGAGCTCGTGGACGCGAACGTCACGCCGGCACCCTCAAGGTCCAGCGCGTCGGCGGCGAAGCTGCTGACGCAGTCGACGAACAGCTTGATCCCGCGGCGCTTGCACAGGGCACCGACCGCCTCCACCGGGTTCAGCATGCCGGTGCTGGTCTCGTGGTGGACCATCGCGACCATGTCCGGACGCAGGGCGTCGATCTCAGCCTCGATCCGAGCGAGATCGTAGGCCTCGGCCCACGCGTGCTCGACCACCTTGGTCTCGTTGTGGTGGGCGGAGATCTGGGCGAGTCGTGCGCCGAATTCCCCGTTTTGTAGCACCAGAACCCGGCCGTGCGCACCGACCGACGAGAGCACCGATTCGTTGGCGGCGGTGCCGGACCCCGTGATGATGACGGCGGCCCAGGTCGCGGCGGAGACGCCGGCCACCCGGAGCAGGTTATGCCGCAGATTCGCGAGCAGCGTCGACATCTCCTCCTCACGGTGGCTGAACTCGTGGGAGGTCAGCGCCGCGGCCACCTCGGGGTGGACGTTCACCGGGCCCGGGCAGAGCAGGCGAAAGGACTGCAGTGGAGCGAGCTCCGAGTGGGGAACGAGTAGCGATGGCGTGGAGTAGGTCACAGCGAGGTCGCGTCCTCGGGGCGCCGATGCAATACCCCTGCAAACTTTCGATCGCAAGCATTTGAGCCGTGTCTCGTGTCACTCCGATGCGCTGTGCGCATCATGCGCGAAATACGGCCTCGCCCCGTCGCTACCCCGCTGCGGCGGGGGTTTGGACGGGTGCACGGTACGGATGGGCAGGTTCGGCCGTAGGGTTCGCGGACCATGGGCTTTGCCCCGTCAACGCAGGACGTGGGTCGGCCCGGCTCGATTCGCCGCTCCCTGCCCTTTCCGGGGCTCGGCTGCAGTACTCGTCCGGTCGGCACAGTCATGCTTCTGTGGCGGTAGTCCCAGAACTGGGGAGACGGATCCGTGGCAATGTCTGTTTCTCGCCGCTTGGGGCCCGAAACCCGCCGGGCCGGGCCGAGATCTCCCCACTGGGGCATCGCGACCCGGTCTTCCTCCCGCCTTTTGTCACGGGCCCGCGGAGGCTCAGCCAGGAATGTCGCAGAAGCGGGCCAGGATCGTCTTGTTCCCGGTTCGGAAACGCAGATGAAGCTTGAGGTTTTGGCCCATGCCCTGCCAGCCGATCAGCTCGCCCTCGCCGAAGTCGCGATGGCGGATCGCCATCCCGACGTAGAGGGCGATTCCCGGGGCGCCGTCCAACTCATCCGCGTCCAGGGTCGGATCGGACCCGGCGTCGTAGACGACGTCATCATTCCAGCGGGGTGCGCGAGCGGCGGGGCGCGCAGACTCCGTCGTCGGGCGCGGCCGCTGCCCAACCGCATCGATCGACGGCGCCGGGAGATCGAGGACAAAACGCGACGGCGTGCCCATCTGCACCTGACCATAGAGACGCCGGCGCTCGACCATCGTCAGCGTTAGCCGCTTGCGCGCCCGGGTGATCGCCACGTACGCGAGCCGCCGCTCCTCCTCCATCTGGGTCGGATCATCGAACACGCGGGCGTGGGGAAAGACGCGCTCCTCCATGCCCGTGAGATAGACGTAGTCGTACTCGAGCCCCTTGGCCGAGTGCACTGTCATTAGTGTGATGGCGCGGCTGCGATCACCCTCGCCCCGCTCGCCTCCGGCAAGACTCGTCTGCTCGAGGTACTCGGCCAAGCTCGCGTCCGGATGCTCCGCGACAAATTCCTCGACGTTACCGAGAAGCTCCTGGAGGTTCTCGAGCCGCGTCCGGGCCTCGTCGTCATCATCGGCGGCAAGTGCCTCGCGATAACCCGTGACCTCGAGAATCGTAGCGACCACCCGATCAAGCCCCATCCCGGTCGTCTCTGCGCGCAACTCCTCGAGCATCGCCGCGAGCCCCGCGAGTTTCTTCGCGGCGCCGGCCGATACTCCCGCCACGCTACCGCCCAGGAGCGCAGCCCACAGCGAGATCCCGCGCGCGGTCGCATGGGCGAACAACTTTTCCTCGGTGGTCTTGCCGATCCCACGGGCGGGCCGGTTGAGAATTCTGGCCAGGTGGGCGTCGGACGCGGGATTTTGCAGCACCACCATGTAGGCGATGATGTCCTTGATCTCGGCGCGTTCGTAGAACGCAACCCCGCCGACGATTCGCACACCCAGTCCGCTGGTGCGAAGGGCGTCCTCAATCGCCCGCGATTGCGCGTGCGTGCGATAGAAAATCGCGAACTCCTCGGGCGAGGCTTCGTCGTCGATTGCCGCGCGAATCTCCCGCGCGACCCAGCGCGCCTCCATTCGCTCGTCTTCCAGCTTCAGGACCCGCACGCGCTCGCCATCCCCCGCGTCTGTCCACAGGGTCTTGCCCAGGCGCCCCGCGTTGCGACGGATGACGGCGTCGGCGCAATGCAAGATGTGCCCGGTGCTGCGGTAGTTGTGTTCGAGCCGAACGGTCTCGGTGCCAGCGTGATGCCCGGCAAACTCGAGGATCTGGGCCACATCCGCGCCGCGCCAACCGTAAATAGCCTGATCGTCGTCGCCCACCACGCAGAGTTCGGCGCGACCCGCGAGGCGATCGACGAGCTCGGCCTGGATCGGGTTGGTGTCTTGGAACTCGTCGACGACGACGTGCTGAAATCGGCGGAGCAGCGCGCGCACAGGATCGGTGTCGCCGAGCTGGCCGCCCTGGTTGGGCCGCTCGGAGCTACGCAGCAGCGCGACGGTGTGGACGAGGAGGTCGCCGAAATCGCAGGCGTCGGCCGCAATCAGGAGGCCTTGGTACTTCGCATAGGCCTTGGCAACGACGCTGCGGACCGGCTCCACCAGATCGAGGCGATCGAGGCTCTCGGGCCCGAGCCCACGGTTCTTGGCCCGATCGATCCAGGTGAGCACGCCCCGCGGGGTGTAGAGCTTCTCGGGCACGTTGAGCGACTCGAGCACGCGGGCCATTACCGCCGAGCTATCGCTGGTGTCGTAGATCGTGAAATGTGGCGACAGGCCGATCGGCTGGCCCCAGCGACGCAGAATCCGCGCACAGATCGCGTGGAACGTCCCGACCCAGATCTCGCGGGTCGCGTGTCGCCCCTCGCACAGGCGATCGATGCGTTGGCGCATCTCCTCGGCCGCCTTGTTGGTGAACGTCACGGCCAGGATCCGCCAGGGTGGCACCCCTTCGTCGAGCAGTTGGGCGACGCGGTGGGTGATCACCCGGGTCTTGCCGGTGCCAGCACCGGCGAGCACGAGCAGTGGTGAGCCACGGTGGGCGACTGCTCGCTGCTGCTCGGGGTTGAGCGACATCGCCGATGCATAGCAGCTCTGCGCGAGGCTCGACACTCGAGGTCCGCAGCCGGGCCCGGCCGCGCCCGTCCGCCGAGTTCCGCTGCTCCTTCGGATCGCTCGGTGCTACCTTCGCCGCCGGTGGAACCCGGCACGCCGCCCGACGTAGGACCAGCGCCGTCGCGGCCGCGACGTCCGCAGGTTTCGACGCCCACGCGCACGCGGGCGCTGTTCGTGGTTTGGCTCGTCATCGCCGGCGCGTGCGCGTGGGCGCTATCCACCGGAAAAGTGACGATCTCCTCCGGGGTTGACGACCTCCTTCCGGTCGGTCAACGCGCGCCCATCGACGACACGCTCATCATGTTGACGGTCGCGAGCGCAGACGCCAACGACGAGGCCGCCGGCATCGATGCGCTGCTCGGGCTCTCGTCGCGCGTCAACGAGCGTCTCGGGGATGAGCACGTCCCACTCGTGCCCCCGGCGGGCGAGGCGGCCGCGTGGTTCGATCGATTCGCTCTATGGCTCGTGCCGAGGGCTGCGCTGGGCGAACTCCGGACGCGGCTCAGCGACGAGGCTATCGCCGACGCCGTCGAGAACCTGCGCGCTCGTATGTCTTCACCGCTGTTTGGGACCACCAACGAGGACCCGCGCCGAGATCCGCTTCGACTCGGCGATCTCACCCAGGCGTTTGCTGGCCGCTACGGCCGCGCCGGCGCTTTCGAAGGCGCTGAGCCGACCGCGAGCGGTGACCTGGTGAGCCGAGACGGCACCGCATTGCTCCTGCGCGTGCGCAGTGATCGCGATGCTGCCGGGGTGCTCGCTGACGTCCGCGATGTGATCGGAAGCGCTCCGATTGAGGCCGCCTGGGTCGGGCCGACGCATCATCGTGTCGCCGCGCGCGAGGTGACGCTGACGCGCGGATCTAAGGCCGCGTGGCTTGTCCTCGCTGCGGTGACCGGTGGCCTTGCGATTGTGCTGCGACGCGCCGGCGCTGCCCTCCTCACGGCTGCAGCCGTCGGCAGCGCGCTCCTTGCCTTCTTGGTGGTCACAGGATCGGCAGACCTGTGGGCGATTCCGATGCTCGCGCTTGCGTTCGGGGCTGGTTGCGACGCGGCGGTCGCCCGGGCGAAGGCCTACGATCCGGGGTGGACGGGTGCTCTCATCGGCGCAACCACGATGGTGCCGCTGATTCTCCTGCCGTACCCGGGCTGGCAGGTCTGGGCGTGGAAGTGGATCATCGCCGCCGGATTCACGACCGTCGTCGTTGCCATCACGATTCGGGCCGCGGCCGAGACCAAGCCCGCAAGCAACGCCGGAGCGCATCTGCGACGTCGACCGATGGTGGCGGTCGTCGCGATCGCCGGGGCGATCGTCGCCGCGTGGTGGGCCGACGGCGCGCTGCGCTACCGCGGGGCCGATCGCGTGCCGCTCGGACCGGGGGGAGATAGCGCGGCAGAGGCCAAGCTCGTCGCCGACTTCTTCGACCCGAGCGACGTCGTGCACCTCGAGACCACGGACGTCGACGCCGTCGCTGCACTCGAACGCGCCGGTGACGACGCCCGTGCGCTTTCGGCCTGGGTCCCCGACCACGCCACGCGCATCGATTCGCCGGGCAACCTCGTGATCCGCGTGGGGGAGCTCGAGACACGTCGGGCCGAGTTGGCCGAGTTGGCCCTGGCAGAGCGGTTACACCGCTTGCGCGAGGCGCTCCAGTCGCGGGGCCTACGATCCGACGCATTCGGTGAGTTCCTGCGCAGCTTCGATCCCCGCAGCGGCGCGCCAACGGCCGCCGAGATGCTGCGCGGCGCGCTCGGTCCATGGATCCGCGGATACGTGACCACGGGCGATGGCTCCGCCAGCGTGCGCACCGACGTCTACCTCCGCCGCGACGTCTCGGCTCCCTTGCCTCAGACCCTCGGTGCGGAAGGCGTGGCGCTCGAGCCACGCGGCCCCGCGGCCGCCGCCCGCCGCGATCGCAGCCACTTCCGCGATCGCCTTGCGATCGCCGTCCTCGGCCAGGCATGGATCGGTGCGTTCATTCTGTGGATCGCGGCTCGCTCGTTGCCGATCGCGGCCGCGGGTGCAGCCGCAGCACTCATCACCCAGGGCGCAACGTTGGCCGCGATCGCATGGTTGCAGATGCCGATCGGGCCGATGGTATTGCCCGCATTGCTCGCGGTCGGCGGGGCGGCAGCCACCGCGGCAGCCCGCGCCTGTCGGACCGGCCACGCCGTGACGGGTCGGGGCTTGCTCGGGGCCGCACTGTGCCAGGTCGCCGCGCCGGCGGCCTTGCTCGCGACAGACGTTCCCATGTGGCGAGACTTCGGCACCGTTGCGATGCTGGGTGCCGCAATCGGGCTCGGGGTCGGCCTATTCATCGCGCCCACGCTCCACCGCTTTGTAGGCGCCCGACGACCGGAGGCAGCGTGATCACTCGGCGAGTGTTGCTCGGTAGCGCCGTGCTCGCGACCCTCGCGTGGCCACGCGCGGGGGATGCCGAAGACGAGATCGCCGACAAGCGACTCGCCAATCGCCTCGAGCTGTGGGCGAACTACTCCAAGCGCACCCGGAATCTCCTCGCACGCGTGACGACCACGCGCGACAGTGCCCTGCTCGACGCACCGCTCGTCACGACCGGCGACCTCATGCACCGGGGACCCGATCTGCTGGTGTTGCGCGACGACGGCCTCGCGGGATCAACCACGATCGTTGATGGTCACACACTCGAGATCCTGCCCAACCAAGTGCGTGAGGCGGGTGCTCGCCTCGTTCCCACCATCGATGGGGATCGGTCGCCGGCCGCGGGTTGGCTCGCGCAACGCTTGCTTCACCTGTTTGCCGCCGGCGACGGCGCGGAACTCATCGCGGGCTGTCGCACCGACGTACCCCGGGGAGGATTCCGGCTGGACCTCCTCCCGCCGCGCGCGTCAGCCACGCGGAAGCTGATCCGCAGCGTGACGGTGCACCTCGACCCGGTCGCGGGCGCCGTCACGCAGATTCTGATCGCTGAAGCCCAGGGAGACCGCGTGCGACTGCAGCTTTCGGATCACCGACAGAACGTCCCCGACGCGGACCTAGCTGCGTCCTTGGCGGACGCCACCGCGCTGCGCGCCGCATGGGCAGCCGCACGCAAGAACTGACCTACTTGCCGAGGCTGCGCGCGTACTTCGATACCGCGGCGATTTCGTCGGCACTGAGCTTGTCTTTGAACGGCTTCATCTTGGTGCCGCTCTTTCCCTTGGTGACGATGTCGACGATCTTCGACTCCGGCCATTTGCCCTTCCACCCGGCCGCCGTCCAATCCTCTATATCGTTCTCTTTGCCGATTTTCGTGTCGCCGTTGCCACTGGCGCCGTGGCAGCTCTTGCACTTCTTGTCGTACAGGCCCTTGCCATCAATGCCAGCGTCGGCCTTCTTCTCGTCGGCTTTCTTCTCGTCGGCCTTCTTCTCGTCGGCTTTCTTCTCGTCGGCCTTCTTCTCGTCGGCCTTCTTCTCGTCGGCCTTCTTCTCGTCGGCCTTCTTCTCGT
>CADEGN010000278.1 GCA_902826865.1 uncultured Myxococcales bacterium
AACGTGCACGGATTGAGTGGGACGGTTGCAAGTGGTCGACAGGTGAACTCTACCGCGGGGTCGACCCGGACCACCCATCGAAGCCCGGCGCGCGCGGCCCTTTGGGCCACTTCGACTTCGCCGTGTTCCAGTATCTGCGCGATCACGGCGTTGAGTCGCCGCTTGCTGTCGCCGTCGTGCGGCGGCTCGGCGTCACCGAGACTGCCGCCCAGCCACCGCCTTCGCCTGACGAAACGCCGGACGAGGTCACACCGGCAGCGTCGGCGCCCGCGAAACCAACGGCGCCTGCGAAACCGACGGCGCCCCCGGCCGAGGTTCGGACCCATGTACTCGACATCATCCCCGGCAAGAAGCTGGCCGTCGACGCTCCGATATCTTACACGCTCTCGGAGTCCGAGGGCGGCGACGGCACTGCCGCGGTTGCGTTGGAGGCCGGGGACGGGTGGCTGCAGATCGTGGCCTCGACCTCCTTGAAGCTCGAGTCCGACCTGGGCCTGGCTCGCGACAACGGCGACACCGTCGTGGCCAGCGGCGAAACCGGCGAGCAACACTGGATCATCTCCGCGGCGGACAATGGCTCGCTCCACGCGTCGATGTCGTGGCCCAAGCTCGGGGTTAGCTGTGTCACCGACGGAGTATCGGGACGCGCGCAAGCCGACCTCGCCCTCGACATCTGCCGGACGCTTCGCGTCCACACCGGCGCGGGCAGGGGCTCCGCCGGCGGACGGTAGCCCAACGCGCTTGCCCCCGCGATCGTGCCTGCCGCGCGCCTGGTGTCGTCGAATGGTGGTAGAACGCCGCGATGCGTGCGTGGGTCGCAGCATGGCTTCGGTCGCAGGAAACTAGCTGTAGCGGCGCAAACGCGGGAGTTACTTGTTAGTCGCTGGGGCACGGCAAAATGCCGGCCTCGAAGCGCGTCAAGCCATGGCTTTGCACGAACTCAGCGGTTGGGATGTCGATCCAGGTGAGCCCGTTGTCGGTGCTACGCGAGATCGTCTGGTCCTCGTACATGCCGCCGTTGGTGGCGATCAGCGTTCCTTCGAGGGAGACACCGTTGGCGGCGATCCATGCCGGTCCGTTGAGCGCCTGCTGCTCCCAAGTGATTCCGTCGGTGCTCGAGTAGCGATATCCCTGGCCGGTGGCGAAATCGTGACCCCACGCCAAGAACACGCCGTTGGCGAAGCTTGGCACCTGAAACATCATCCCGTGGCTGAGTAAGTCGGTTTGGACGATGGGGTGGCGAGTCCAGGTCAGTCCGCCGTCGCCCGAACGACACGCCACGCCGTCACTCCACGAAGTCATCACCGCGATGCCGTTGCCTGTGGGAATTTTCTGCGCTTGGCCGATACCGTCGATGCAACCGTCGGGAACCGAGGGCGCCAACGGCCAAGTCAGTCCACCGTCGGCACTCACCCGAATGATGTCACCATCTTGGGCTGCGATGAATCGCCCGCTCTCGTAGTCCAAGAACGCTGACGCTCGGCCCCCTTCACCGGGGTATGCAGTGGTGACGATCCACCGCTCTCCATCCGTGGACTGGTAGGGCTTGAATCCGCTGTACAGAACAAATCTGTCCTGCGCGAATAAGATGTTGGGATAGAGCGCTTCGTCGAGGGACAGGGCGACCTCCCAGCTCACGCCATCCGAGGATCGCAGCACCGCTCCCGGATAGCCCCAACCGAAGTTCGCGAACACCTGGTCCCTTCCGAATGCAACGCCCTTGCCGTAGCCCGTCCCGTGGCCGCAGTCGCATGTCGGCATCTCGGTGCAGCTCCCGTCCGAAGCGAGGTAACTGCACGATGTTGCGCCCGCGCCCGGGGCACCATCGCAGCGGACGCTATCGGTATTTCCGCAGACGAGCGCATGACCTTCTAGATCGAAGCTACGGTTCGCGCGCCATGTGAGTCCGTCGTCGCACGAAATGGTGGTGCGGCCCATGAAGCCCTGCGCGACGATGACAGGAACACCCTTCGGCGGCAGCTGCCCGGTGTCGGTATCGCTACCCCCGTCCGTGTCGTTGTCGGTACCGACGTCGGGGTCCGATGGGTCGGTCGTGGTGCTCGTCTGCCGCGCTGTGGAGGACGAACCGCTGTCGCTGGTCGGAAGCGGCGATTCGCCCGTGGTGGCCCCATTCGATGTTGGAGCCTGCGCCCCGGCGCAACCGAGCGCTGCGGTGTACACCAAGAGCCACGCGATCCGAACCATGTGCTGCCTCCCGCCTCGTGACCCGCCCCGCAAGGAACCAGGCGAGGATACTCCGCGAGCGCAGTGCCGTGGGGCGGGCGTTCGCCTCGCCCCGCGGGGAATGTCGCCGGGTCGGACCTGCGCGTTCTTCCCCTGGGGGCTCGAACCCCGGGATCAAACAGCATGAGACAATCCGTCGACTCGCGGTACCGTACGGAAGATGCGCAGGAAACTGCACGTATCGGCCCCGCTCGTTTTCGTCGCTGCCTGCTATCAGGGCCTCGGTGCGTCCCCCGGAGCGGCCGACAACCACACTAGCACCGGCGGTTCGGCACACGATTCCGATGGCGGCTCCGACAGCGGCGCGGTCGATGTCGATGCGGTGTGGCTGCCGACACGGATACGGCGGCTCTCCACTCGTGAGCTCGATAATACGGTCGAAGACTTGTTGGGTACGTCCGTCGCGATATCCGCCACGCTCGGGTCGGATCTGCGACAAAGTGGCTTCACGCTGAACTCCGAGCAGCGCGTCGATGCCACATTTGGTGGGCGCCTGCAGCTTGCGACCGAGACGCTCGCCAAGGAGGCGGTCGCCGAGCGGTTGGACGTGCTTGTGCCTTGCGCCAGCGATCCCGACCAGCGAGCGTGCGCCGCGGCGTTTGTTGATGACTTTGGCACCCGAGCGTTTCGCCGGCCCCTCACCGACGAGGAGCGCGACGGCCTTCTGGCGGTTTACGATCTAGCTTCAACGGGAGTGGCAGATGGCGGAGAACAGCTCGGCACGTTCGCAGGGGGAATTGAAGCGATCATCCGAGCTTCGTTGCAGTCGGGCTCGTTCCTCTATCTCACCGAGCTAGGAACGGAAGGCGACGGCGAGACGTTGGTCGAGTTGGCGCCCTACGAGACCGCCGCTCAGATCTCGTACCTCGTCATCGGCGCCCCTCCGGACGAGCCCTTGTTCGCCGCCGCTGCGGCCGATTCCCTTCGCAATCCGAGCGAGCGTGAAGATCAGGCCCGTCGTTTGTTGGCCAGCGATCCTCGCGCCGGACAACAGGCCGCGCGGTTCGTCAAGGAGTGGCTAGGGATCGACAGGCTCGCGGACATCGACCGCGAGTCGAGCGTGGAGGAGACATTTGCCACTCTGCGCCCGATGTTCGAGCAGGAAACCGATGTGTTCATCCACGAGGTGCTCGCCAACGGCGACGGTAAGCTGGCCACGATGCTCACCGCGGACTTCGCGATGGTCAACGAGCCCTTGGCTGCCTTCTACGGTGTGCCCTACAGCGGCGTGGCCACGTGGGTGCAAGCTCCGCTCGAGGGCACGAGCCGAAGGGGTCTGCTGACGCAGGCGAACTTTCTCAGCACGTATGCCTCGAACGCTCCGCCCGGTAGTTCACCGGTCAATCGGGGCAAGGCCGTCCTAAATCAGATGCTGTGCCTGAGCATCGAGTTCCCAACCGACCCCGAGGTCGCGATGGACGCCTCCGAAGTCCCGCCCGCAGATGGCACAACGACGACGCGCGAGCGGTTCGAACAGCATTCGAGTGTGCCTGCTTGTGCTGCTTGCCACAAGCTGCTCGATGGTATCGGCTTCGCCTTCGAGAATTTCGACCAGGTCGGCAAGTTCCGCGCGACGGAGAACGGAAAAACCATCGATGCATCGGGCGAGCTAGTGGGCGCCGACGTCAGTGGGCCATATGCGAACGCAAGCGGCTTGGTCGATCGCCTGGCATCGAGTGAGCAGGTCAGCCGGTGTTTCGCGAGGAACTTCTTCCGATTCGTCTCGGGCCAGACCTCGAACGAGACCGAATCGCAATACCTGGAGGGCTGGGAGTCGTTGGATGGCGACGTGCGAGATCAGCTCGTCGAGCTGATGGTGGCATACATTCGCAGCGACTTTTTCATCAAGCGGAGGGCGATGTGAAACGGCGCGAGCAGAAGGGGCATCTTGAGCCCAAGAGCGCTCGGTTGGCCAGGCGCGCGTTCTTGAAGGCGGTGGGTGGCAGCGCGGCACTGCTACCGTTTTATCGGCTGCTCGAAGATAGCGTCGCCCAGGCCGCGTCGGGAGAGCTCCCGCTTCGGTTCGTCGGCGTGGGCGCTTATCACGGCACGACCCAGAGGTTCTACGCGCGCCAACCTGGGGAAACCGATACCGACTTCGACATCTCCTACAGCGATTCTTGCCTGCGTCCGTTCGACCAGCCCGAGCTATACGGACACAGTTTCAAGGACAAGATCATCATCTTCGAGGGGTTCGATTACGGAGTTGCGCGACACTACCCATTCACCTACAGCAACGGCACCATTGCCGAAGTGGACCTGCCGATGCACGGGTGTATGGGTTTCTTTCTCACCGGCAGCCAACAAGGGGAGCTCGAATACGACGAAGGGATGAGTCACACGCTGCAGAACGCGTCGCTTGATCAGTACCTTGCCGGGCTCTACGGGGGCGCGACGCCATTTCGCTCGCTCGAGTTGAAGACCGAGGCAAACGAGGACATCACTGCACTCAACCTTGCGGCAGGCGAGGGGGGAACACTGCTGTCGGCGCTGACGAGTCCGGAGGAGATTTGGGACAGGTTTTTCGCCCTGCTAGTGGCTGCGGATCCGGCCGCGCTCGCCTACAAGCGCGCGGTCGGTGGCAGCGTGCTCGACTTCGCAATCAACGACATCCAGCGCCTGCAAACCCGACTCGCCGGCACGGAGAAGCAGAAACTCGATCAGCACCTCACGGTGCTCCGAGATCTCGAGCAACAGCTCAACGCGGATGTGACGTGCGAGATCCCGCCGCGTCATGCTGAAACCGGAAATGCCGACCAGGCCGACGATTACATCGTCGGAACCAGCCACAATGCGGGGATCGTCGATCTCGACCGCGTGGCAAACATGCAGATCGAGCTATTGGCGCAGATTCTGATCTGCGACCTCACACGCTTCAGCACCATCATCCTGCCGAATTTCGCCGGTCCCATCACCGGCGGTCCGCAGATTCCGAGTCTCGATGGAAGCTACATGGTGACTGGATCCATTTATACGGACATCCCCGTACCCGCTGATTTTCATCTCGAGATCGCGCACAAGACGAGCCCCGACGTGGCGACCACGCTCAACGTCCATCGAGCCGCCGCTGCGGTCCAGCGCTATTACCACGGGAAGGTGGCGCGCCTGATGCAGCGCCTGCAGGATGCGGGTGTTCTCGATAGCACGGTCATCTTGATCGGCAACGAGGGCGGTGCGGGCTGGCATACGCTGCGTCAGGTGCCGATCGTCATGGCCGGCGGCGCGAATGGTGCCTTTCAGACCGGCCGACGGATCGTGGCTCCGGGTCGCATCGCCCAACCAGGTGACTACCCAACGCTCCCCGACGGGGGTGGCGCTACCAGCACGCTGGTAAAACCGACCTCCCACAACCCCATCTTGGTCGCGGTCGCGAACGCCTTCCGTGCGGCGGCAGGCGATCCAGAAATAGACAGCTACGGGACGTGCACTCTCAACCCCGAGTTTGTCAACGGCATCGCCGGGCTGATCTGACGGTAGGTCGGGGCATGTTTGTCGCTGAGCGCGACAGAGCTGCTCGACCTGAGTGGTGTCGCGCCCGAGATCGGGGTGCGCGAGCACGTGGTAGGCCAGGGCGGTCGGCGAGCGCTGGAAGACCGGCACGCTCATTGGGCGACTGCGCCCTGCCCCCCGCGGTCGAGGTCCAGCCAACCGCCCGCTCCGCCGAGCACCGGCACGCGCAGTCGGGCCCGTCGTAGTCGTCATGCTGCTCGAGGACCTGCAGTCCGTTGTAGGCCAGCAGCGCGAGAACCTCTTGTGGAAAGTATGTCCGCTGCACGATGTGGTTGGTCGCGGTCGTCCCATCCGCGAACCTGAACGATGCGTCGAGCGTCATAAGCTGTCGAAGCGGGTCGTAGCGGCGTCTATGCGTCACGACGATCGGTGCACCTGTGACCGGATCACTGTGCTCGAACGTCTTCCGTTGGAAGTTCCGGTAATAGTTGATCGAGGCGAGGCGAGGCGCGTCGAGATCGAACGCGACCCTCAGGGGTCGAAGCCGTGTGCGGCGACGGACCGTCTAGAACCGCCCGCTGAGCCCGAGGCCGCCGCCACCGCGGAGGCGAACCGGGAACACCGAAACCGAATGCGAGCGCTCGGCGGTGCGGCTCGACAGCGATCGACTCGCACGCTCGGTGGTTTTGTTCGTGTCGATGATTCCGATGGCGGTAGACGCGAGCGTGAGGCCGGCGGTGAGCAGGAAGAAGCCGGGCGGCGCTCCACGGGTGTCTGTGATCGACCTGCAGTTGCGGTTTGAGGTCCCCGGTTCGCAGACGTACTGTGCGTTGACGAGCTGCGTCCACGAAATCGCCTGACTCGCAGCGAGCGCTCCGATCCCAGCGCCCCACAGCGTCCACGCCGCGATCTGGCGCCCTCGACCTTCGCGATCGCCCATCCGCTTGCGCAGCAATGCGGTCGGCGCCAGCACAGTCGCGCCGCCCGCCACGTGCAGCGGCAGGGCGATGCCCGTCGCGGCCGCGATGCCGACGGCGCTGTCGGCGTAGGAATACGACCCACTCTCCGTCCAACCGCAGCGCTCCTCGCCGGTGTAATCGTCCTCGCCGCAGAACTGTTTGCTGAGCCTCCAGCGATTGATGTTGACGGCTTCGGCCGCGATCGAGGCGACGGCGGATAACGATGCGACGATGCCACCGGCAATGGCGGCCCGGTGGGCGACGCCGATGCTGCGGCGGGTTTGCTTGCGCTCGGACAGTTCCTCCTGTTCGCGAAACGTCAGCGAGAATCCCTCGGGTGGAACTGCGAGCGCGGGCACCGGCGGAGGCGGCGGTTTGACCGTGCGGGCGCTGGCGACGGCGCTGAGCTCGATGCCGACGAACGTCCCGTCATCGGTCTCGAGGATCGCGCGGTCGTCTTCGAGTCCGAGAAAGGTGCCCTCGACCGTCGAGCCATCGTTGCTGGTGACGATCAACCGGCGTTCCTTGAGCACGCCCCACGGCACCGACGACGCGGCTGAGTTCGCGGCGGGCGTCGCGGTGGGCCCGGGTACGGCGCCTTCGGCGGCGCCTATGTCCGCCGTGGGGTCACCCAAAACCGGCGGGGAAACAAGAACCAAGAGGTCAAGAAACACGGTCAGCCCCCTCTTCCAGCGGTAGTGGCCGGCGACCCACAAACGATCGAGCGCGAGCGTTCTTTTACCGCGGCTGCGCGATCGTCAGCCCGGATCGGCAAGGGTAGCGCGCTCGATCCGATCGAGCTTGGGGAACCGCTGGTTGAGATAGGCGTCGCCGTTGCGTTCGATCTCGCGTTGCTCAGGCCCCGAGCCCCCGGGGGGCCCATCGCCATACCCGGCGTGGAGCTTCTCGACGACGTCCATGCCCGCGATGACCTCACCGAACGGCGAGAAGCCCATGCCGTCGAGCGCGACGTTGTCGTTGAAGTTGATGAACACCTGGGTGGTGCGAGTATTCGGCCCCGAGTTGGCGAACGATACCTTGCCCTTGCGGTTGGACTGCGTGCGCTTGTCATCCGCGATCCGAGCGGTCTTCCACGCCGCGCTGACCTTCGGTACGCCATGCAAGCCGAACTGGACCATGAACCCGTCGACCACGCGGAAGAAGGCGAGGCCGTCGAAGTATCCGATGCTCACGAGGTTGTAGAATCGATCAGCGCCGAGCGGCGCCCAATCGCGGTGGACGCGGACCTTGAAGTCGCCCTTGGTCGTGGTGAACGCGACGTCGAACTCGGCAGGCGCCTCGCGGTTGGCCGCGTCGACGTCGAGCAGTTTGGCATCGAACGCGACCTCTACGCTCGCTTTCGCAGCAGCTGGCTCGGCCTGCTCCTTCGCGGCGTCGGCGATGGCCGACGAGCGCGTGCACCCAGCTACAGCGAGGACCAACAAGCACGTGCGATGGAGCATCATGGGTGCGCGCAGCGTAACACCGCCTCGCCGCGACAGCACACCGCCGGGCGTGGGCGCGGTGCCTCGCGGGGCGAACTTCTCGGCACTCCCCCGTGGGATGCGATCGAGTTGCTCGAGATCGCTTCGCCACCCGTCGAGATCCCGACGGCGGGCGCTGGGGTACCGGTCCCGGGGCCGCCGATCGCTACTCGTCGAACGCGACGAGCCACATCTGCAGCTTGCCGCGCGCGTCGCCGCTGATCCCCGCGGCGTGCAGGCGCTCGCGGATCGCCCGGACGTGCCACGGTAGCTGTTCGGCCACGCGGGCCTCGGCCGCGGCGTCGCCGTCGGCGGCGGCTTGTACGGTTGCGGCGCTCGCGTCGCGGGCGGCCGCCGGCACGCGTGCGGGCAGCTCGTGCAGCGCGACGACGTCGCCGGCGCGCAGCCGGACGAGGCGGCCGTCGCCGCCGTCGAGCTCGACCTCGCCGACGGTGACGCGCACGAGGTCGAGTCGGCGCAGCGTGAGGGTCGCGCCATCGGTCAGCGCCGTGGTCTGCCCGGCGCGCACGAGCTCGACCTTCGCCGCTCCGCGATGCGCGAGCTTCAGCTCGACGCCCACACGATCCCAAGGCCCCGCGTCGTCGCGCTCGCGCCACGCCGCCTGCGCGGCGCGCAGCAGCGCGGGCGGCAGCACGACCTCGCCGCGGTAGTCCGGCGGTGGCATCGACTTCTTGCGCCAGCCGACATACTCGACCGGGCCCGCGACCGCCTGTGCGCGCGTCAAGGCATCGAACGCTCGCAGGTGGCGATGCAGCCGCGCGAACACCAGCGCGCGCTGGCGGTGCGCCTCGGGATCCGCCGGTGCGAGCTCTCGCGCCGCGCGCCACAGGTGCGCGGCCCAGATCGGATCGAACGTCGGCACCGACTCGATCGCGCCCAGGGTGGAGATGATCGCGGTGAAGTCGACGCGACCGCCCCGCTGGGCCTCGATCCACGCCGTGATACCCGTCGCGGCGCCGCGCGTGCTCGCAGGCCACACGGCCGCGTGGCTGCGCATCGTGTCCGCGGCGGCGGCCCAGTTCTTGTCGTGCACGGCAGCGATCACGAGCTGCCGAACGTGAGCCCACTGCGAGTCGTGCTGGATCCGCACGTGGGCCTCGAGCCCGTGCTCCAGCTCCACAGGAAACGCGGCGAGCTGCGCCGCACTCGCCGCGTCGACGAGCGCGTCATCACCAGCGACAGGCGTGCCGCCGCGACTCGGGTTGTGCGGCTGCGACCCGCGGTGAACGGTCGGCGCCTGCGCGACGCGGTCGACACAGGCCTCGAGGAACACTAGCAGGGTGCGGAAGAACGCGAAGCGTTCTTCCGGACACCCTGCTCCGTGCCCGTGCCCGTGCCCGTGCCCGTGCCCGATCGTGGCGGTGGCAGCGGAGTGGAGCTCGAGACGGGCAACAGAAGGGGAACGGAGAGAGGAACGACCGCGAAGATGATGCTGGAGGTCGACGGCGCGGCGCCGTGATC
>CADEGN010000279.1 GCA_902826865.1 uncultured Myxococcales bacterium
CCTCGAACAGGGTTGGGGACGCCGCAGGGTCCGCGTTATTCCTCGGTACGCCCGCGCTCGTCATCGGGCGCGTCGTCGGCGAGCTCATTCACGCTCGGGTATTTCATGATGTCCTTGCGCGCGATCTTCCACGCCTTCTGGACGATCCAGGAGAGGGATCGGTCCTGACGCGCGGCCTCCTCCTGGATTTCTTTGAGCATTTGTTCCGGGAAGTAAAGGCTCTGTTTGCGCTTATCAGAACTCGCCATCGGTCGTGCGTCTCCCACGCGGTAGGGGCAAAATCCGGCGGAAGGGTAGGATACGGTGCGAAATCTTGTCAACACGCGTTTCGCGGTTGTGCGCACAGCGGCGGAAGATGGCCAGAAGGCCAAGAATGGCCACCGCTGCCCGGTGACGCAGCCGCGGTGGAAGAGGGGCAGCGGCGCCGCGCGGCCCGGCAACCGGCAGGGATCTCCTCGGTAGCTCGGGTTGCCAGGCCACCTGGCCGCTCGGCCTGACCGCTCCTCGGGATCCCGCCGAGCGGCCCGGTTGCCTTGGCCGCCCGGCAGCTAGCCGCCCGGTCGCCAGGCCCCTCCTGGCCGCCTGGCCGTCGGATCAAAGGCCGTCCCGCCGAAAGCGGTTGTCGGAGGGGCCCGTTGCGCCCTATCTTTCGCGGTCTCCTGGCGCGGGCATCGATCCACGACCAGGCTGAGGATCCCCAGCGAAAGATGCTGTCATGGCGTTGACGAAGGCGCAGATCGAAGACTTCCGCCAGCTCCTGCACGAGAAGCGGTCGCGGCTGCTGACCGAGGCCCGTCGGACCCTCGACCACGAGATGGTGATCGACTCCGACGAACGCATGGACGAGGTCGACCAAGCGTCGAGTGAATACATGCAGGCGTTCTCCTTCCGGCTCCGCGGACGCGAACGATTCTTGATGGAGAAGATCGACCACGCCCTGCGCAAGATCGATGAGGGCACGTTCGGCGTCTGCGAAGAGTGTGACGATCAGATCTCGCTCAAGCGCCTGCAAGCCCGCCCAGAGGCGCAGCTGTGCATCCAGTGCAAGGAAGCCCAAGAGAAGGAAGAGGCCGTCTACGCCGAGGAATAGCTCGGCGCGCGATCAGTGGCCGACGAGGGCGCGCAGCTTCGCAATCTCCTCGGGCCGGCCGATCGCGATGACCGTTTGACCGATGGCCAGCCGGAAATCGGACGATGGTACATACGTGGTGTCGCCCTCGGCCGAGCGCACCGCAACCACCAGGACGCCGATGCGCTCGCGCAGGTTGGCGTCGCGCAGGCTTGTCCCGATGAGTGGTGCGTCCGGGCCCACCGTGGCTTCCTCGATGCGCAGGCGGTCGCGCAGCATCTCATCGAGAAACCGCACCACATGGGGCCGGACCAGCTCGGAGGCGATCCGCATGCCGCCGATGAACGTCGGGGTGACCACCGCGTCTGCGCCGGCGCGGCGTAGCTTCTCTGCCGCCGACGGGGACATCGCCTTGGAGACGATCGGCAGGCGCGGGTTGGTCTGTCGCGCGCTCACGACCACAAACATGTTGGTCTTGTCGTCGTCGAGGCTCGCTACGACCCCCTTGGCGCGCAAAACCCCGGCGCGCTCGAGAACTTCGTCGTCGGTGGCGTCGCCGTGCACGGTAAGGATATCGCGACCTCGGAGCTCCGCGAGAAGCTCCTCGTTCTGATCGATCGCGACCACCTGCTCGCCGACGGCGACCAGCTCATTGACGACGTGAATCCCAGTACGGCCGACGCCGCATACGATGTGGTGGTTTGCAGTCTCTTGCATGCGGCGCTCGAGTCGTTTCCAGCGGCGGATATGGGAGAAGTCCGCCTCTACGAAGAAGCTCGTGATCGTCGAGACGACGTAGAGGTCGGCGGCGACGCCGAATACGAGCAGAAGTTGTGTCCATTCGCGGCCGCCAGAGATCGTCTTGAAGTCGAGGGTCTCGGCGAAGCCAACCGTGGAAATGGTGATCATCGTCATGTAGACGCAGTCGCCGATGCGCCATAGACCGGGGCGCTGGAGGTACCCGATGTACCAATACCCAAACGCGCCGAGCGCGGTGACCGCGGCCAACAAGAACAGCGCAAAGACGACGCGGCGGCGCGCGGCCGCGTAGGCTTCGATCGGAGATTGCCATGACTCGGCGGCCACGAAACGGCGCAGGGGCGCCACCCAAGGGCGCGCCCGGGCATGATAGCAGCGGGCGCCTTGCCGAGTCGGCCGGCCACCGGTCAGACTCCGGACGATTCGATGTCGCGGGTCCTCTTCACCGTCCCCGGGAGCCACTTCGAAGTTGCGGCCTACGGGTTCTTCCTGGGCATCGCGCTCGTGGTGGGCTGGGTGACGAGCCTTGGGCTCGCCCGCCGCGACGGCTTGCCGAGTGCGCGCCTTGGGACGAACTACGTGCTCGCGCTGGCTGGCGGTCTGGTGGCGGCGCGGACCTGGTTCCTCCTCATGCACGGGGGCGGTGGGGCGGGATTCGCCGCCCTCGCCTCGTTGGAGCCGAGCGGGCTGTCTCCGGCGGCGGGTATCGCGGTCGCGACCCTGATCGCGATTTGGCATGCCCAGCGTGCCGGCGTCGCGGCGCTCGCGTGGCTCGACTGCGCGGCGGTGGCATTCGCGGCCGCGACCGCGATCGAGCGCGTGGGCGCGTTTTTCGCCGGTGCCGGGTTCGGCGGCTATGCCCCCCACAGTGCCATGGCGATCCGGTTTCCAGTCGATTCTCCTGTCTTCGAGTTCCACCAGCGCACGCTCGCGTCGCTGCTGCCAGTGGGCGCGACGCAGTCGTTGCCGGTTTGGCCGACGCAGATCCTCGGCATGCTGCTCGCCCTCGGCGGGCTCGCGCTTGCGCTGGGGCTGCGCCGCCGCCGACGGTTCACCGGCCGAGTCTTCTACCTGACAGCCGCCTGGCTGCTCGCGGCCCGCATGCTCGGTGAGGAGTGGCTGCGTGCGGATCGAGAGCCGCCCTCGCTTGGGCCGCTCTCCTACCCGCAGGTGCTTGCGATCGTGGTGATCATAGTTCTCGGCGTGCTGATGCGCGCGCGCGCGGCCCGATCGGCGGATCGGGCCGACTTGGGGGGCAGCCACGCGACGACGGTGCGCAAGAAGGGCCGATGAGCGTGAAACGGATCCCAGTGGTGGTCTTGCACGGGGCGTTGCGCAGCACGGTTGGGTTGCAGCCGACCGCGCGGTTTCTCCGGGCGCGGGGGCTGGACGCGCGTCCGTTCGGCTACCCTACCCGCCGGGGCGGGTTGATCGAGCACGGTCGCGCGCTTGATAGCTTCATTCGCGATTGGATCGGGGACCGGCCGCCGGTCATCGGTTTTCTCACCCACAGCATGGGCGCGCTCGTCGTGCGGGCCTACTTCGAGATCACCGGCGCGCTTGGGCCTGCCCAACGCGTGGTGATGCTCTCGCCGCCCAACCAGGGATCCCGACTGGCGCGGATCAACGCCCGTCGTCGCGTGTTCCATTGGCTGTACGGCGACGCCGCCACCGAGCTTGTACCTGAGCGGGTGGCCCAGCTCCGCCCGCTGCCGCCCAGCGTCGCGCTCTTGGTTCTCGCCGGCGGCCGCGGGGATCCACGCGGCTACAATCCGCTGTTGCCGGGCGATGACGACGGAGTGGTCGCCCACAGCGAGATGGTCCTCGGGGACGTGCAACCCCAGCTCGTCGGAGGCGTGCACGCGCTGCTTCAGTGGCGGCCACAGGTGCTCGAGCGCGCGGCGACGTTTCTCCGCGGCGACTCGGCGCCGTCGTAGCGTCCGTGTGAATGCGGTGCCCGAGCGCGACGGTGCGTCGCCCGTCTACGGCCGGTGCCTCGATGCCGGCTGCGCCACGGTCGGCAGCGAGAGAGCCGCGTCATCGCCGGGTCCTCGACGCGGCGACGAGCCCATTGGAGCGATCGCGTCGAATCCGTGATCACTCGTCGTCGGCGGCGCCCGCGGCGATCCAGTCACGGACGAGGTCGATGCGTTCGGCCTCAAGCGGCGCTCCCGGTGGCATGATCGTCCCGGCGGCCGGTGTCATCGACGTGAGCTTGTCCAGGAGATACGACGCGTCTGGGTCACCGGCCACGACACGGAGTCGGTCCGGGACCGCCGCAGACGCGACGTCCACTAGGTTCATGTGAGCCACATCGCGTTCGAGCGAGAGGCTGCCTCCTGGCGTGGCGCTGGCCTTGTGGCAGGTTGCGAAAACGCATCCCGGCTGGAGCACGCGTTCGTGAACCGCTGCGAAGGTGGGAGGCGGATCACCGCCGTCCGCGTCGCAAGCACCCATCACAAGGGCCAGTCCACACCACAGAAAATACGCTCGGCTGCACTTCTGTTGTTGCATTGGGATGGTGCACCGTCTTCCGGTCGGCTGGAGATCGTGCATGGCGATCCTCGGTGGGCCGCGAACGCGCCGTGGACGCTACTCGCTGCTGCTCGCGGTTGTCAAACCGACCCGTCGCGCACTTGCGAGCCTCGCGGTGGTTTGATATCCACGCTCCGGTGCCGAAGGGCCCGACTCGGGCACACTCGGCGGAGGATCATCACCATGCGTCGACTCTCCTATTCCCTTCTCGCTTTCATTCCCTTGATGGGATGCGACACCAGCACGGAGCCCAGCGCGGACGGCGGGTCGGAGGGCGCGGACGAGGATGTCATCGATGAGCGCGTGAAGATGCCGGCGGATCAGGCGGGCAGGCTCTACTTCGCCGGTGCCGAGTTCACGGTGGAGCCCGGCGAAGACGTGATGATGTGCGCGTCGATGGAGTACAACGGGCCGGACGTCGCGTTCCGCGCTGCGCACAGCTTGCAGGGCAAGGGTGGCCACCACGCGATTTTGCTGACCGATCGCAAACCCAGGGAGGCGGGCACCTTGGTCGACTGCACCAAGGGTGAGGCGATGCGCAACTACTCGGCCCTCATGATCCCCAAGGAAGGACCGCCGGGCCACGCCACACTCCTGCGCGGGGGCACGAAAATGGTGCTGCAGTCGCACTACATCAACACGACCGACAAACCGATGCTCGTGCGTGACGTCGTGCAGTTCGACACCGTCGACACCGATGACGTGAAGACTTGGACCTCGGTGCTGGCGACCAATACCCTGGCGTTCGAGGTGCCAGCGGGCAAGACCGGCGAGATGAGTTTCGACTGCGTCATTCCGAAGGACGTGGAGTTGCTGCTCGTGGGCGGTCACATGCACGAGTGGGGGACGAAATTCTCGCTCGAGGTCGGGCCGAGTGCGGATGCGATGAAGCTGCTGCATCTGGTCGATCCCTGGCAGGCGGAGTACCGTGACCAGCCGCCCATCGACTTGTACTTCAACAAGCCTCTGAAGCTCGCAGCCGGCACTGTTCTGCGGACGAACTGCTGGTGGGACAACGACGAGTCACACCCGCTCGCGTTCCCGTCGGAGATGTGTTCGAGCTTTGGCCTCGTGGCGGGGACGAAAGAGCCGATCGAGTGCCGACACGGAGAATGACGAAACTTCTGACCCCGGCGCCCCTGCGCGCGGTCGCGCTGTTCGGACTGACGGTCGCGTTGGTCGCCTGCAGCGACGACGCCAGCGGGCCTGACGACGCCGCGGGCAGTTCATCCTCCGC
This sequence comes from uncultured Myxococcales bacterium, assembly GCA_902826865.1. Lineage (GTDB taxonomy): Bacteria > Myxococcota_A > Polyangia > Nannocystales > Nannocystaceae > Xiheibacterium. The sequence continues at coordinate 5,601 of CADEGN010000279.1, forward strand.
GGCGTCCTCGGGTGGCTCGACCGGCGGCGAGGGCACGACCGAGGGCTCAAACATAGACACCGGCACGGTGGTGTTGCGCTTTGGCGTCACCAACGGGGTGCGGATGGGGCCGGCCCTCGTGGATCCGCTGCAGGGGTTCGTACACGGTCAGCTGTTCCTCGCGGAGGACATCACCTTGACTGGGCCTGTGGACGGCGCGGTTGCGGTGGCCGACGTCAACGTCGACGGCGTGGATCTGGTGACCGATACGGTCGCCTCGGTCGATTGGACGAGCGATCCACTTCCGGCGAACAACTACAGTTTTCTCGGCTTCATCGATCTCGACGACAACTTCGAAGCCTCGGGTCAGCGACCAGATCCGGGGGATCCGACGACCATCCCGAACAAGAACTTCGAGATCGCAGTCGGTGAAGCGACGGAGTACACCGTCAACTTCGACTTCATCTTCGGCTGATCACGGCCCCCGGCGAGGACCGACCGGGAGCGCCGCGACCGGCCCGAGATCCACGCGCCAGTCCCCACGCCGGATCTCGACCCGATGCGTGGTGTCCGCGTAGACCTTCAGGGTCCGCACGTCGTCGTGGAGGGCGAAATGCGGGTCGAACGGCCCTGACGGAGTGCTCACGACTTGCTCGTTGCCCGCGGCATCGACCACGGCGACTTCGTGGGAGATCGGCCGGTCGGTGGTGACCAACGTATGGACGAGGACCCGCGGCGGTAGGCCGCTGCCGTCGACGCCACGGGTGACCTCGGCCCAGGCGCCCGCGATGCCGGCGGGCCAATCGGGGCCGGCTGCGATGGCCTGGGGCGGCAGCGTGTGGTGGCCGAGCGACCGCACGCGCCTCGACTCCGCGGCCCCGACCACGTGCTCGAGGGTCTGCGCCGCCTCCACCAACAGCGCATCTGCAATCGCCGGGGCGGCAGCGCTGCGATCGCGGCGCTCCCCTGGGTCCTTCACGACGTCGTAGAGCTCGAACGCCATGAGGCTGCGATCGAACAGGAGCTTGCGTGCCCCTCGCCGCAGGGACCAGCGCTCGCGGTCGAGGGTGGGGCGCGCGACGGCCACCACCGCCGGCGGTTCGACGCTGGCTTCCTCGAGCACGAGCGGCCAAACCGAGGCCACCGTCGGGGGCGCATCGTCTGGGAAGGGCCACCCGAGCAGTTCGTGCAGGGTGGCTGCGAGCGCCGTCGTCGAAACTGGGGCAGCAACCGTACGCGGCTGTACCCCCGGAACGCGGAGGATCCACGGCACGCGAATGTCCTCTTCGTAGACGCCCTCGTTGTGGAGGTAGTGGCCGTGCTCGCCGAACGCCTCGCCGTGATCCGCGGTCAGGACGATAATCGTGTTGTCTTGGAGTCCGCGGTGCTCGAGGGCGGTGAGCAACCTGCCGATCGCCGCGTCGACGACCGCGATCTCCTGGTCGTACGGATCGTCGGAAACGCCGGCGAACCCGGGATGACGCGCGTAAGGGTAGTGCGGCTCGTAGTAGTGCACGAAGGCGAAAAACGGTCCTTCGCCGGCATCGAGCGCGTCGAGAAACGCCGTGTTCACGCGCTCGGCGGTGCTCGATGGGCGCTCGTCGTAGATCTCAGTTTGAGCGAACCCGAGATCGGTCGCCCCGATCATGTTGAGCGCCACAAACGGAAGCACCGCGATCGTGCGATGGCCGCGGGCGGCGAACGTGTGCGCGAGCGTTCGTGTGGACGGGTCCAGCGCCACCGCGCCATTGCGGTGCCACACGAGTTCGGCGCGCCGCCGTCCGGTGAGCAAGCTCGGCAGCGTGTCGCGGGTCGCCGCGGATTCGCTGTAGGCGTACTCGAACACAATGGCGCCGGTGAAAGCCGCCGTGATCGAAGGCGTGGTCGGGCGCTGATACCCATACAGCTCCAACTTGTCCGGTCGGAGCGCGTCGACCGAGATCACAAGTACGTTGGCGCCGGCGAGTGGCACGCTGGCCGTGGTGATCGGCGGCAAGGCGATCGCCGCATCGCTCTGGAGATCCCCAAGGATGCAGTTGTCGTCGACGCCGTTGCCAGCGATCTCGACCCCACCTGGGGAGCGATCCGGATCGAACGGTGCGCAGTCACGGCCACCAAACCACCCGGCGTCGCCGTCACCGTCGACGTCGCCGATCCACCGGGCCAACGCCACAACCGTAGCGATCGGCGGATGGCGGGTCGTCAGCGCCGCTGCTTGCCCCGGCCGTTGCCCAAACCCGAGCGCCAGCCACACCGTGCCGGCGAGGCCGATGGCCGCCGCCCCGCGACGCAGGGCCAGCCGCGGCAGCCGCAGCGCACCCACGTAGGGCAGCGCGGCCGCGATCACCAGGATCCACGGCGCCTCGCGCCGCGCGCGAAGGTCCTCGGGCAGGGCCAACCCGACGATCGCAGGGGCGAGGGCCGGCAGGGCCCAGAGCACGCGCTGTGGTACCCCGCGAAGGCGCGCGACTCGGGCCCAAAGCGGAAGCGCCCACGCGAGTAGGACGACTGCGACCGCACCCACCAGCCAGATCGCCGCCCTTCGCAACTCGTGGTGCCTGGCCCAATCGGCGGCAGCGGCCCCGGCCCCGAGTTCGAGGACGAACGCCCCCACCCATGCCTTCGCCAGCCGTGCGGGCCCGGCGGCGCGCCGAAGTGCAACGAACAGCGCCGCGACCGGAGTGAGCGCGAGTCCAGCTAGGAACGCCCCGCCGATCACGAACCCAAGGGTCGCGGTGGCCCAACCGATCCCCGGCCATGGTCGAGCGAGTTTCGCGGCCCCGATTACAAAGGCCGCTGTGCAAAATGCGATCGACCCCCATGCCCCACGTGCGAGTCCGTCGCGCCAGCGTTGCTCCGCCGCCATCGCAGGTGCGGAGATCCTAACGGAAAGCGCCTCGCCGCGGCGCGCCCCGCCCCGGGAGGTCGGCGGCCCGTGTGTCCGGTCACCCCTGCGTGCAACACCGCCGGGTCGAGGGGCGCCGCGCGGTCGTGGTGTACTCGCGGCGAGATAGATGCACCGCCGGCCGCCACCGCCCCCCCTGTCGGGGCACTGCTTGGGGTTCTGGGCACTCGCCCTGGTCGCGTGCAGCGATTCCCCGGACGAACAGATGCCCGTCGAGCCGCGGCAGCTCATCGGCGCCGACGCATGGACTGTCACGCCCGTGGACGCCGACGCGTTCACAACCTTTCTCCCGGGCCGTACCGCCTGCGGCCCGGACGACTACGGACCCACCGACTTCGGCGGAGTGCGGGCCTTCGAGATCCACACGGACCCGTGCAACTACCTCACGATCGAGCAGCCGCTCGACGACGAAGTCGCGGCGGGCGAGTACGTCAACGTGCGGCTGTGGCACTTCGCGCTCAACACCGGGAAGCCGGCGACCGGATACCTGGGCGTCCATGTCCAAGGCGCGGTGCAATGGGAATATGAGACGCCGATCCCCGCCGAGGGCAAGCTGGTGTCGAGTGGATGGGTGACCGATGCGGCGATCTCGGCCGGCACGGTCGTGCAGTTTCACGTGCACAACCACGGCCGCAACAGCTGGAACCTCCTCGAGATCACGGCCGAGCCCGGCGACCAGGCGCCGGACTGAACCGCGTGCGGCCGCTCGCACAGCCCTAGGTGGGCCCGGTCACGATGTTGACGATGCGGCCCGGCACGTAGATGAACTTGCGGATGGCCTTCTCCTGGGTCCACCGCTGCACGTCGGGCAGCGCGAGCACGGCCGTCCGCACCGTGTCTTCCGACTCATCGACCGCGATCGTGACCTCCGCTCGGGTCTTGCCGTCGATCTGCACGCCGAGCGTGACAACGATGTCGCGCGCCAAATCCGGCTCGTAGCTGGGCCAGCTTTGCAAGTGGATGCTGCGCGCCGGCTGCCAATCTTCCCAGCCGTGGAGCCGATGCCAAAGCTCATCGGCAACAAACGGAGCGAACGGGGCCAGCACCGCCAGAAACCCGCGCCAGATCGCCGTGGGGATCCCTGCCGTGGACTCGGCCGCGCGCACAAAC
>CADEGN010000280.1 GCA_902826865.1 uncultured Myxococcales bacterium
TCCGTGCATACCTCGCCCCTAGCCCGCCGTCCGCGGACGGCACCCGGAGGGAACGCCATGAGCTTCACACTGCCGCCCCTGCCCTACGCGAAGGATGCCCTCGTGCCTCACATGAGCGCGGAGACCTTCGACTACCACTACGGCAAGCACCATCAGGCCTACCTCAACAAGCTCAACGAATTGGTGGCGGGCAAACCCGAGGAGCAGAAGTCACTCGAAGAGCTCATCCGGTCGACCGACGGCGTGCTGTTCAACCAAGCGGCGCAGGTCTATAACCACACGTTTTTCTGGTCTTCGATGAAACCGGCCGGCGGCGGTGCCCCCACTGGAGACGTCGCCGCCGCAATCGATCGCGACTTTGGCGGCTACGACAAGTTCAAGGCCGCATTCGCCGCCGCCGCCGCTGCGCAGTTCGGCTCCGGTTGGGCTTGGCTCATCGCCGAGGGTGGCAAGCTCGCCATCGTCACCACGAGCAACGCCGACACGCCGGTGCGCCAGGGGAAACACGCGCTTCTGACCCTCGATGTTTGGGAGCACGCCTATTACATCGACTATCGCAACGCACGCCCCAACTTCATCAGCGCGTTTCTCGATCACCTCGTCAACTGGGACTTCGCCAACGAGAACCTGCGAAGGCGCTGACTCGCGGCCACCGGGGCAACACGCTCGCGCTCCGATGCCCTCGGACGCGAGCGCGGTCAATCGAGCAACTCGAACGACTCCTCGCCCAACGCGAGCATCCGAGGTTCATCGGTGAACCACAGGTTGACCGGCAAGAGCCGCAGCGCGCGAAGGACGGGGATCGGCACGGCCAGCTTGAGCCCCTGGGCCAGCGCGTCGACCCCTGCGTCGCCGTCGCTGGCCTCGCCCCCCGGGAGCGGCAGCTTGAACCCGAGAATCGCGCGGATGTTGGCGAGCAGTCCCCGCGGCGGCGGCACAAGGATGACCTCGCCCTCGTCGGCGCGCAGGCCCGCGATGAGACGCGCGCGCTGAACCGCCTCACGCAACCCGCCATACTCGTCGACCAGCCCGATCTCCGCCGCGCGCACGCCGCTCCACACCCGGCCACGAGCGACCGCGTCGACCTGCTTGACGCTCATGCGACGCGCCCGAATGACGCGTTGCGTGAAAACGTCGTAGCTAGCCTGCAACGACCCCAAGACCGCCGTGCGCTCGTCCTCGCTGTAGGGTTTCCACGTCGATCGCATGAGTGCGCGCGCGCCGAACGGCTCGCGATCGATGTCGATGCCGAGCTTGTCGGCCACGCCGGAGAGATCAAACTTGGGATAGAAGATGCCGATGCTCCCGGTCACCGTCGACGCGTCCGCGTAGATGTACTGGCCGGCGCTGGCGATGTAGTAGCCGCCGCTGGCGCAAGCGCTGCCCATTGATACCACCACCGGCTTCTTTTTCACCCGACGCAACAAATCGAGCTCCCGCGCGATGTCATCGGACGCGCTCACCGATCCGCCGGGGGTATTGCATCGAACCACCACCGCGCGCACGGCGTCGTCCTGGCCAAGGCGTTCGATCGTCTTCGTCAGTGTCGCTGCACCCGCGACAGAGCGGCCGAGCAGCGGGATCGTGAAACTCTCGCCGTCGATGATCTCACCCTCGATGGTAACGACCGCGATGCGCGGCCCGGGGCCAAACATCGCGGCGTGCTGCTTGGGCATCGCCGGTTTTTCGATGCGAATCTGGCGGTCGAACTCGGCCTCGAGCCTGGCGTCCAGCTCGTCAGGAAACACCAGGGCGTCGATCAGGCCTTCGCGCATGGCCTGGGCCGGGGTCAGCGGGGCATTGTCGATCCAGTCCTTGACGACCATCGGGTCTTGGCCGCGATCGCGCGCGATCGTCCGCAACACGTGGTTCCAGGTATCGGATACGAGTTGGCGACGCTGGCGAGCGACCGGTTGGCTCGCCGCGCTGCGTTCGTAGGTCTCGGGCGTGCCCTTGTACTCCGCGATGCGCACGAACTCTGCCTTGGCGCCGAGCTTCGCCAGCAGGTCGGCGAAGTAGAACGACTGCACGCGCATGCCCACAATGTCGAGGGCCTTGTTGGGATGGGCAAATACGCGATCCGCGGTGGCCGCGATGAAGTACGTCCGTAACGTGCCCCCCTCGAGGTACGCGACCACTTTGCCGCCGCGGTTACGCAGCCGCAGCAGCGCCTCGCGGATCTCCTCGAGTTGAGCGAACGAAAACTGCATGCCCGCGGTTTCAACCAAGGCAACCCCACGGCGTTCTGCGAGGTCGTCGATCTCGCCGATCAGCTTCCACATCCCCCGGTCGCCGGCGTAGTCCGACAGCGCCAAGCGCGTGACCAGGCGCGGGCGTACGTTGACCACGCTCTCGTAGCGTTCTTGCGATGCCCGCAGGCGAACTACGCCACCATCGACCGCGAACTGCGAAGACGCTCCGGCGGCCGAGTTGATCCCGGCGGCCACACCGAAGTACTGGAAGTCGAGTCCGAAACCGGCGATGACCTTCACCGCGTCGCGAGGGGTCGCTGAGCTCGCGGGTTTGACGTCAGGAAAGAACTGAAACCGCTCGGCCTCGGCGAACAGACGCACCCCGCGGATGCTAACGATGAGCCGGCCACGCGGATCGGCGAAATGAGTCCGCCAGCGCGCCCCGTCGGGCACACGCGGGGTCAGGCGAACACCTGCGGCCAGCTCGAGCGCGGGCGTGCCGAGCGGACGAAACGCGAGTTCGGGTTCGATCACATAGGACTGCGTTACGGACTTGTCGGGCCCGGTGTGGGGGACGTTGACCGCCCGCGCGACAAACCCAAGGGCGACGAAGCGCAACGGCCACCACGCGACGCCGAGATCAACTTGGTTCACCCCGGAAGCGTGGAAGTTCTGACTCGACACCAGCCGCGAATAGTTGATGCCAAGCGAGAGCCGCTGGACCCACGGGTTCTTGATCCACCGCATCATCGGCACCGCGAGGGCCAACGTGACCTTGCTGTAGCTGTCGTCGGGGTTCTGCGGCTGATTGTCACCGCCGGGGTCGAGACCAGCCGTACGCGGGCGCAAGAACTGGTAGCCGAAACCGATCGACAGGATCTGCCACGGCAGGGGGATCCCCAGCATCGCTCCGATAGCGTTGCCGCGACGGCGGGCGTCGGCGCGAGTCCACGCCAGATCGAGGATGCCGTTGACGCCGCGCAAGAACCCGAGGTTCGCTGGGTTCGTCACCGTCGCCGCGCCGTCGGCCTCACCGGCGACAGTGGTGTAGACGCGATCGCCATCGCGGACGATCGAACGCGCTTCGCCATCGGTGGGGCCGGCCCGGGCGACGGAGGCGCGCACGGCCACCATCAGCACAACCGCCGCACCCCAGCGGCACCTCATGGCCGCACCCATACCACGGTCACTGCGTCGCCGCCTTCTTCCGGCATGCCGGGGCGATGGCGAACGACATAGGGCAGCCGCATGAGGTGCTCACGGATCACCTTGCGGAGCGCCCCCGAGCCGTGACCGTGACGCAGCAACACGACATCTTGGCCAACCGCGAGCGCACGCGCAAGCATCGACTCGAGCAGGAGCGTGGCCTCGTCGGCCCGCGCGCCGCGCAGATCGACGACGTTGTCGACGGCGGCACGCACCGGGCGAGCATCGCCGCCGAAGTGCTCGCCCGCATGTTCGTCATCCCCGCTCGGGGTGCGGACAATCGCAGGCTTGGCCCGCGGCTTCTCCGCCACCTCTCGGAGCTCCGCCATGGTGGCAGTGGTGCGTCCCGATGCAAGCTGCACGGTGACACGATCGCCTTTGATCGCGACAACCTCGCCGACGACACCAAGCCGCTCGATCCGCACGCGCCCACCCACCTGCAGCGATCGCGGTGCTTCGCCCTCCGGCGCGGGGTCGGGCGGGCGACCTTCGGCGACCGCCTTGCGGGCGCGCGCCTCGAGCGCCTCGCTACCCGAGGTGTCGCCGCTGCGTGCGGCCTTTCGGGCGGCACGCAGCTCCGTCTGTAAGCCACGCAGCTCGGCCGCCACGGCCGCATGCGCACGAGCAAGCTTGGTCGACGCGCGCTCGACCTCACTGCGCTCAAGCTCGGCGAGTCTGCGCTCGCGGGCGGCCAGCTCGAGTCGAACGCGTTCGACCTCGTCGGTTCGCTCCGCCAACCGATCGCGCAGCCCCACCACGTCGGCGATCAGTGCGTCAACCCTGCCGCGGGTGTCATCGAGACCAGCCTCGGCGCGCGCGAGCACACTGTCCGGCACCCCCAGCCGACGCGCCACCATCAGAGCGCTCGAGTTGCCCGGCACGCCGAGGTGAATGCGAAAGGTCGACCGCAGGTGCTCAAGGTCAAACCCTACCGCGGCGTTGACGAAGCGCTCGGGATCGGCAACCGCCAAGAGCTTGAGCCGCTCGTAGTGCGTTGTCACCACGAGCGTGGCGCCCCCGGCGACCAGCTCGACCACGATGGCCTCGGCCAGGGCGGCGCCCTGGTCGGGGTCGGTGCCGACGGCGACCTCATCCAGCAACACGAGGCAACCAGATCGGTCGCGACGGGCGGCAGCGCATGCGTGAACCACATGGCCGACGTGGGCGGAGAAGGTCGAAAGATCGCGGGCAAGCGATTGATCATCACCCACATCGCTCACCAGACTCGACACCACGGGAACGCGCGCAACGGCGCGGGTTGGCAGGCGAACCCCGAGCTGGGCCAGGAGCACGCACAATCCAACGGTCTTGAGCGCGACCGTTTTTCCGCCGGCGTTGGGGCCGCTCACCACGAGCGCCGTGCCGATCGCGACCCGCAGGTCGTTGGGCACAACCTCTCGACCGCGCAGCGCCATGAGCGGATGCCGGGCTCCCGGAAGCTCGATCACAGCGCCCTCATCCGCGGGCACCAGTTCTGGCGCGATCCCGCCGAGCGCCTGCGAGAGGGCCAGGCGCGCGGCCACCCCGTCAACCTCGAGCAGGCTGGCTTGCGCCGCGGAGATGCTCCCCGCGCTGGCCCCCACCGCCATCGACAGCTCCGCGAGTACGCGCGCCTCCTCGGCACGCACGGCCACGGTCGCGGAGCGCAGCGCGTTGTTGTCGTCGACAAGCGCATGCGGTTCGACAAACAAGGTCTGCCCGCTCGCCGACGCGTCGTGGATGATCCCCCCGATCGTCCCAGGTGCACCCGCGCGGGAAAACGCCGACGCCCGCACGGGCAGCACCACACGACCATCACGCTCAGTGACGTAGCGATCACCGAAGGCCTCCGCCATCCCCGGGCGGCGGAGCATTCGAGTGGCCGCCGTCTGTAGCTCTGCGCGCAGGCTGCGAACTCGCGCGCGGAGCGAACCCAGCGTCGGGCTCGCTCCGTCGGCGAGCAGCGGAGCGCTGTTAGGCCCGTCGCGATCGATGGAAACCGCCAGCCGGCGTGCGAGCGACCACACGGGATCGTCGGCGTGCGGGAGCGGACCGAGGCGGCGACGGAGCGCCGCCAAACTGGCCTCAGGCGCTTGGGCCTCCGCCACGTCGTCCAGCGCTCGACGGAGGCTCGACGCGACGTTCAGACTCGTCGAAATATCGGCCAGTTCGCCCACTCCAAGATCGAGACCTCGGCGGGCCCGGGCGATCGCTCCCTCGATCGCAACCACCTCCCGGAGACGTTGGGCCAGCTCAAGACGCCCCGCTGCCCGCGTCAGCCCCTCGAGGTCGTCGAGTTCCGACTGGCTGGCGAGTGCATGCTCGAGAAGCGAGGACCGCGTCGGATCCTCGATGGGCGATTGCCTTCGAGGCGATCCCCATGACACGTCATGCGCGTCGTCATCTGATTCACGAACGACTCTCGGTTTTTCGAGCTCGAGCGAAAACAGCCGCGCGGCGCATTCGCGGGCCGCGGGCGAGCAAAGCCGAGCCGTCAGGGCCTCGACGACGCCAGCCCACTCGAGATGGCGCAGATCCGCCGGGCGCACCCCGACGACCGAATCTCCAACGGAATCCCCAACGGGGTCGAGCGGGCCCTCAACATCGCGCCCGCCTCCCTCGGCGCTCTCCCCCCGCGACACCTTGTCCATCGCGCTCGCTGCCGATTATGCCCTAGCGGACCCGTCTGGTGACGACGTACCATGCGCAAAGCTGGGCCTCCATCGTTCGGCTGCCGCGCCCTCCGGAGAAGCTTCGCATGATCGCCCCCCCCGCCGTTCGCTCTGCTTCGTCGGCCTGCCACCCATGCGCTCCGCGCGTGATCGGCATCGTCGCCGCCCTTGCTGCGTTCGCCCTGCCGACGCTCGCGTCTGCGAGCGGGCACCCGGTGGCAGGCGACGTCCCGCCAGCCTGGATGATCGTGTTTTTCGCGGTGATGCTGCTCGGGATCGCGATCATCCCCCTCACAAAGCTCGAGCACCTGTGGCACAGCAACCTCAACAAGCTGCTGTTTGGGGTCGCCCTGGCGATCTATCCCATGGTGTGGCTGCTGGCCTTGCACGACCACAGCCACATCGTGATCGACACGATGCACGAGTACATCAGCTTCATCATCCTGCTGGGTACTCTGTTCTACATTAGCGGCGGGATCTACCTCGGCGGTGACCTACGCTGCACGCCGGCGAGCAACACGACGTTTCTCGCCTTCGGTACCCTGGTGGCGTCGGTGATCGGCACCACCGGAGCATCGATGTTGCTCATCCGGCCGGTTCTGCGCGCCAACGTCGAGCGCAAGTACAAGGTCCACATCGTCATTTTCTTCATCTTCCTGGTCTCGAACGTCGGCGGGTCATTGCTACCGATCGGCGATCCACCGCTGTTCCTCGGCTACCTCCAGGGGGTTCCGTTTCTGTGGACCCTCGGTCTGTGGCCACAGATGGCGGTCATGGCCGGCACGCTGTTGGCGCTCTTCTTCGTGATCGACAGCCGCGCCTACGGCCGCGAGGGCCCCGAGGCCAAACGTCGCGATGAAACGAACGCATCGCCGTTGAAGATCGAAGGGAAGATCAACCTGCTCTGGCTCGCCGGCGTCGTCCTGTGCGTGGCGCTCATCCGCACCGAACACGGCCTATTCGTCCGCGAGGTCGCAATGATCGGCTGCGCGCTCGGTTCGCGCTTCACCAGCCAGGCCGAAATCCGCGAGCGCAACGCGTTTTCATGGTTTCCCATCCTCGAAGTGGCGGCGCTGTTTATTGGGATCTTCCTCACCATGATCCCGGCCCTGATGATTCTCAAGTCATCGGGCGGCTCCCTCGGCGTCGATACCCCCGCGAAGTTCTTCTGGGCGTCCGGCATCCTCTCAAGCTTCCTCGACAACGCCCCGACCTACCTGGTGTTCTTCAACACCGCCCAAGGCATGGTCACGTCGGGCCAACTCGGCGGAGACCTCGTCGCAGCGGTGGGCGTGCCACAGCACATCCTCGAGGCGATCGCCTGCGGCTCCGTGTTCATGGGAGCCAACAGCTACATCGGCAACGGGCCGAACTTCATGGTCAAAGCGATCGCGGAGGAAGCGCGCTTGGAGATGCCGAGCTTCTTCGGCTACATGCGCTGGAGCGTGATGTTCCTGATCCCGTGCTTCATCGCGGTAACCTTCTTGTTCTTCTGACCACCGGCCTCGGCGCGGTGGACTCAGCCAACCGGCGTGAAGTCCATGCACGCCGAGTCGACGATCTCGATGGCGGCCTGGAACGCGCCCTCAAGATCGCCCTGGCACAGGTCCCAGAACATCCCGCGATTCGCCCCCGCGAAGGTGTTTGAGATCTCGCGGAGTGTGACCGCTTCGATGGCACCGCCATAGGGTCCCTGGCACTCCGACCCGCCCCCGATGCCGAGGAACACGACGTTGGCGATGTCACCCTTGGCAGCGACGATCCGATCGACGATTTCCTGGGCGGTGCGCCCAGGCAGCGGCTGTTCGTCCTCGTCGGTGATCGCGACGATGAACAACACGGCATCCTCTCGCACAAAGCCGGTATTTTCCGCATCCGCCGCGGGCGCGCTGACGACGTCGGCGGCCGTATTGGCCGGTTGCTCGTCGTCGTTCTCGCCGGTGCATGCGTCGGGCTGCCCCATGTAACCCGACAGCGAGAACTCAGTCACACAGCTGTACTCGTCGAGCAACGACGGCGAGTTCGAGACCATGAAGTTGGTGCCGGTGGAGAAACTGCACGCGCCCGACATGCCGGTGTTGTGCAAGTAGGCCGGATTGTTGCACGCATCGATGACCCCGAGTTGGAAATCATCGAGGCCATTGTTCACGTCGAGAAGCGTCTGCGGAAACGAATCGAACACCGGGCCGGCAAGGGCCGCGATCTCCTCAGTCATGCTGCTGGAGTTGTCGACCGCAATGATCGCATCCACCAACCTGCAACCGCCCTCGACCGTGCTCTCGTCGCCGGCGCTGCCACCGCCGCTTCCATCGTCCGGGAGGTCGAGCTTGCCGGAGACGTGACCCATGCTGCCGTCGGAGTCGATCGGCGCCGTGATTCCGCTCTCGGCCCCGCTGTCGTCTGCGCCTGGCGGACTTTCGGTCTGGCAACCCGCTGCGGTGATGGCAAACAACACGCCCAGCAGCCCGAACCCGCTGCGTTCAGCCGCGCCAACTGCGATTCGTCGACCGGTGTCCATGCCAAATATCTAGCTGCCCCTGCAGCCCTGCCCCCTCACTATGATGCGTCACATCGGCGCGAGGGGCCAACCGCTTTTCAAAGTGGAACCTGACGCAGGAAGTGCGGACGCCACTACTGTCCGTGCAAAGAGCCACGGGGGCAACAACGGTGGCGCCCGCACACCGTTGCGTCAGAAACTGGCCGCTTTCGAGCCTGGGGCGCGATACCGTGGATCTGTCGTGGATCTGTCGTGGATCTGGGGCGCGCGGATTGGGGACGCGACGCGCACACGTTCCCAGACCCCCGAACGGAGGACTACTCGTCGCCCTTGCGCGCCAGTTGCGAGGCCTTGTAGTAGCCCTTAAGGACTTCGCGACTGCGGGGCTTGATCCGCCGCGCCTCACCCCAAGCCTGCTTGGCCTCGGCGTAGCGACGAAGGGCCATCAGCGCCTCGGCGCGCAGCAGCACCGCCCGGAACTCGCCCGGCACCACGTTGAGCAGCTCATCCGCCGCCGCGAGCACACCGACGTGGTCGCGATCGCTCTTCAGAACGCGGGCTTCCTCGTACAACGCTTCTGCCAAGCCCGCGCGCGCGTCGGCTTGATCGGGCCACACCGCAACCAGATCGCGGAACGAGTCGGCGGCGACACGCCATCGGCGTCGCTCGAGGGCCCTTTGACCCGTGGGCAGCAATATGTCGGCGGCCGCCTGCCGCAAACGTCGGATGTTTGCGTTGCCCGGCGCCTCGATCGCGAGGTTGGTGAGCGCCCCGGCGAGGCTACCCTCGGTGGGCTCACGCCAGTGGCGCGCGGCCAACGCCTTGTCGGCGGCGGCGACCAACGACTCGCCGGTCGACGGCGACGACGGTTTGCTCGGAACCCTGGTCGCTGGCGCTGGCGCAGGTGCGGGGGGAACCGCCGCGCTCGGCCGCGGCACGCCAGCGCCACCGCGAGCGCCAGCGCCAGCGCCAGCGCCAGCGCCAGCGCCAGCGCCAGCGCCAGCGCCAGCGCCA
>CADEGN010000281.1 GCA_902826865.1 uncultured Myxococcales bacterium
ATCTTCGCGGGCCGGCGCATCGTGCTTGCATCATCACCCACGCATCACCCGCGCAGCAAGTCCGCGCGGCCGCATCACCACCAAGAAGCCGTTCCACCCAACCTTCTGGTCGGCGAACGCGTATGCGCACTTGCAGTTTTCGCTACTCTCGCGATTGCTGCCGCCCGCAGGCTCTCGGCACGCGCGAACCTCTGCGCAGTTCAGCCCGTTTCAATCGTGCGTCGCCTATCGATGCGCCGCTAGCCACGCGAGCACCGCCTCGTGCTCGCGCTTGTCGGCCCGCTCAGCGAGGGCATCCGCTGCCTGCTCGGCGAGCCGCTTCGCCTCAACACGGTCGCCGGCCGGTGACTCCCAGAGCGCGCGCGCCAACGTGAACCTCGCCCCGGGAAGGAACTCCGACGGCTTCGCGGCTTGGCTGAATATCTGAACCGCACGTCGGGCCAGGCCCAGGGCTTCGCCAACCTTGTTTTCGTCGAGCCTGAGCTTCGCCAGTTCGAGGACAGGGAGCCCCACGCGCGCATCGATAGGCCCAAGCGAGGCTTCGAGGATCGCGAGCACCCGCTCCTGCTGCTTCGTGGCGGCTCGAACATCACCGAGACCGTGGAGCGCGCGACCCAAGGTGAACACGATCGGCATCGTATCGACGTGCCCCACTCCGCGCACGTGCTCGTCAATCGCGATCGCGCGTTCCGCAAGGGTTTTCGCCTGGGCATACTCACCGAGACTGCAGTGAACCTCGGCCAGCGCTTTCAGGGCCGTCGCCACCTCGGCATGCTGCGGGTCACCTAAATTCTCCGCGACGCTCAGGGCACGCTGGTAGAACAGACGAGCCTTGGCATAGTCTCCGACCCTCAGTTCCACGTTGCCGAGGTTGATCAGAAGTCCTGGTAGCTGGGGGTGATCGAGGCCCATCGTTGCCTCATGCAGGACCAGCGCACGCTCGAGCATTTCTCGAGCCTTCGGGTAGTCGCCGAGGTCCGAGTGCACGGCTCCCAGGTTTTGGAGCACCGCTTGCAGCGCGGGGCTTGCGGGACCGAAGGCGTTCTCGAGCGTCTTGCGGGCCAGCTCCAAGTGCTTGAGCGCGTTTGCGGAATCCTGCGCCTCTCCATAGGCAATACCCACGTTGATGTGCGCCTTGGCGACGTCTGGGTGGTCGGGCCCGAGCCACCGTTCACGCAGCTCGAGCACGCGCGAAAAGAGGGCCGTCGCCTCCTCCGTGTTTCCCTGGGCGAAGAGATCGTTCCCGATAACCTGCAGCGTTCCCGCGAGGTTCGGGTGATCGGCACCGAACATCTCCTCCTGAAGCGAGAGCGCGCGGTCATGTAGCATTTTCGCTTCGCCGTAGTCGCCAGCCAGGTGGCGTAGATTGCCGAGGTTGGTGAGCGTGGAGACAACCAACGGATGGGCGGACGAGGGTGCAGATGGCAACGTTTGAATCAACGCCTCACCTTGCTCGTCGCCGGAGTCGCTCCAGATCGCGGCACCAAGGTCCACGTTCAAGCCGAGCCCATCGAGCGCGAGTTTCGCGTGGCGCGCCCACCGCTCACCGTCGTTCAGTCGGCCCAACTGCACGCCAACCACATCGATCAATGCGACGCTCGCAGCGGCCGAGATTTCCCGCGCATCTGCTTGTCCCGCGAGGAAGTACGCCAGCTCAAACTCTCGTTCGGCCTCTGCGAACATTCCTGAGTTGACGTAGTACTCTCCCCGTGCCAGGCGCGTCCCGGCAACGAGCGGCGGCCACTCGTGTTGGCTGGCCCGTGCCACAGCCTCGTCGAGGACGGTGCGGCCGCTTTGTGGTTGCCGGCAAGTCGCAACGCACGAGCTCGCGCGAGAACGCTCTCGATCTCTTCCACACTCTCCCGGTGATCCGCCGGGGTTGCTGGCTGCCGCTTCAGGGACTCCTCGTCGACACAGCTTCGAACGCTGGAAAGGCGCAGCGCGGCATTGGATGCGCGAAACACGGTCTGAACGTCGGCATGCAGGAGCTCGTCGATCAGCGACTCGAACTCCACGCGGCGGTCGTCGAGGCATGACAGCGCGCGTTCATACACGTCGGGCGACCAGGCTTCCCGGACTTCGCCGTCGACACACGCCTGACCACGTGCTCGCGACCAAGCGTCGGCGTGCTGATCGAGGAGATCAATGACTCTGTCAGCTGTCGCATCCGTATGGATCGCCTGCACTTCGCGAAACGCGATGCGGATCTGCTCGCGCACGCTCGCATCCCAGCGCGTCAATTCCTGATCCCCGGCCGTGTCACATGCGATACGCCGACGTCGTTCCTCGAACTCGGTCGACGCCACCGCTCCACCGGCGAGAAACACCACCCCCGCCGCGGCGATGACCACGCGACGCGTCCTCGCTCGCGCTTGGCCGTGTTCGAGGACGTGGAGAAGCGCATCAAGACGCGGCCAGCGCGACTCGATCGCGGGCGCCAGGCCCCTCACCACCGCCGCGTGCAGCCACCGCGGGACAGAGCGCGCGCTCGATGGCGGTGCCTCGGGCACGGTCACCAGCTTGGCGCGCATGAGCGCAACGAGGTCGGAGGCCACAAACGGTCTATGACCGAAAAGGGCCTCGAAGAGCGCCACGCAGAAGGCGTACTGGTCGGCCGCCGCACCCACTTCATCGCCCCGGTGCTGTTCCGGTGCCATGTACGGTGGAGTTCCCATGACCGTCCCAACGACGGTGAGTTCACTCGCATGTCCATCGGTGACGAGCAACTCGCTGCTCGTCGCTGAGTCGCGCGTAAAACCCCGCGGGCCTCGGTTCCCATTGGTTCGTACCAAACCGAAGTCCATCACGCGGGCGCGCCCGTCGGCTCCAACCATCACATTGGCGGGCTTGAAGTCGCGGTGAACAAGGCCGGCAGAGTGCGCCGCCGCGAGTCCTCGGCCCGCACCAAGAAACACCGCAAGCACCTCGCGCCACGGGCGTGCATGGGCCGCCATCCACGCGCGCAGTGTGACGCCATCGACGTATTCCATCACGATGAACGTCGTCTCACCGCTGTGCTCGACATCGTAGACAGGCACGATGTTCGGATGGCTTAGCTGGGCCATCGCCTGCGCCTCACGCACGATCCGGGCGGCGGCCTCCCCTCCTTCTGCGTCTCGCGCGAGGACCTTGAGCGCAACCTCGCGGCGCAGCTTGGGATCGTAGGCGCGGTACACCCGACCCATTCCGCCGGCCCCGACCTCTCCAAGGACGACGTAACGACCAATATTGGAAAGTGACGGCTCCGAGCCGGGCGAGCCCTCGGAACGAGACACGATCGTTGTCACATCCTGCGAGGAGTCCATTCGCGCGGACACGACGTGCGTCGTGACCTAACCGATCCAGTCTACACCCGGCTCAGGGAGTGTTGCGCCACGGCTTCCGCTGCCCGCGCGCCTCCGCGCTGACGCATAGGACTGAAACCTGTAGGCAATGTGGCCTTGGGTGGCGAACGCTCGCAGCTCGTCGCCAACAAACCTCGGCGCCGCCCAACGACCACGCCGACGTCGATGCAGGTTGATCGCGATCGTGGCCAGCCAGCGCACCGCGAGAACAGCCCACTATCCCTGTGGGGTGAACGACGCGCACGTCGATACGCCGGCACCGACGAACAGGGCCGGAGCCTGCGCGACGGTGACCGTGAGGCCTCCGCCCTCGTTTCCATCGAAATCCAAGCGAGTGACCTTGCTCTTGCCGCCGCCGTCGGTGAAAAAGTGCATATCTCCGCCCCAGGCAGCGAACGCGAAGTTGCTGGTGGTGGACAGTCCTGTCAGGGGAGTTGTGCTGATCTCCGCCGCCGTTTCCTTGTCGTACTCCACCAAGACCGCCGATCCCATTCCGTCGGCGAACGCGAACAAGCGCCCCTCACCAGTCCCGGTGAGCTCAGCTACGCCGTAGTTTGCGGCACCGACGTCACTCAGCTGCAAACTCTGCTGATCGAGTCTCCCGAGAGCGCCGGTTCCGGGGGGAAACAAGGCCTGATTGTAGAGGTAGAGCTCGTCACAGTTGTCGTTCGGACTCTTCGTCGCAAACCCCATCCCGAACTTCGCGAAATCCGAGTCGGGGCTATACGCCGTTTTCTCGCAGTCTGCAGGATCCAGGACCCGTGCCCTGTGAACCTCGCCGCCAATTGGCGCGGCCAAGTCCATCAGGTTCAGCGTCATCACATTGAGCCATGCGGACCCATCACGATCGATGGCCATCGAGTTGTAGGTCGCCTCTTCCGCGAGCGTGCAGCCGAGCGGTCCGAGTAGCTCGAACGCGCTCGTCAGCGGGTCGTAGAACCACAGTTCGCGCGAGGTTGCCAGGAGGTAGATCCCGTCACGGACGTCGACGCAGGCGCACTCGCCACCATCACCGCCCTGCTCGCCACCTGCGGCCACGTCGAGCTTGATTCCCGGGGCTCCCGAATCTGTCGAGACCCCTGAATCGGGCGCCGACCCCTCGTCTTCGCCGGACCCGCGCCCTCCACTGTCGACGGGATCGTCACTCGACTGATCGCCGGACTCCCCGGACATGAAAATGCCGCCACGCGAGGGCCCCGCGCAGGCCGTGATGGCCAAGAACAACCAGACCTCGCTTTGTCCCGCTCTCGGCACAATTCCACCCCCGCGTGCGCGCGCGCGCGGAGATCTGGCCTGAAGAGCCGAGCCCTCCCACCGACCCCCCGCTCCCAGGTGGGTATTGGGCGCCACGAGCAATCGGCGTGATCAGAAATGTCGACTCCCCAGGTCGGACCTAAACAGAGGGTCAGCGCTCACGCCGAGTGTCGCCATCGAGCCTGGGCGGGGGGCTGTCGCCGACAACACTCTCCTCGGCGCACGGGCGAACTCATCCCGGCGGTACGAACTCGTCGCACGCGGCGTCGATGAGACCGACGGCCTGCTGGAAGAACGGCGTGTAGTCTGGGCTGCACACGCTCGCCCAGATCCCGCGCCCGCCGAAGAGCTCGACGAACTGTCGCAGCCGCGGTGCCGGCTCTGCGCCCAACACGTCCTGGATCGGCTGGCATGTGGCGTTCGGCACGTCGGTGTCTCCGACGAGCCCGAGCACGACAACGGCGGACGGGTCGCCGTTTTTGGCGGCGACGACTGCGTCGTACCAGTCCTGGGGATTGCCGGGCGAATTCTCGTCGGCGTCGTTGCCGTCGCTCGGATCGTCCTCCTCGTCGGTCACGATCGTGACGACCAGGACTGCGTCGTCGCGGATGAAGCCTTCGTTGCACTGACCCGCGGCAGTGAGCGGGCCGATCGCGCTCGTGACCGCTTGCATCTGCCGCTCGAGGCCGTCGCCGCCGGTGCCGGGGCGCGCGATGCAGTCGAACGCCGCCGGGAGGTCCGCCTGTCCGTCGACGATGTAGCGCTTTCCACCCGCGAGCCCGCAGTCGGCGCCCATGAGATCGTTGTCACGGCCCGCGCCGAGGATCGCATCGCACGCCTCGTCCGGCATCGTGCACGGCATGCCGTTGCACGTCGCAGCGGGATTGAACATGCACGAGGAGTCGCAGCACTGCGGCGCCGGGCTGCACATGATCGAGGTGCCGCCGGCGTTCGACGCGTCCGTGTCGACTGCCATGATCTGGTAGTCCTCCGCCATCAACGTGTCCTGGATGGTGGCGATGAAACCGGGGAAGCTCTGCAGCAGGTTGTCCTGCTCGTCTTCCATGCTGCCCGAGTTGTCGACGAGGAAGAGGAAGTCGACCTTTTCGCAGCCCGCTGGATTCGCGCCTTCACCGTTGCCCGGACCCGCCTCGCCCTGCTCGACGTCAAACTTCCCGGCGTCGTCGGCTCCGGCTGCGCCCGTCGGTCCGCCCGCGGTGCCCTCGCCATCGCCGCGGGTGCCCTCGGCGGAGTTCGAGGCCGAGATCCCCGGGCCGAACACGTCGTCGCCAGCGGTGCGCGTGTCCGTGCACCCGAGAGCGATCGCGGCTACGAACCCGATCGAAGCCTTGCCGGACATGCGCATGCGTGGTCCCCCACCTGGTTTGGCCGCCGCACCGCTGGATCGTGGGCGCATCAACGTGTGTGATCGAAGCGTGGGCAGCCCCACGGAGTGTTCCGCTTGAGGGCCCTCGGGGGAGGACGGCAGCATCAAGCTCGAGGACTACGCCGGCCAGGGCCGGCCCGCCGGGCTCGTCAACGTCGCCGCCATGCGGATGGCGCTGGATCAGCTCCGATCACGGCGGCCCGAGTCGCCAACAGACGACGACACACGCACGACTGAGGCGTTGCTCGATCAGGGCATCGGACCCGAGCTCGAGGTCGTGCAGCGGGAGCATCGCGACGCGGTCCGGGCGGCGGTGGCACGGGCAGTCGCCGAGCTTCCACCGCGCGATCGCTCGCTGTTGCGAATGCACCTGCTGCGACGACTCTCGATCGACGGCATTGCCGCAATGAATGACGTACATCGGGCACGGCGGGGCGTTGGCATGTGAACCTGCGCAAGCGACTGCCATCGGAGGCGACGAGCGACACAGCAGCGAACGCCTCAAGGACGCGCCGTGGGCGTGACGGGCGATCCTGCTCCGGCACCGCCTCGCATGGAGACGGTGCGGCTCAAGGCGCCGAGCAATCGTATTCGATCGTATTGTCGGGGCTCGCTCCACACTCGATGCACTGCTGCCAGTTTGGACTGGGCGTACACGGCTCGAGAAAAGCCAGCGGGCAATACGTCGCCCACATCACGGGTTCGGTCGACCCGGGGAAGTCCGCGGTCGGATCGAGGTCGAGGCGGCCCGACCCGTAGACTACGCCGGAGAGGCCAAAGAAGCCGACATACACCCCGGTCGCCTTGACGTGGTCGACCTCGAACGCGCCGAAGAACGCGGTTTGGTTGCCATAGGCTTCCACGACGCAATCGTGGACGGCCTGATACGCAGCGGCGCCGTCGCCTTCGCGGGCGGTGCCGCAGTCGATCGGGTCGGTCTTGCCCTCTCCGAGCGAGGCCAGCGTGCCTTCGAAGTCGCACACCGCGTCGCTTCCGGAGCCGTCACCGACGGTTCCAGAGCCCGTGGTTTCGCCGTCGGACGTTGGCCCGTCACCGACGCCTTCAGAAGAGCCGGTGGTTTCGCTGTCAGGCGCTGACCCGCTCGCGGTCGAGCCGGTCGCACTGCCGTCGTTCGACGTCGACCCCATTCCGGTGCCCTCAGAGCTCGTCTCGGTGACTTTGCCGAACGTGTTGTTGGTCGTACATGCGATCGCAACGAGCAGCGGCGCGAGCACGCCGCCCACCACGGGGCCAAAGAATCGGAACGACAAAGCGCAGGACATCATGCCCCTATTTGTCGCCGGTCGCGGAATCCGTCCCCCCGTTCGCCGCGCACAATGCCCGCAACGGATCGAGCTCGGGCGCGTCCGGGCGTCGTGCGGACAACCGTAGAAGCAGGCGGTGCCCCTGGGATCGCCGTCCGCTGCGACAAAGCGCGGTGACACGTAGTGCGTCCCGATCATCGCGCAGCTGCCCGTGCGGATATCTCGATTGGTGTCGCTTGAGCCACGCCAACGCCCCATCGGGGTCTCCAGCGTCCAGGGCCGCGCGTGCCGGCTGCAGCAGGGCGATCTCGTCGCGTAGGTTGTTCGTCGCCGCGGCGACCGAGCGCGGTCGATCGACGGTCGTCGTAGCTGGACTCGGAGCTGTTGCCGGGCTCGGGGCCGTCGGCGCGGGCGGGAGCGCAGCCGTGTTCCGAGACTTCGACAGCTCCACGGTGGCAGCCGGCGGCACGCGGGGCGCAAGCGATGGGTTGCCTGTCGGCTGCGCGACCATGGTCTGTGGCGAGTACAGGTACCAAAGGAGCGCGGCCGCGGCCACGGATGCGAGGCCGGTCGCGGCCAGGAAGATGCGACGCGTCCGTTCACGCTCGGGTGGTGCCCGGTCGATCCCACTACCCACTAGACCGTCCGCCGCGTTCGCGTCGTCGGCCTCGTCAACCGCGGACAGCGACGCATCGATACGACGCCAGAGGTCGGCCTTGGCGGCGTCGCCAAGGCGCGTTGCCGTCGCGAATTCGTCGAGGGCGGCGCAGCGACGCGGGGAACCGGGGCGACTCACGTCCATGGCCCAGAGCCTTCCGGCGTTTCGCCTCGACGTGACAGTTCGGCGGCGAACTTCTCTCGCGCCCGCCGCAGACGCGAGTAGACCGTGTTGAGCTTCAGGTCCAAGGCTTCCGCGATCTCCGGGGCCGACAAACCCTCGAGTTCGCTGAGCGCGAACACCAGGCGCATCTGCTCACCGAGCCCGGCCATGAACAGCTCCACCCAGCTGACCGCGCGCCGATAAGCGATGGCCACCTCGGGGTTCTGAGGGCTCGCAGGTATGGGCGCTTCGCGTTCACGCCGGAGCTGTCGCGCCCAACGTCGCATGTGGTCGCGCACGACGTTGCGCGTGATCCCGAACAGCCAGGCGCGTATCGGCCGGGCGGGGTCGTATTCGTCGAGTCGGCGGTACGCCACCAGGAACACCTCGTGCACCACGTCTTCGAGGTCTCGCGGCGACGCACCGAGCTGGCGCACCGCGAGCGCGACGAAGTCCACCTGTTCGCTATAGATCGCGCCGAGGCGTTGGCGAGGTGTTGGAACCACGCGCAGCTCGTGGACGCCGGCCAAGGGCCGAGCTTGGGTACGCAGGGACACGACCACAGCCTCTTGGTCGCCGGCCGGCGGATCCGTCCCGGCGCCGAACGACCCCATCAGGGAAGCCTCACATCGAGCCCCAGCCCGAGCCGCCCGAGTCCGACCCCCGAGCGAAACTCGCCTGGAGCCCCGGTGATGGTCCAGCGCGAGCGCACGGGCGTCACGCCGCCCTGCACCTCGATCCACAGGCCCACCAACGGATGGACGCGCCACAGCACCCCGGGCGCGGCGACGAGCGCGACCCAGGGCGCAACGTCACGCTCGGCGCCTGCGAAATCGCGGCCGCGGCCGCCGACCGCGCCGAGTTCGACGATCCCGCACAGCGGGAACTCGAGACTGCGCCGCGTGGGGACCCCGCACCCGCGCAGCGATCCCATCCACACGTTGAGCACGGCCGACGCGCTGGCGAGCCCGAGATCGCGAACCCGCGTGCGAACACGGTGCCCAACGCCCAGTGCCACACGCCAATGCCGCCCCAGGACACCGGCTTCGATCCGGACGAGCGCGGACACGCCGGGAAACACGCCACCATCGACGCCTCCCGACACGGTGGCGACACCACGGGGGCGGGAGCGCGACGCGACCGGCGGCGATGGTTGCGATTGGGGTTGCGGTTGCGGTCGCGGTCGCGGTTGCGGTTGCGGTTGCGGACAAACAGCGGCCGGCGCCGGGGCCATCGGGATCGCCTCGGCGCACTTGCGGTCGGGCTCCGCGGGCGGCGGGGCGGCGGCCGGCGTTCCTGCGGGAACCTCGGTCGTGCCCGCCACGACCTCCTCGGTGGTCGGTGGGACGAGTGTTGGATCGATGCTCATCGCCACCACGAAGGCAGCAGCCTCGAGCCCCGC
>CADEGN010000282.1 GCA_902826865.1 uncultured Myxococcales bacterium
AGATCGAGCGCCGGGTCGCCGTCAAAGTTGGCGATGACCACGTCAAGAACTCCACTCGCCATGTAGAGCGGAAACGGCGCGTTGAAGCAGACTTCGCCCGCCACGGGGATTCCATCTCCGCAGGCGACGGGCGGGTCTCCCGTGGTGGAACTGCTTGTGCCGCCACCTGTCGAATCGCCCGAACTCGAGCCCGTACTGCCGCCGGCGACGCATCGACCACCCACGCAGGACAGACCCTCCATGCACGAACCCTGCGGCGTGCACGGGCAGTCGTTCGCGCCCGTCGGCGGGAAGTCGCAGGTAGTGGTCTCGGTGTCCAACGAAGTCGCCGGCCCGTCCTCCAACGACGAAGTCGGCGCCGGCGAGGTGTCGTCGGTTCGACCTCCGGACGCCTTGCATGCCGAGGTAGCCAGCGCCAACGCGAGTAGCGCAGCGATGTCACCCGCGAGCTCGCGAGGCACCCGCGAGCGCGCCGCCGCGCCCGGCAATGGAGGCAAGCGAAGGCTAGGCACCACCCAGATTGTGCGACACACAGGTCCCCGCAGGCAAAAGTTGGATGCCTGCCGTTGCCCTGCTACCGTGAAAAGAGCAGAGCCGCGTTCGATGTGCAGGATCTTCGGGTTTCGCTCGGTAATTCAGAGCCAGGTCCACCGCAGCCTGATCAGCGCTGACAACGCCCTCATGCAGCAGAGCGGGCGACACCCGGACGGCTGGGGCGTGGCGTACTACAACGCCGGCGCGCCCCACGTGATCAAGAGTGTGGCCACCGCGATGGACGACCACTTGTTCCGTCGTGTGTCGGGCATCGTCACGTCGGAGACTGTCCTTGCCCACCTGCGTAAGGCGACCACCGGCGGGCTTTCCATCATCAACACGCATCCGTTTCAGTATGGACCATGGGTGTTCGTGCACAACGGCAACATCGCCGGCTTTTCTGCGATCCGCGACGATCTCGTCGCGCGCATCCCAGCCGTGTTGCGCCGCTTCATCCTCGGCGATACCGACAGCGAGGTCCTTTTTTACCTGCTGCTCGGGCACATGGCGCGGCGATGCGAGCTCGCGCGACCCGGTTACCCGATCGGGGACCTGATGGCCGCCGTCGGCGATGCCGTCGATGAGGTTACCTCCCTGTCTGGGGAGATTTGTGCCCGCGACGACGGACCACCCGACTCCACGTTTCTCACGTTCGTCGTCACCAATGGCGCGACGATGGTCGCCCACCAAGGCGGCAAGGCGCTCTACTTCAGCACGTGGAAACGGCGTTGCCCCGAGCGCGACGCGTGCCCGAGCTACGCCCCCGAGTGCGAGCGACCCGCGGCGGACCCAAGCAATTCGGGGGTTCGCTCGCTGGCAATCTCGTCGGGGTTCGTGAAACACCTGCTCATTTCGAGCGAGCCGCTCCAGGGCGACAACGTATGGACACCGTTGTCCGTCGGTGCGATGGTCGGCGTCGATTGGCGGATGCAGCTGACCCACGCGTCTCCCGACTAGGGGCCCACGGTTCCGCCCCAGCCCCTCGCTGGTTACTCGGATTGTGTTGCAGCATCGTCGCTGCCCTTTGTGGCTGGGCCGCGGCCGTGTTGCCGTGGCGGTCATGGACGACGTTTGCTGTGCTCACAGCACTCGTAGGTTCGGCCCACGCGGTGACAGCGGTGCTTGCACTTGCCGGGCGGCCCGCACGGGTAGGCGCGTGGCGGATCCAGTCGATGGTCGCGCTGGGCTACCTCGGGTATCTGACCTGGAACCTGGTGGGTTCGGCCAGCACGATCGCGGCGGTCTACGGCGGACTCGGTCGCGGCGTCGCGGTGTCGCTTGGGCTTGTCTGGTGCATCGCCGCGTTCGCAACGGTTCCGCTATCGGCCTGGGGAATCTCATGCTCCGGCGGGATCCGGGCGCCGCGTCGGGCAACCACGACGTTGGGTCTGATCGCGGTCTTGCTCGTTGCGCATGGCTGGGTAGGCCATCGTTCGGGGGTCGCGGCGCCTGCGGGCGACGCAACACTCGCCTCCCAGGCGGCGATTGGGAGCGCGATCAGTGAAGTGCTGCCGCGGCCACAGACGCCGACCGAGGCTCCGTCGTTGATGAGCGCAGACCCGGCGAGCTGCGCTGCGCCACCCGAGCAGGCCGGGATAACCATCCTCGTGACGCATCGATCGCGCCGTGACCCCGACACGCGCGCGCAGACGCGGTGCATCCAGGCTGCCACGTTTGCCGAGGCGCGTATCGTGTTGGCAAGCACGATCGGCGACGACGCTGCCGCGATCGACGTGGTACGCGGTCTCGATCCGCTTGAGCACGTCGCCCCCGTTGTCGACGGCATGCTGTTGCGCCCCGGCCTCGACGGCGTCTGCGACGGCACCGAGTGTTTGGCCCCGTGGCAGCTCCTCGCACTCGATGTGTTTACCGTGTCGAAACCGCTGCCGGTGGTGCCGGAGCTGCGATTCGGCTTCGATCCTCGGGCGTTGCGGCGCGTGCTTGGGACCGGCAAGGGCAAGCCCCCGGTCGTCGACGGCCTGGTCCGCGTCGAAACCCACGCGTTCGTCACCGACGACGGCGGAGCACTGCACGCGCTGAATCGAATGCGCGCGGCTGATGGCCCGCTCGACGCGCAATCGCTACGCATGGCCAAGCTCGCGGCCGAGGACTACATCTTGGGCGCCCAGGGTGAAGATGGCCGGTTTGAGTATCGGGTGGACCCATTCGCGCACAAGGTGTCGTACGCCGGTTTTTCGCTCGCGCGCCAGGCCGGCACCACCCTCGTGACCTGCGAGCTCGCGGAAGATCGCGTCCGAGCAAAGGCGGTCGCAACTGGAGCCCTGGCGATGTTGACGAGCACGGCCCGTGGCGATGGCGACATCGCGGCCCTGGCGTATCCCATCGAGAAGGAGTTCCGCGAGATCGGGCTCGGCGACACCGCGCTGGCGTCGATCGCGTTGCTGTCGTGCCGCGACCTGGTCGGGGATCGGTTCGACGACGACATCGGCCGAATGACGCGCTTCCTGCTGCGAATGCAACGCGAGGACGGCGGTTTTTTTCCCCGCTACGACATGGTCGCGCACCGCCCGATCCCCGGCCCCGATCCTTTATATGCGGTGGGTCAGGCGGTCTTTGCCCTGACGCTCCTGGAGGCCCTGACCGACGGTGGAGGCGCAGCGGCGGAGCTGCCCGACCATGACGAAGTCCGCGCGGCGGTCGAGCGCGCGATGACGTACACGGCCCAGGACTACTGGGATCTGTTTGCCGCTGATTTCTTCTTCATGGAAGAAAACTGGCACTGCCTTGCTGCGCGTGCGGCCCTCACCCACCACCGGCACGACGGCTACGAGCAATTCTGCCTCAACTATGTCCAGTACAAGCGCCGCTTGATCCTCGACGAGGGCAGCGGGGTCGTCCCAGATCTCGTGGGCGGATATGGGTTCGGTAACGTCATCTTGCCGCACACCACGGGATCATCTGGGTTCGGCGAAGCACTCGCTGCCGCGATGGCGATCAAGCGCGCCCGTGGTTTGCCGCTCGCGCAGGATGAGGCAGCGATGACACTCGCCTTGCGTTTCCTCCTGCACCATCAGTGGGATGCGGTCAACGACTTCGCCGTCGACGCGCCGCACTCGGTTGTCGGCGGATTTTCGGAGCACATGGGCTCCCCGCACATCCGCATCGACTACGTTCAGCATGCGATGGCGGCTCTGGGGCACGGAGGGCGCCAACTCGGGCTCTTGGGGGGCGTGTGATCCGCGGCCGCCGTGCGGCTGCGATCGCGTTTGCCGTCGTCCTTGTCGCGGTACTGTGGCCGATTGCCGGTGGACGCGATGGGTTTCCCTTCTCGAACTACCCCATGTTCTCCGGTGATCGCCCGCGCGAGGTGACCGTTCACCACGTCATCGGGCGAAACGCGGCCGGCCGCGGGCGACCGCTGCCCCCGCGTGCACTGGGGACTGAGGAGGTCATGCAGGCCAGCCAAACCGCACGGTTCGCGGCTCGCAACGCCGAGCGCGCCGCGGACCTGTGCCGGCGAGTCGCCGCGAATGTCCAGGGCCTTGGTTCGGCGTGGGCCGACGTGGTGGAGGTGGAGCTGCGGGTCGACGTATTCGATGCAGTCGAATACTGGGAGACACAACGCATTCCGCGACGGGGCGAGACGATCGCGCGCTGTCCGGTGGTGGGGAGGCCATGACCAACCCGCAGGCCCGCACGCGGTGGTTTGATCGGTGGTGTTACCCCGAGATGCCGGCCGAGCGCCTCGCCGCCCTGCGGATCGTGCTCGGGGGTGCAGCTGTGTTGTACCTCGTTGCCCGTTCGTTTCATTTGGCCGGTGTCGGGCGGCACGCGGCCTGGCAGTTCACGCCGGTCGGGCCTGTCGCGCTGCTCGACTCGCCGCTGCCGCCGTGGTTCACGGCTGCCATGGTCCCGCTGGCGATCGTGGCGGGGATTGCCTTCACCGTCGGTTGGCGCTGGCGGGCAAGTGGTCCGGTCTTCGCAGCGTTGTTCCTGTGGGTGATCAGCTATCGCAACTCGTGGGGGATGCTATTTCACACCGAACACTTGATGGTGCTGCACGTCGGCGTGCTCGCACTATCGCCGGCGGCCGATGCTTGGTCGATCGATGCGCGCGGGCGTCGAGTGCCGCAGCCATCGGGCAGCTATGGCTGGGCCATTCGACTGCTCGCGGCCGTGACGGTGGCGACGTATCTAATCGCGGGGATCACCAAGCTTCAGCGCAGCGGGCTCGAATGGGTCACCAGCGACACCCTGCGCAACTTCGTGGCGTTCGACAACTTGCGCAAGGCGGAGTTAGGTGACGTGTACTCGGCAGTTGGCGCGGCGGCAGTTCGGCACGCGTGGGTGTTCCCGCCGCTCGCCGCGTTCTCGCTGGCGATCGAGATCGGCGCTCCGCTTGCACTCATCAACGATCGCGTCGGCCGCTGGTGGTCCGCCGCTGCGTGGAGCTTTCACGCCGGCGTCGCAATCGTGATGTGGATCGTCTTTCCATACCCCCTGCTTGGGCTCGCGTATGCTCCGTTTTTGCGGCTCGAGCGTGGGCTGGACGCGATCCGTACAGCGGTCACCAGGGTTACGAGCGGCTGAGGCTACGGCACGAAATAACCGCGGCCCACCGCTTCGCCGCCGGGTTCAAGCACGTGGAGCACGACCGGCTTTGCCGCCTGGATCCCCTTCATCACCTGGTTGACCACGATGTCTTCCGCCCAGTGAAACGCCCACGCAGGCCCGATCGATTCCTCGATCGAGCACTGGGGGAGGGCGCCGGGTAGCTGCACGCACGTGCGAATGGTTCCTTGAGGAAGCGGCAAGAACGCATGCTGATAGCTGGTTGAGCCGCTGATAGGCACACCGCCGAAAGCGAGCGATATGCCTGACAGAAGCTGGTCCGCCCGCCCGACGGTGCACCCGGTGAGAAATACCCTGGCGCCCGGGGCAAGGCGTGGCCGCAGGGGCGCGAAGGCGGCCGCCAACTTTCGCGGTCCCATCGAGTCGTCACCGTTTTCCCACGAACGAATCTCCGTGCGTCCGACGAACTGCGTGCCACCGACCGGGATCTTCAGCCCGACAGCCTCGGGGGGCAGTTCCATCGACGAGCCATGGTCGCTGATGAACAGCGAGCGGATCCGATCGTCCGGGCTGAGCCGCTGCAGCAGTTGCAGCACCATGTGCTCGAAGTCATTGACCCGAACGTAGTCATATCGGCCGATCCACGCCATGGCCGTGATGACGTTCGAGGCGATGCCATCAGGGTCACCGATGATCCAAAAGTCCCGGTCCGCCATCGACCATTCAACTCTCGCACGGGGGCTGGAGTCGGTCAGGAAGAAAGGCACGTTGATCACTCGTGCGTTCGCTCGCGGGGAGCGTTATGGCAAGAGCGCCGGCCTCGACGTCCATTCGCGGCAAGAACGGAGCAACGCCTTCAAGGCCCCCACCGAGAAACCGGCGCCGGCTCGGGTCATAACCGTCGTCTCACTGCGGGAGTCCTCTCTGGTTTGCCTGCGTCGGGACGGGGCGATAGCGGAACGCATCGGTCAACGTGAGCGCGACGATGAGCTCGGGAACGTTGCCCGTGGCCGAGGCCTCCGGCAACCGCTCGAGCGTCCCCGCATCTTCCGGGCCCCCGTCGCGGCCGAGTGTAAAGTGGAACCATCGCCGCGCAATCAGCCAGCTTATCGCTGCTCGCCAAGCGCTCGATCAACTCCATTGCACCGCTGAAATCGCCGTCAACGTCGGTGCCCTGGAGCGCTCCCGGCTTCACGCGGCGCGGGCTGTGGCTCCTTCAATCCCTTGGGTGCGTGTCGATTCCACGACCACCTGCTTGGCGTCGGTCGGAAACACCCGGGGCGGATTTCCTTCCAGCTCATGTGCCACTTCGACTTCCGTCCGCCATCGGCCGATCGCGTCGAAGTTGTGGAGCCCGAAACCGGGCGGGTTGATGAGCTGATGGCACCCGCGGCAGGCGTCCGGGGCTGTACGGAGCTCGAGCTGTTCGCGCGGCGAGAGCTCCGGGTCGAACTTCGGTGGGTCGGCAATCACTGCCGGCGGCGGCGGGACTCGCTGCGCAGCAACGACATCGTGTTGGCAACTGCGCAGACTGGGGCTCGGCTAGGCAGAGATGCTCGCGGTCGGATACACGTAGAACGCTCGCGCCGGCCGGGCGGCTTGTTCGCGCCGCGCGCTGCGCCGCGCGGGTCGTGACGTATGCTACGATGACGACGCTCAAATGGTCGCGTCAGCAAGCCGCCGCGCGCGCTACCAGGACCTGCTCGCGCTCCCGGAGCACGTCCTCGGGCAGCTCCTCGGGGGAGAGCTTCACGTGTTACCGCGCCCCGCAACCCGACACGCCGCCGCGTCCTCGGCCCTGGGCGAGGAGCTCGGTCCGCCGTTCAAGCGCGGGCGCGGCGGTCCCGGCGGCTGGGTGATCCTCGACGAGCCCGAGCTCCACCTCGGCGAGGACGTCCTCGTGCCGGACCTCGCCGGCTGGCGACGTGAACGCATGCCCGAGCTCCCCGACGTCGCGGCGATCGACCTCTCCCCCGACTGGGTCTGCGAGGTGCTCTCGCCATCGTCGGTCGCGACCGATCGGGTGATCAAGCTCCCGATCTACGCTCGCGAGCAGGTCGGGCACGTCTGGCTGGTGGACCCGATCGCGTGCACGCTCGAGGTCTTCGCGCGGGAGGACGGCGCCTGGTCGCTCGTCGGGGCGTGGCGCGAGGACGCGAAGGTGCGGGCCGTCCCCTTCCACGCGATCGAGCTCGACCTCGCGATCCTCTGGGCGCGTTAGCGCGGCGCGGCCCAGCTCCGATCGACGCCCGCATGGGGTCACGGCTTGGGCGGACCGCCTGGAGCGTTCACGCTGGGATGCCGCCGGCGGAGGCCGGGCTGGTCATCGCGGCGGTGAACCTCGCGACGCACGCGACGCGGCCTGAAACAAGCGCATAGAAGACCGCCCGTGACCCCGTCGATGCGATGCGCGCTGGACGAGCTCCGGTTAGATCGACTGCTCGCGATCCACGCAGGTCGCCAACGATTCGCGATGCATGATCGGATAGAGGCGATGCCGTGGACCGAGTTGCTCGTCCTGGGCGCATCGCTCACCTGAATCGCGCAGGCCGACGCGCTCACGGGCATCGCCCGCCGCCAGCGCCCGCCGTCCCAAACGCCCAACCGGCTCGGGCAACGACCGCCTTCCACCGTTGTGCGTCGGCGACGCTCGACCGCCGAGGATTGGTCTAGCATCGCCCGCATGCACGGCATGGATGGCTTACAGCGCGTCATGGTCGGCACCGCGGTGCTGCTCGCGAGCTCGAGCGCGCATGCGGACCCGACCGTGCTCGTCGACCGCTCCGCGCTCGGGGCGACGAACGACGGCACGGTGAGCGCGAGCGAGTACTCATCGGGGTCGAGCACCGGTATCAACGCCGGGTTCGGCAACGTGATCGGTAGCGGTACCAACTACGTCGTCGAGAGCAGCGTGCTAGGGACGCTGACGTTCGGGCTCGAGGGCTCGGTCGCGGCGGCTTGCTCGACCAACGACGTGATGGTGCTCTACGTCGACTCGCGTGCCGGCGGATTCGCCGACACCACCGGCTTCTCCGACGCCGGCGACCAGCACCGCGCGGCGATCTCCGGGATGGGCACGCTGGGACCGGCGCGCGCAGACATCACGTTCGCGCCGGGCTTCGAGGCCGACTTCGCGATCGCCGTGAACCCGGCCTTCGCCGGGCTCTGGGAGCTGCAGGCGGGCGGCAGCCACAACTTCGTGCAAGCGCTCGTGGCGACCCCGGCGGTGGGCTGGGACACGAGCTGCGAGCACGAGCTGAGCGGGCTGAGCCTCGCCGACCTCGGCGTCACCCCCGGCGGCTCCTTCGACTACCTGCTGACGCTGCTCAATCCGCTCGACGCCGGCGGGGCCTTCCGCTCCGACGAGCTGCACGGCGTCGCGGGGACGACCGTGGCCGGCAACCCCGGCGGCAACCCGCTCGTGCTCGCCACCGGCGACTCGAACACTTTCGTGTCGGTGCGCGTGCTGCTCAACGAGATCGATGCCGACACCGCCGCCACCGACACGCTCGAGTTCGTCGAGCTCTACGACGGCAGCGCCGGCGCCGTGGACCTCAGCGGGCTCGTGCTGGTGTTCTTCAACGGCGCGACCGACCTGAGCTACCTGGCTGTCGACCTCGACCTGCGGACGACGGATGGCTCCGGCTACTTCGTGGCCGGCAACTTCTTGCTCGGTGTGGCGGACGTCGTCCTCGCCGACAACACGGTGCAGAACGGAGCGGACGCCGTCGCGCTCTACCTGGCGAACGCTGCCGACTTCCCGAACGGGACGGCGGTCACCGCCACGAACCTCATCGACGCGGTCGTGTACGACACCGCCGATGCCGACGATGCGGTGCTACTCGCGACGTTGACACCGGGCCAGCCACAGATCGACGAGGCCGAGAACGGCACCTCGTCGAGCGATTCGCAGCAGCGCTGCGGCGGCGGAGCGCTCGAGACCACCGGCTTCGTCGTCAGTCCGGTTCCGACGCCGGGCTCTGGGAACGACTGCCCTGTCTGCGGCGACGGAATCGTCGGGCCGGGCGAGAGCTGCGACGACGGCGACGTCGACGGATCGGCCGAGTGCAACGCGTCGTGCTCGGGCTGCGCGCCGAACTGGTTCGGCACGGACTGCGCGGCCTTCTGCGAGGCTGCGACGACATGCAGCGGCAACGGCGACTGTGCGCCCGACGGCACGTGCGCGTGCTTCGCGGGCTACTCGGGGATCGACTGCAACGCGACCGTGTGCGGTGACGGCGTCCCCGCGGGTGACGAGGCGTGCGACGACGGCAACCTCACCGACGGCGACGGTTGCAGCAGCATGTGCACGGTCGAGGGCGGCAGCAGCAGCGACGGCGGCGGCAGCAGCAGCGACGGCGGCAGCGGCAGCAGCAGCGACGGCGGCAGCGGCAGCGA
>CADEGN010000283.1 GCA_902826865.1 uncultured Myxococcales bacterium
GCTCCGCGATCTCTCCGACGCGCTTGGCATCGGTGGCGGATACAGCCAGATTCTCGCCGACGCGCTCGGAATCCCGCGGACCGCCTCGATCGTGTCGACGGCCGGGCTGGTCGAGTCGTTCAAGACCAATTTCGTCGCCACCCATCCGGCCGTGGGTGAAGACGCAAAACTGTCGATTACCCTGGAGGACGCGCTGACCGAACTGGCGCCCCTCGCCCACCGCTATGGGCCGACCCTCGATCATCCCGGCGTCTTGGATCCGACCTTCGTGCCCCATGGAGAGGTGTTCGGCCCGGACTTTCAGATGTCGGCCGTCGCCGCATCGAACTTGCGGTTGTGCGACGGAGTCGACGGCGATCAGGGCAAGGGTTTCATCTCGGTGGTCGCCGACGAGATCGGGCCGTCGTACCACGACGAGCTCGAGCTCGATTTTTCCGATCCGAGTTCGTTTAGCGTTTCGGGCCTGGTCGACAACCCAACGGTCGATATCCGCTTCCGCGCCATCGAAGCACCGCAGTTCGTGCCTTCGTGTCTCGGCAACCCGCCGTGCCAGGGCAACGTCCCCATCAACCCCACCAACGCCAGCTCCGTGTGGGCGTTGGATCCATGGTTACTCGAGTACAACGTCGCCGGCGGCGCCCGAAACGACTACCTCAATCGTACATTCAACGGCAGCTATCTGTTCGGCACAGCGCATGTGCTGATCGGTCAGGATGGCAACCCGCCCGGGTGGCTCACCTACGATATTCCGCTCGGCATCGGCAACCCGCCCGAAGACCAGTACCTCTGGGAAACCGTGCTCGAGGTGGGCCAGGTCGCGCTGCACCAAACGCCCTTTGCGACCATCCCCGAGGGCACCGCAGCCGTCGCATTCACCCTCGAGGATGTGCCGGTCGGCCTCACCGGCAGCGAAGCAGCCCAGGCGGTCCGCCCATACCTGCAGGCGCAGGCCAGCGAGCTATCGGACTTCTTGCTGGGCGACTACCGCAAGAACAACGACTCGGTCGATTTCTACTGGCGTCGGGCCGAGGGCGGCGTGCCCTACCTGTTCTTCGTCGACCAAAATGACGTCGGACCCGACGCGCTTTACTCCTACGCGAATCCGGGCTTCTTTCGGACAAGCGCCCTGACCGAGAAGGTCTCGACGGCGACGATCCCTGGCCTCACCGACACCAGCCACGAGAAGCTCGAGATTGCGGTTGGCCAGACCACGATCTACTTCGCCGACGACGGTGGCCAAACCTACCGCGCTCGCATCGTTCGCGAGGCCGACTCCGACGAGCTCGAGATCCGCCTCGCGCGCAAGGTAAAGTGATGAAAGACGCCCGCTGTGCTTCGCTCCTCGCCCTGGTGGGACTCCAGACCATAGGTTGTGGCGAAGACGCCGTTGCCATCGACGACACTCCGCCAGGGAATCTCGCCATCGGTGAGGCGCGCGAGGTCGATCTGCGCTACCTACGGTTTGACGTCGAGGGCTTCGCCAAGACCAACACGCTCGAGCAAATGCGCGCCATGCCGCGCAAGGTGCTCCAAGATGTTTGGGTGCTCGATCTCGATGCCCGGCCGCTCCTCGTCAACTCTCTCATCGCACTGCGCGACCTGCCGGAGGAAGACGTCGCGGATCTGCCGGCCGCCGCTCAAAACATGCGCAGGCTCCTGCTCATGACGCCGGACAACGCCGAGCTTGAGGGTACGAACCTCGAGGAGCTAATCGGGCTCGCCAGCGCGGTCGGCATCCCGCCCGCGCGCTCGTTGGCGGATTTGCTCGGCCGCGACATCCTCGAGCCATTCATCCCCACAGAGGTTGTTGCGGACATCATGCTCCGCGATGTGATCTCGACCCACCCGAATGCCAAATGGCGGCGTGGGCCGATCGATGCCGATCATCCCGATGGCCAATGGCCGGTGAAGCCAGGCCACATCCCGGTGACGCTGGCCGACGTGGTCTCCAACTTCGAGGACATGGCCGAGCGGTTTGGTCCGAGCGGCGATCATCCGGGCTTCGTCCTCGAGGCCAAGGGCATCAGCGTCGTGGAGGAAGAGTTCAGCCTGACCTCAAAGGTCACCGCCAACGCCCTGCCGTACAAGGGCATCGACCTGTCGAATGCCGACATTGCCAGCGTCAACAGTATCGCCGGGCAAATCGACAATCTGCACGATTTCACCGATCCGGAGTGGATGACGCTCAGCGGGTTGGTTCCGAATCCTTCGGTCGAGGTGCTCGGGTTCGGTGTGATCGAAAACGATTCGTTCGTTCCGGGCGGGGCGAGTCGCGACCCTATCCCCAACGGAAACTCGCCCGCGTGGGATCTGCCCCCCTGGGAGTTTGAGCACCTGATGGTCGCGATGGCGCAGGCCTCGGTGGTCGACACCCCGGCGCATTGCGACGAATACACGCTCGGCACGGGCGTCCACGCGTTTGACGGCTGCATCGACGAGACCGGGTGGGTCACGCTCGAGACCTTCAACGGCGTCGGATCTCCGCCGGCGCCGGCGTACATCTGGGACCTCGAGCTTGAGCTCGCCCAGGTTCGCCTGCACGACGGTGGCTTGGCCGAGGGCGCGGCCGACGTGGCACTCACCCTCCACAATGTCGAGGTGGGCGTTCCCGCCGAGGAACTGGTCGAGAAGACCAAAGAGAACATCAAGCTCAACCCGAGCGCCCTGCGAGAGCTTGCGTCGCTGCTGACAGACAGCACCAGCGGCGCCGCGGACATCTACTACGTGCGAGGGATCGACAAGCTCCCCACCGAGCAGCAGGGCGACTGGCTGTTCTTCATCACCGCCGGTGACATCGCCATCGACGATGAGGGTGATCCAACCCGGCCGTACGATTATCCCGCGCCAGGGTTCTTCGCCGACGCTGCGCTTACCAAGAAGATCTCGGACACCACGCTGGTGGATGGGGACGAAGCCCACGAGAAAGTGCGCGTTGAACCGGGCGACACGCTCTACGCTGCCGACGACGAGGGGCATGTGTTTCGCATCGCCGTGGGCGAGAAACCGAGCCGCTCGCACGTGGCCCTCGAGATCGCGCGCGTCGAGTAGCGGCGCCGCGCAACCCGTCCCCGTCGATCGGCCTTCGCTTACGGCCCGTCGATATTGAGGGTGAAGTCGCCGATCGCCCCGCTGTACCCGGTCACGGCCACGATGATGTGATCACCGGCGTTGAGGTTGAGATCGAGCTGGGAGCAGGAACAGCACCCGCAGTCGGGATTCCCTCCGAAGTCGTCGTTGCAGCCGAGCTCTGCGCCCGAGCAATCGCTATGGGCCGACAACACCGTATCGTAGCTCGACCCGATGAGGTCGAAGGTGTAGAGACCCGCCACCGGCGCGACAAACACCACGAGGTAGTCGGCCCCGGCGTCGCTGCAGCTCTGGAGGATGTCGTCGTCCTCGCCGACCGTGGTGCCGCTGATGCTCTGCGGGTAGGTATTGCCGACGAATTGCTCGGAGCACACGAGGTTGGTGCCCTGGCACCCACTGAAGTCGAAGGCACACGTGGCAGCGCTGCACAGCAGCGCACCGGACGTGAAGCCGAAAGCAGCGCAGGTCTGTCCGGCGAGGTCCGCGGAATCGCAGGCTTCGGTGCCCTCCACCAGCCCGTTGCCGCAAAGCGTGCACGCGCTGGTATCGAAGAGACACGTCGCGGTGTCGCACGCAAGCGTGCCGTCGGTGAAGCCAGCGTCGCTGCAGCCCATGCCCGGCGGCACCGTGCCTTCGCACTCCTCGGTGCCCTCGATTGCCTTGTTGCCGCAGATGAAGCAGCCGCCCGTCGAGAAACCGCTGCACGTTGCGTTGCACCCGAGCTGACCGCCACCAAAGCCCTGGGTCACGCACGACTCCTCCCCGAAGTCCTCACCATCACAGGTCTCGCCAACGCTGCGAACACCGTCGCCGCACACGGCTGGACCGGTGCCTCCGCCGGCCTCTCCACTGGCGCCGTCACTGGCCCCGTCGGCTGACGCCGCGGTCGTGTCCCCTTCACCGCTACCTTGGCTCCCACCGGTGGTCGCCGAGATAGGCGTGCCTCCCTCGCCACCGTCGTCGGTAGGAGCCGCGGCGCCGACCGAGGACATCGCAAACGGGTCTTCGACCGTGTGTGCGGGGCAACCCACGAGCAAGACCAGAACGCAGGCCAACTTGCGCATGCCGATATGTGAGCGCGAAGCGGGTGGCTTGGCCAGCGAGTCGCGCAGAGCTCCGGGAACCGGCGCGTTGGCGTGACAACGGCGTGCTTGCCGCGGCGAGGGCGGCGTGGTGGCCGGGCGGTCGCCCCCGCGGATGGCTGTTGTCGAACGCGCGCGGCGCCTCTCGGCTTCCCGCCGTGGACTCTGCGGCTTGTACCGATGCTTGTCGGCAAAGGTACGCCGGACCTCGATCACAGAAGACAACGCCGAAGTGTGACGTGAAGCTGGCTGCGAACGGCCCTGAGCATGCTATCGAGCTCCCGCCGCTCCACCTTCATCTCCGCCACCATTGCCGCGCGCGTCTTCTCCAAGACTCGCTCCCTCACTGCCACGACCCAACGCGCGGCGGTCGCCCGATGTACGCCGTACAACGCCCCCAACTCCTCCACCGTCAGACGATCGAGGGTCGTCTGCCGCAAGAGATTGCGTTCGCGCGGGGTCAGCTCTGCCATCGCTCGGTGGAACGCATGCTCAAACGCGTGGGAGTATGCTTCTTTGGCGCGAATCACCCACGGTTCCACCTCTGCGGCGCGCACACGCTCGGCAACGTCGCGGTCGAGTGCCACCTCCCGCCGGGAGCGGCGAAGCGTTTTTAGCGCTGCGTGCACGACGACGCTCCGGACCCAGGATCGCAGCGAGCTGCGTCCCGCGAAATCGAGGATCAGAGGATGGCCGGAAACATCCTCGACGAATAGGCGAACCTCGAGCTCCTGGTAAAGGTCGTCCACGCGATCACTTGAACCTCTCACCGACGCCGCGGCCGCGCGAATGTCCTCCGCATAGGAGCTGCGAAAACTCTCGATAGCCTCGTCAATGCCAGCCCCGCACGCGCCGGCGAGGAAGAGGTCGGAGACAGCAACCCCCGTCACGGTTCGGACCGCGGCAAGACTCGGAAACTTGCGTGCGACGTGGCGGATGAAGTCCTCGGCCCCGTAGTGCACGGTGGGCCATGCCGCTTGCGCAAGCGCAACCCAACCGCCCAGTCGGTCCTCTAGATCGCTGAGGGAAACGAGCCCTGATCGCTCCTCGGCGGGCAATGCGGCTAAAAAGCACGTGCTTAGCGGAGCCACGTCAACGGTCCAGGCTAGCACGGCTCGCTGCACTTGGTGGCCCCCAAGTCGTGGGTTCCCTTGCGGTTACGATTCGGGAAGCGCCTGCGGATCAGATCGACACCGGCCAACTCGGAGACGCGCACTTGCCCAGGCCTGAATAGAGGCATGGTCCTTGCTCCACACAACGGCCGGTGGTCGGCTTTCAATCCGCTGCGCAGTCCGGCCCGGGCGCGGTCGCAGCGGACGACTGCGTTGACGCCAACGTTGCGGCTGCTGTCGTCGATGGAACTGCCTCGGTGTCCTTGCTGCTTTCCGTCGAGCGCCACATCGACCGCTGCGGTACCTGCCGAGAACAGGTCTCCAAGCTGGTAAAGATGGTTGACGTTGCCCAGGCGTCGACCCACGCTCGCCGCGGCCCCGAACGGCTCGAGTCTGGAGACGCGGTGGGGCGATACGTCGTCATCGAGACCCTGGGTGTGGGCGGAATGGGTGCCGTCTACCTGGCGCGCGACCCGAAGCTCGACCGGCCGGTGGCGCTCAAAGTGCTCCACCCGAGGGTGCACGCCCGCAACACAGAGTTGCAGGAGCGTCTGCAACGTGAAGCTCAGCTCATGGCGCGCCTCAACCACCCGCACGTAGCGGCGGTCCACGACGTGGGTAGCGATCATGACCGGACCTTCGTGGTGATGGAGTACTTACCCGGCGGCACACTGCGCCGCTGGCTCATCGCCACCCACCATTGGCGGGAGATCCTCGCCGTGTTTCTCGACGCGGGACGTGGCCTTGCCGCCGCTCACGCCGCCGGCATCGTCCACCGCGACTTCAAGCCGGAGAACGTTCTATTCGGCCACGACAACCGCGTCGTCGTGACCGATCTTGGCCTTGCGCAGCACGGAGCACTTCACGCATCGGCATCCCCTACGCTCGACGATCGATTGCCGTCGCTCGACGCGCCGCGAGTCAGCGCTCCCATGCACGCGAGCGGGACCCCGCGGTACATGGGTCCAGAGCAGTTGCGTCTCTCGCCGGTGGACGCGCGGGTCGATCAGTTTTCGTTCTGCGTGGCGCTCGCTGAGGCCCTGTTTGGCTGCCATCCCTATGGCGTCGGTGGCGACAAGTCCATCGCCGCCGCCATCCGCGAGGGACGGCTGCGGCCGTTCCCAGTGTCTCCCCGAGTGCCCCGTTCGATCCGACGGGCGCTGGTTCGCGGTCTCGCCCCCGATCCTGGTGATCGCTACCCGACGATGGAGGACCTGCTCGCGGCGATTTCTCGACCGACCGGCCTCGCACGTCCATGGGTAAAGTCGCTGTTGTGGGCGGTCACGGCGCTCGTACTTTTGGCGCTCGGCGCCTGGCGGACGAACGCGTTTGGCCGCGAGGATCCGAACGCCCGATGCCAGCAGGGATCGGAACGTTTTGCCGATGTCTGGAACGCGAAACTGAGTGAGCGTCTGCGCGAGGCCGCATCCGCGACGAGCCTCCCGCTCGCAGAGGATGCATACAAGACAGCTTCGGAGACCTTCGACGAATACGGTCGAGCGTGGGTCGCCGCGTACCATGAGGCCTGCGAGGCAACCCATGTGCATGGTGTCCAATCGCAACGGGTTCTTGAGCTGCGCATCGAGTGCCTAGAACAACGATCCGGGGAGCTTGACGCCGTGATCCGTGCGATCTCCGCGTCGAGCGATCCGGCTCATTTCACCAGCGTTGTCGACGCGGCTTCCGGCCTGAGCGACGTCCGCGAGTGTGCTCAGGCCGAGCGGCAGCTCATCGCGACAGCACTCTCGAGTGATCCGGAAAAACGCCAAGCCGTGACGACGACC
Organism: uncultured Myxococcales bacterium; assembly: GCA_902826865.1. Taxonomy (GTDB): domain Bacteria; phylum Myxococcota_A; class Polyangia; order Nannocystales; family Nannocystaceae; genus Xiheibacterium. The sequence continues at coordinate 7,066 of CADEGN010000283.1, forward strand.
CGCGACCTACTGAACGAAGCGCGCGCATTGCTCCTGCTCGGGGAGCCGCGCGAGGGACTCACCGCCGCGCTGGAGGCGACCGATCTCGCCCAACCGCTCGATGATGTTCTGCTGCTGGCAGCCGCCCATTTCACGTTGGCTCGGCTGCAGGAATCCGTGGCCGACGAGCAAGCGAGCGCGAACTACGAACTGGCGGCCGCCAAAGCTCAACTGGGCTCCGACGACCTGCTCGTGGCCAAGAGCTGGCTCGGGCTCATGCGACTGGCGACCAGATCCGCGGACTACACGGGCGCTAACGACTTCGCAGAGCGGGCCGACTTCGCGCTCGTGCGAGTGGGTACCGACGCGGACATGTTTGGGCGGCTGGCGAAGCAGCGCGGCGACCTGGCGAGCGCCACGGGCGAGTTTGGAGAGGCACAGGAGCACTTCGAACGCGCCCTGCAGTTGTGGGACGGCGAGGATCTGCGCGACCGCGCCCGCGCGATGGAGGCGCTCGGTGGGCTTGTCGACAATGCACTCCAACGGGGCCTCTTGCGCGATGCCCACGCGTACCTCGACCGGGCATTGTCGTTGTCCGAGGCGGCCTACGGCCCATCGCACCCGACCTACGCCGCCCTGAGGAGCAAGTTGGGAAACGTGTTGCATCGCCAGGGAGACAGCGCGGAGGCCATCGAGCATCACCGCGCCGCACTTACGATCTTGCAGAGCTGCTTCGGTAGCAACCACCCGCGGGTCGCGTTGGCGCACGAGAATTTGGCGGTCACGCTCGACGCGATCGGCCGTTTCGAGGCCGCGCAACAGCATTACGAGGCTGCGTTGGAGATCCTGCGCTCCGCCCACGGACCTGATCACCCGCTGGTCGGCGCCGCGCTGCAGAATCTCGCCGGAATCTACCTGGAGTCCGGCAGCTACGATCGTGCGCAGGCGCTCTACTCCCAGGCCCTTCAGATCCTCACCGAGAGCCTTCCGGTGAACCACCCATTCACGCTGTCGGTCCTCGGCAACTTGGCGGGGATCGCGGTTCGAACGCAGGACTACGATGCGGCCCAACGGCTGTATGAGCGGGTTTATCGCGAACGGATCGCAACCCTCGGTGCGCATCATCACGACGTTGGGTATCCACTCAATGGCCTCGGCGAGGTTTGGCTCGCGCGCGGCGACACGGCGCAGGCGAAGCGGTACTACAATCAGGCAACCGATCTGTGGTCCACCGCCCTCGGACCCACCCACCCGATACTCGCGTTCCCGCACCTCGGACTCGGGCAATGCGCCCTGCTCGAGCGCGACCCGGAGCGGGCACACGCCGCGTTCCTACGGGCGCTCGAGCTCCGGAGTGGGCCCGACGTCGCGGCGCATCAAAAAGCGGAGGTCGAGGCGTGGTTGCTGCGCACGTCGTGGGAACTTTCCCGCACTCGGCGCAGAGGCCCGCGGGGCGGACGGCAAGTCGCCCCGCTCCCGCGGTTGGCGCCCGCCAAGATGCCGCGGCGCTCGATCGGGCGAGGCGACCGAGGACTCATCGACCGCGGTACACGCCAAACCGGTCTGTGAGCTCCTCCACCTCCAGCACGGGGAGCCGCCGCACCGTGCCATTGTCGTCGACACGATCGAGCGCGCGACCGGTAGGCCGAGCGATCACGAACAGCTCGTCGCAGTAGCTTGGACCGCACGAGAATGCCTTCCGGCCCCCCAAGAACTCCTTTGCCCACGATTCATTCGCGAATTCAAACTGGATCGCAGCCACGGTCTCGCTACCACGCCGCGTTGGCACCGGCATGGTGAATGTCACGACGCCGGAAGGTGCCACGTTCATATCTCGCATCGCGGTCGATTGAATGCGCATCACCAGGACCTTCTCTTTTAGGTCCTTCGGCGGGTTGAGAAGGTCCTCGAGGTTGACGTTGGCCGAGCCGATTCGTTTGCCCGGAGGAACTTGGGCCTCTATCTCCTGCGCATGGGCCTCAAATGCCGTCCGGTCAGGGAGGTCGTTGAGCACCGAGGCGAGAACGAAGCCGGGGTGCTCGCCTTGGCTGTCCCAGTGCGCGGCCGGCCAGACGCCGTCCTGCGCCTGCAGGCCGATAACGGACACCCTCTCGCCACGACCGAACGACTTTCCCCCGGCGCATTCGGCGTTGCGGCGAGCCTCGTCGGCACTGCTGCACAGCCAGGCCGTCGGCGCGACAACGAACATGTCGGTTCGCTTCTTCTCCTGCGCTGCGGCGAAGTTCTTCTGGGCCTGCGCATTTGAGGCCGCAATGACATCGTGTTGCTGTTTCATGTCGGCGAGCACACATCCGTGGCTCGCTGAGGTCCCGGCTGCCGCCGACACCATGAAC
>CADEGN010000284.1 GCA_902826865.1 uncultured Myxococcales bacterium
GTCGCAGTCCTGCAACACCGAGCCTAGGCCGTCGCGTTCGACCCAGACCTCGAGCGTTTCGCCACACCACGGACATTGGGTCTCGACGGTCTCGCCCACCCGTGGAATCTAGCAGTCGCCGCCGCAGTCGCCTGCGCTCGGGGCCTGCAAGTGCGTCGGTCCCCTGGACGTCAGGCCCGGGGGCGCTCGGCGAGGCGGTTGCCGACCGGTTGTGCCAGCCGACCTTGCGTGCTTTCATCCTGCCCCGCCCGTGAGTCTGCCCCGCTACTGCCTGCATCTTTGTGACGGCCCGAGTTGTGGCATTGCCCGCAACAGCGAGCGCCTTCTCAGTCTCGCGTGCCGTACAATCGATTCCCGCGGGGATCTGCGGGGACGCGTCTATGCGCGCAACTACACCTGCTTTGGCCGCTGCGACGACGGGCCCAACATGTTCGTCGAGACCCTCGCGCCGGGCAACGATGGGCTCTCGGACCCGGAACCCGAGGTGCTCGAGGACCAGCGCGGGTTTTACCCGGGTCTCGATGAGGACAAGCTGACGCGGATCCTCGACCGGCATTGCGGCGCCGGCGAGGTCGTCGACGACCTTGTCGATCGCTATTGATCGCCCTGCGGGTCGACGCCTATCCCTGTGGGGTGTACGAGGCGCACGTCGAGACGCCCGCGCCGGTGATCATCAAGCCGGTGTCCGCGTTGACCACGCTCAAGCCTCCGCCATCGTTGTTGTCGTGGTCGAGGCGCGTCACTTTGCTGGTGCCGGAACCGGGGTTCGTCTCGGTGAAGAAGTACACGTCACCCCCCCAAAACGCGAATGCGAACGCATTGGTGATATCGAGCCCGTCGAGCGGCGTGGTGGCGAGTTCGCTGCCGTCGGCCTTGTTGTATTCGACGAGGATCGACTGGTTGACAGCCACGGTTGCAAACGCGAAGAGGCGCCCGTCGCCCGTGCCGCTCAACTCTCCGACCGCATAGTTTGTCGGCCCGATGTCCACGCGCATGTTCGCGCCTTCATCCCAGCGGCCGAGCGCCGATCCTCCGCTGAAGTTCGGGTAGTTGATGTACTGGTCGGAGTTGTACAGGTACAGACGATCGCAGTTGTCACCGGCGCCGTTGACCGAATAGCCCATGCCGATCAGAAACCAGTTGTCGGTGCCCTGGTAACCGAGATCCTCGCAGGTGGCGAGATCCGAGAGCGGCGCGCGAAACAGCTGGCCGACGTTCTGCGCGCCCAGGGTGTAGTAGTTGAGCCAAGCGTGGCCGCCACGATCGATCGCCATCGAGTTGGCCGTCGCCCCGAGCGGAGCAGGGCAACCGAGATCGCCGACCTTGCTGAACTGGTTGTCGAGCGGGGCGTAGAAGTTCACGCTCGGCGGCGCGTTCGAGTCGAGCACGTAGATCCCGTCGAGCACATTCTCACAGGGGCAAGCGCCACCCTCGCCGCCATCGTCGAGACCGCCGGTGCCACCAACGCCGACGTCGAGTGCCGTTCCGTGGTCGCCGCCGTCGTCCACACCGTCGTCCACACCGGAGCTCTGGCCCGCCGAGACCCCGCTGATCCCACTCACACCGTCGGCGGCGTCGGCCGAGGCGCGGCGATCAGCGCCGCAGCCCGCCGCGACGATCACGCCCAGAATGCACAGCACACGAGTTTCCATCCAAGCAGCATACCCCCTTGGGTTTCGTCGCGCGTGCGCAGATTTGCGTGTGCGCGATGGCGCGTAACTCAGGCGAGCTCGCGTACGTCGGCGGCTGCCACGGTCGCTCGGCTTGGAGCTTCGGAGATCGCCCGGGCGAACACAGAGATATCGACGTTGCCGCCGCACACAACCACGGCAACCGTGGCCCCGGCCAACCGCGTGCGCAGCGGGCCGAGCAGGGCAGCGGTCGCGGCCGCGCCTGCGGGTTCGACGGCGAGTTTGGCCTCGGCGAATAGCAAGGCCATGGCATCGCGCAGCCCATCGTCGTCGATGCGCACCAACTCGTCGACGAACCGCCGGCAGAGCGCGAAGCTGTACGGCGCGGCGTGGGGAGCCCCCAGGCTGTCGGCGATCGTGTTCACCCGCTCGATCGCCATCGGCCGGCCGGCTGCGCAGCTGCGGTGCATCGAGTCGGCTCCGTCGGGCTCGACGCCGAAGACGCGGACGCTGGGCTGGCGCTGCTTCACCGCGGCGGCGATCCCTCCGCACAGGCCACCTCCCCCGATCGGGACGATGACCGCGTCGAGTTGTGGCACGTCGTCGAGGATCTCGAGGCCGATCGTACCAGCGCCGCGGGCGACCGCGTCGCCCTCAAACGGATGGAGGAACGATCGCCCTTCGCGGGTGACGATGCGCTCGACCTCGGCGAACGCTGCGTGGACGTCGTCGACCAGCACCACCTCACCACCCAGCTCGCTGCAGCGGCGGATCCGGCTCGGATCCGCGGTGCGGGGCATGACGAGCTTGGCGGTCGTGTCGAACTGCGCCGCCGCATGGGCCACGGCGAGCGCGTGATTGCCCGCGCTCACCGCCACGAGCCCGCGCGCGCGCGCAGCCGCGGGCAACTCGGCGGCCGCGAGCAGTGCGGCGCGGGCCTTGAAGCTGCCGGTGACCTGGAAGCACTCGAGTTTGAGGTGGAGCTCACCGACCCCGGTCTGGGCGCGCACCCACGGGGTGTCGAGTCGCCACGTCGGCGTGCGCACGATCGCCCCGGCGAGGCGATCGCGCGCAGCGGTGATCTGGTCGAGGCTCGGCGGGTCGGGGTTGGCGGCATCCACTACGGGCATGGTGGCGCAAAAGACCGATCAGCTCCATCCGAAGCGAGTGCCCGGCTGCGGCGGGCGAAAAGTGCTGGCCAAGTGCACCCCCGAGATGGCACCGATCAAGTCATGTTGCTCGAGCGGCCGACTCAGCCCCCGTTCGCGTGGGCCGGCGATCTGACCACGGTCGCGACCACTGGAACCAACGGCAAGACCTCGACCACGTTTCTAGTGGCCGCGATGTTGCGACACACGTTCGGCCACTGCGTGCGGATCACCACGCTTGGGTACGACCTCGACGACGAACCTCAAGCGGATCTGCCGCGCTCGTTGGCGGGCTTTCACGCGGTGCTGCAACGCGGACACGCGCGCGGATTTCGTTACGCGGCGATCGAAGCCACGAGTTTGGCGCTGGCCGGCGGTTACGCGAAGCGTTGGCGCTTCGATCACGCGGCCTTCACCAACCTCTCACCCGATCACCTCAAGAGCCACGGAAGTTGGGAGCACTACCTCGCGGCCAAGGCCCAGTTGTTCGTTCACCTCGGGCCGGGCCGCACCGCGGTGCTCAACGCGGGCGATCCGCACGCGACAATGATCGATCGTGTGATCCCGCAGGATGTGTCGCGGCGGTGGTTTCAGGGTTCGGGACGCCAAGGCCCGTCCGTGGATCTCGAGGCGGCGACGGTGGAGTTCGACGCGGACGGGACCGAGATCGGCCTTGTCCCAGGTCCGGTGGCCGAGCAGCTCGGCGGGCGGCTGTCGATCCGCATGGTCGGTGCGCCTTTCGCCGAAAACGTCCTCGCAGCCGTACTCCTAGCCCTCGCGGCTGGCGTGCCGCCGGAGAGCGCGGTCGCGGGCGCGGCCACGTGCGCGCCGGTGCCCGGGCGCTTCGAGGTGCTACGCCGCGAGCCACTCGTCGTCGTGGACTATGCCCACAGTCCCGACGCGCTGGCGCGGACCTGCGAGACTGCCCGTCGTTTGGCGCGCGGGCGAGTGTGGCTGGTCTTCGGGGCCGGTGGCGAGTCCACCCCCGAGAAGCGGGGGCCGATGGGCGAAGAAGTCGGGCGCCGGGCGGACGTTGCGATCGTCACCAATGACAACCCGCGGGGCGAGGATCCACAGACGATCGCCAACGCCGTGCTGGCAGGTGTACGTGCGGGCGCGCGTGCGCAGGCCCACGTCGTCCTCGACCGCGCGGCGGCGATCACCATGGCGCTTGACAGCGCGGTGGCCGGGGACGTGGTGGTGATCGCTGGCAAGGGCCACGAACGCGGACAGACGATCGGCGGCGCGCTCGTCCCGTTTTGCGATGCCGACGTCGTGCGTGGGCGGGTCCGTGGATGAGCGATGCGGACAACGCCATTGCCGCCGCGATCGCGTCGGTTCGCGACGAAGCGATCGCAACGTTCGGGTGGACGCACGTGGAGCTCGACGCCCGCTGGGATGGGATGGCCTGGGTGCTGCGTGGCCAGGTAGTGGCGCCGCGCTGGCGGGATCGCGTCGTCGCGGCCGTCGTTCATGCGGCGGGCGGGGCGGCGGTGGACGCCAGTGGCGTCGCGCTGCTGCGCAGCGAGCGGGTGCACGCGCTCAGCGAACCGTGCACCACGTTGCGCCGCGGGCCGGAACTCGACGCACCGCTGGTCGGTGAACTCGTACCCGAAGATGGCCCGGTGATGTGGCTGGCGACCCACGAAGGGGGGACCCTCGTGCGGGTCCGTGATGGGACCCTCGGATGGACGCGGGCAACCCTCGGTGCCGAAGTCCCGCTGCCGCGCTTCGCCGCGCCGAGCGTGGCACCGCGCCCCGACAGGCTCGGAGCTGCCGCGGCGGCATGGCGCGACGTGCCGTACCACCTCGGAGGCGCGACGAGGGCAGGGATCGACTGCTCCGCGCTGGTTCAGCGGATGCTGCGGACGGTCGGGATCTGGCTCCCGCGGCATTCGGTCGATCAGGTGGCGATCGAACCCCACGATGGGCCGGGCCCCGGGAGCGTTGGCGACCTCCTGGGCGTATGGACGGCAGACGAGTCGCCGTGCCACGTGGCGCTGATCGTTGCGCCCGACGTGGTGGCCCATGCGTCTCGATCGCGCGGGCGCGTCGTGATCGAGCCCATCGACGACCTGCTGGCTCGGGTTGGTTGGGCGATGCACGTGCCATTCGCGGCGTTCGCAGCCCTTTCGATGCGAGTGGTTGGCGCGTTCGCGCTCGACGAAGTCCTGGCGCTCGGGCGAGTGGGCGCCGACGCGCTCAGGGGTCGACACGGATCAACGGACGTGCGCCCTCGCAGCGCCCGATGATCGTGGCCTCGACGCCGGCCTTCGCGAGGGCGGCGAGCGCCTTCTTCTCGCGGCCAGCGGCCACGGCGGCCAGCAGTCCACCCGAGGTTTGGGCGTCGGCGAGCAGCAGCGGGGCGACGCGGTCGTCGCCAAACGAGGGGTGCATCCGCAGGCGCTTGCGCGCGGCCGCGAGGTTGGCTTTCGACCCGCCGGAAAAGCAGTCGAGTGCGGCGAGTCGGCGCGTGCCGGGCAGCCAACGGATTGCGCCGAACTGCAGCCGTGCGCCGACCTTCGACCCTTCGAGCATCTCGAGCAGATGCCCGAGCAGGCCGTATCCGGTGACGTCGGTCACCGCGTGGACCGACGTGCCCAGCGATGCGAGCGCGCGGGCGGCCGCAGCGTTGAGCGTGGACATACTTGCGATCGCCGCCGCGGTCTCAGCTGCACGCGCTTGCTTGCGCTTGATCGCGGTTGTGACCACGCCGACGCCGAGCGGCTTGGTCAGCACGAGGGCATCGCCGGCGCGGGCGCCCACATTGCGCCAGAATCTGCGCGGATCGACGGTGCCGACCACCGCGAGTCCGTACTTCGGCTCGGGGTCGTCGACCGTATGGCCGCCCGCCAACGCCGCCCCGGCCTCGGCACAGGCCGCGGCGCCGCCATCGAGGATCTTGCCGAGCATTCGGCCGGGCAGCCCCCCGCAGGGAAACGCGAGGATGTTGAGGGCGACGAGCGGCGTGCCACCCATCGCATAGACGTCCGAGAGCGCGTTGGTAGCCGCAATGCGCCCGTACGCATAGGGGTCGTCAACAACCGGCGCGAAGAAGTCGGTGGTGAAGACGAGCGCGTGCTTGCCCAGACGGACCACGGCCGCGTCATCGCGGGTTTCCGTGCCGACCAAGAGCGCCGGATCGCGGGGCAAGGGTACGTGACGCAAGACCTGCGCCAGCTCCGACACGCGGAGCTTGCCCGCTCAACCCGCGGCGCGCGACATGTCGGTGAGTCGGAGTCTCGCCATGGCACGGCTTGTAGCACGGCCCACGCGAGTGATACGATCTCGGATGACGGGCCGCGGTCCCGGCGAGGGCGTCCATGGATCTCGACACGTTCTTCTCCGCTGTCTTGTTGATCTCCGCGGTGGGTTTCGCGCTCGGCGCGCTCATGGGGATCGTCGCGAAAGTCGGCGGTCGCACGGCCGGACCCGCGACGTTGGTCATGATCTTGTCCCTGCTGGTCTATCTGGTCGGTGGGGCGGCCGGCGCGGCTGTCCGAGTCCGCCAGGAAGTCCGACTCGGTCCCCCGGTGAGCGATGCGTCGGCGGCCAAGCCCAACAGGGCCGAGACAAAGCCGGGCGCGACCACGCCGAGCGGTGCGGCAGATCCCGCGGTCAAGCCGGCGACCGGGCCCCTCGCGACGCCCACCATCGTGAAGCCGGCGGAGCCCAGTACGCCCGCCGAGCCGGCGGCGGATCCCGGCAAGCCCGCGCCGAGTGAACCACCCGCGGTCGCGAAGCCGGTGGAGCCGGCGCGCGAGCCGAAGTCAGCGCCGGCGCCGAAGAAAAAGAAGGAAAAAAAGGAAAAGAAGGAGCCCAGCTCGCCAAGCGAGTCTGACCCGGCGGCGGAACCCGCCCCGGCGCCCGCAGAGGCGCCGAGTGAACCGGCCGAGCCCGCGAAGCCCGTCGTTCTGGAGCCCAAGCCCGAGCCGAAAAAGCCGGAGCTGCTCCAAGACCCGCCTGCATGACGATCAATCCGGCGGCACGCCGTTGTCCGGAGGCACGCCGTTGTCCGGCGTCACGCCGTTGTCCGGCGGCACGCCGTTGTCCGGCGGCACGCCGTTATGGGGCGGCCCGCCGTTGTGGGGCGGCCCGCCGTTGTCCGGCGGCACGCCGTTGCCCGGCGGCACGCCCGGCGCTTCGGTCGTAAACCGAAACGGGTACCGCACCAAGACACTCCCGCCACCGGTCGGTGGCTCGAACGCCAGACTCGCGAGCGACGCCTGCATGCACTCGGCCAGGCCGGGATGGCTCATCGGGTTGTCGGCGGCGAGTTTGGACTCGTCGACGACACCGCCGACATCCTCGTCGCCCACGATCGTAAACTCGAGGATCATCGTGCCTTCGAGTTTCGGATCATCCTCGAGCGCAGATGCGTAGCACTCTTGGGCGACCGGGAGGAGGTCGTCGTGGATCCGCTGTTGAATGTACGCGGGCTCGAGCGTGCCGGAATGAGCGTCTCCATTCTCGGGCGCGTCTCCGTCATGGGCGGTCCTGGACGTCCCACGCTCGCGCAGCATCCGACGCAATGTGTCGCTGTGGGCGCGGTCGCGCAGCGTAGCCCGCCGCGACGTGGTTTGTTCGCCGGCGCTCGATCGATCGCCAGCGTTTTGCCGGCCCCTCGGTGCGTCGGATGCTTCGCCGCTATCTCGTCGTGCGGGTGCTCTTCGCGGTGCGGACGTCGGGTCTGCCCCGGACCTGACGGCCCGGGCCGACGAGCTCGGGCATGCGATGTGACCAATCGCCGCGATCGCCGCGAGGGCGCACAGGGCAGGGAGGGCGAGGCGTTTGACCGACATCGGCACGCCCACGGTCATCGTTCGGGCACAGCTGGATGTTCCGCGCGGTGGCGGTGATCCGACCGCTCCCGCGCCACCGTGGCGAAACGGAACCGGCGAGAGCACGCTGCGATCGGTGTTCGCCGGCGATCCTCGTCCCGCGCTTGATCGCCCGCGCGATCATTCGCGATGCTCCCCGCCCCAGGGGTTCACCCCAAGAACGGAGAGCAACGATGACCGGCCGATTCGTTTGGCATGAGCTGATGACCACAGACACCAAGGGCGCGATCGCCTTCTACACCGAAGTCATCGGGTGGAAGACGCAGCCCTTCAACGACAGCCCCGATCCCTACACGATGTGGGTGGGGAGCCAGGGACCGCTCGGTGGCGTGATGACCCTGCCCGATGCCGCCAAGAAGATGGGCGCGCCCCCGCACTGGATGGGACATATCGCGGTGGACGACGTCGATGCCACCGTCGTGCGGGCCAAGGACGCCGGCGCCACGATCTACGTGCCGCCCCAAGACGTCCCCACGGTCGGTCGATTCAGTGTCATCGCGGATCCGCAGGGCGCGTCGATCTCACTGTTCAAGCCGGCCAACGCGATGGCGGCCCATGACACCAGTAAACCGGGCGAGATCACCTGGAACGAGCTCTATGCGAGCGACGGGCGCAAGGCGTTCGACTTCTATGCCAAGCTCCTCGGCTGGACGCAGCAGCAGGAGATGGATCTGGGCCCCCAGGGCAAGTACATCATCTTCGGCGAGGGCGAGACGAGCTATGGCGGCATGATGACCAAGACCGCGGACATGCCCATGCCGCCGATGTGGGTCTACTACATCCACGTCGACGATCTCGACGCCGCGATGGCGCGGGCGAGCAGCAAGGGGGCGAAGAAACTGATGGGTCCGATGGACATACCGGGAGGCGACGTCATCGCCCAGTTCATCGATCCGCAGGGTGCCTTCTTCGCGCTCCACGGCCCGGGGAAGAAGAAGAACTAGCGAGCGATTCGAACGCGGCTCGGGGATCGCGGCGCCCGGATCGGGTCGCCGCGCCTCGGGCCGCTTCTATTTCGGCGAGCCGCCGCGCGCAGGCAAGCGACGCGCGGGGCGCTCCCCAGGATCAGGGTGTCTTGTAGCGTTCGACGAGCGCGGCGAAGACGGCCCGAGCGCCGAGGATCTCACCGCCGGCCGGACGTCCGGCCCGCCCAGCCGTGTTGTACGCCATGGTGTCGATGTGCACCCAGCGACGGTCCTTGGCCACGAACTCGCGCAGGAACAACGCCGCTGTGATTGCGCCGCCCTCCGATACGTTGCCCACGTTGTTGAGATCGGCGATCGCGCTGTCGAGGTACTTGCGGTAGGGGGTGTGTAACGGCATGGGCCATAGTGGATCGTGCACGCGATCGCCAGCGGCCACGATCTGCGCGCGCAGTCCGGCGTCGGTGGCGAACAAAGCGGGGACGTCGGTGCCAAGGGCGACCCGTGCGGCGCCTGTCAGCGTCGCGAAGTCGATGATCAGATCGGGATCTTCGCTATCCGCCTCGCACAGCGCGTCGCAGAGGATCAGCCGGCCCTCCGCGTCGGTGTTTCCGACCTCCACCGTGAGGCCCTTGCGGGTGCGCAGGATGTCCCCCGGGCGATAGGCGTTGCCGGCCACTGCGTTTTCCACCGCCGGCACCAGCACCCGCAGGCGTACCGGGAGCTTCGCCCCCATGATCATGCGCGCGAGTGCGAGCACACTGGCCGCGCCCCCCATGTCCTTCTTCATGAGCTTCACCCCCGAGTTGCGTAACCACACGCGGGCGTAGGACGTGAAAAGCCGGAAG
>CADEGN010000285.1:0-5289 GCA_902826865.1 uncultured Myxococcales bacterium
CCGATCGCACGCTCATGCGCGCTGGGCTTCCGCCTCCGCCCGTTTCTCCGCCCCCGAGTCCAACGGAACCCGAGCGCCCGAGCCCACCGATCTTCGTGCCCCCAGCGCTGCCGCCCCCGCGGCCCTGGACGCCCACCGGCGTCGGCCCTGCCCCCGGCCGCCGCACCCCGACCGCCCACGGTGAAATCGGCCCCCACACACCGGGCACCTCACGGCCGATCACCAGCGAAACAGCGCGCGCTGGTGATGCTGCCCCCGGCCCGATCGTCGCGTCCAATCCGGCCGATCAAACCATGCCGGCCGGGTCGATGAACCGACTCTCCCCATCCGCCGCTCCGCGCCCCGGACCCCCGCGAAGTCCCGAGGAGCGCGTCGCATACCTCGCCGAGCTCGTCGGCGTCACACCGGCGCCGCCCACCGGCGCGAACGACCGACGCGAGGTTGCCGACGGCGCGCGCCTGGATCAGGAGGTCGAGGCTGCGCGCGCGGCCGGACTCACCGGCGCCTCGGCCCCGGCGGTGGTCGGTCGCTACGAGGTATTGCTCCGGATCGCGCGCGGCGGCATGGGAACGGTTTACCTGGCCCGCGTTACCGGAGAGGGGGGCTTTCGCCGTCTGTTTGCGCTCAAGGTCATTCGCGATCACCTGAGCCAAAACGATGACTACGTGCACATGCTGCTGCAAGAAGCGCGGATCGCTTCGCGCCTGCACCACCCCAACGTGGTGGGCATTGTCGACATCGGCACCCTCGCCAACCAGCACTACCTCGTGATGGACTACGTCGAGGGATGCACGTTCTCGGAGCTACTCAAGGTCCATCGCCGCGCACGACCTGCTCACCTCATCATCCCGATCATCATCGACGCGCTCACCGGTCTCCACGCCGCCCACACCCTGACCGACGACGACGGCTCACCGCTCGTGCTCGTCCACTGCGACTTCTCGCCGCAGAACATGTTGGTCGGGACCAACGGCGTCTGTCGAATCACCGACTTCGGCATCGCCCGGGCGCAGAACGCCCTGCAGGATCGCGCGAGCATCACCCGCGGCAAGCCGGCCTACGTTTCCCCCGAACAGATCACGGGGATCAACATCGACCGCCGCTCCGACGTGTTTTCGGCCGGCGTCGTCATGTGGAACGCCTTGACCGGCGAGCAGCTGTTCGGCGGCGACACGCCCGAGCTGACGCTCCACGCCGTCCTTCGTCGCCCGATCCCCGCCCCGTCGACGGTGGGCTTGCGACCGCCGAGCTGCTTCGACCGCGTGGTCTTGCGCGCCCTCGAGCGCGATCCAACGCAGCGCTACCAAAGCGCCGAAGAGATGCTGATGGAGCTGCGCCGGATCGCGATCGCCGAGGACTATCTCGGCCCGCCCTCGGAGGTCGCAAGGTGGGTTGTCGACACGTTCGGGCGCCAGCTCGAGCTCCGTCGCCAGGCCGCCGGCATCGCCCAGCGTCCCGGCTACGATAGTCAGCCGATCGCGCTGCCCGCGGCCGCACCTGAGTTGGCGATGGGCGAGCCCGAATACACGGTCGAGACCCGCGCGCTCCCGGCCGATTACGGCCAGACGCCCGTGGACGCGCACCCGTCGCGGGCGTCTCTTCTGGGCAACCACGTCTCCGCCAACTCGGCGATCCACGGCCCGTCGCGCCTCAAGATCATTGCCATCGCTGCGGCCGTCACCCTCGCCACGGTGGCGATCGCCATCGCCATCGCGCGACCCGAGTGGATCCGCGGCGGGGCGGTGGACGATTACGGGCGGTTTTCGACCGACACGCCGAAACAGTCGCGTGTTTCCGACCCACCCAACGAGGACGCCGCGGACGAGGACACTCCGGGCGCTGCTGACTCATCTACGGCTGCTCAGCCGCCAAAGATCCAGCCGACCGGGGCCGACGAGCCCAGCAAACCCCTCCCAACCGGAAGCCCGCATTCTCCCATTCGGCCGCTTGCGCCCCAAGACCCGCCGCCGGTCAGCGCACCGCCAGCGACCACGCCGACGAACGTGCCTGCAACCGATACCGCGGCACCGAAGCTAGCGCCACCACCACCAGCGCCGCCCAAGGCGAAGCCTGTCAAACCCGCACGGCGCCCGCTCCCGCCCAAACCTGCACCCCAAACCACCGGTGCAGACGACGTGGCGCCACCGGACCCGGCCGAGGTCCTCGACACGCCGCCGTGAGTCGCGGCGTCAGCTCGCGCCCTTGTGGAACAGGACCGTCGGAATCGTCTTCAAGATGATCTTGAGGTCCAGCCACAACGACCAGCGATCGATGTACTGGAGGTCGAGCTGCATCCACTCATCGAAGTCGACTTGGTTGCGGCCCGACACTTGCCACAGCCCGGTGAGACCCGGCCGCACCGACAAACGCCGGCGCTGCCACGGCTGGTACTGCTCGACCTCGCTGGGCAGCGGGGGCCGAGGCCCGACCAAACTCATGTCTCCCATGACGATGTTGAGCAGCTGCGGGAGCTCGTCGATGCTCGTCTTGCGGATGAATCGCCCGATCCGCGTGATGCGAGGATCGCGGCGGATCTTGAACACCGGTCCGTCCATTTCATTGAGGTGCTCGAGCTTGGCGCGCAGGTTCTCGGCGTCGACAACCATCGATCGAAACTTGAACATCGTGAACTTGCGGCCGTTACGGCCGCAGCGGACCTGGCGGAAAAACACGGGCCCTTCCGACTCCACCTTGATCGCGATCGCCGCGGCGATCATGACCGGTGCGGCGATGAGCAATCCAAGCAACCCACCGACCAGATCAAGCAGGCGTTTGATCGCCAGCCGTAACTCGTCGGTTGGCACCCGTCGCAGCCCGAGCATCGGATAGTCAAATCCGGACACGTTGGCCACCTCAACCGTTCCCGACGACGGGTACTGCGGTGGCAGGGTGAGCAGCACGTCGACCCCGCGTTCGTCGCAGGCCGCGATCGCGTCGCGAAACAGCTCGGGCTGCTTGCCCGGCACCGCGAACACAACTTCATCGACGGGCTGACGATCGAGCAGCGCCGCCAAGCTGCCAACGAAGCCGAGCTGCGGCCGGGCGCGGGGATCGATGGTCTCGCCCGGCATCTGCACGAAACCGACCAGTTTTACCGTCCACGGCGAATGGCGCTGCAAGGTTGTCGCGAAGCTAACCGCGGCATCGCCAGCTCCGACGATCACTACACGATGACCGTCCCCGCGACGGCGCCGAATCACCCGGGTCGTCTCCACCAACGCCACCCGGGCGAGCAGCAACGCCGCCAGCTGCACGAAGCCGAAGAGCAAGACGAAGCTGCGGGCGACAAACTGCAACTTGAACAGGAAGGTCGAGAGCACGAACAGACCAAGGCCCGTGACGACGGCCTTGGTGTAGCGCAACAGCATCATACGGTAGCGCGCGTGGACGTCGCCGCAACCGCTGTAGTGAAGCGAGATCGTCCAAATCGGCACGAGGCCGACCAGCAGCCAGTGGTAGTCGGCCGGATAGATCCCCGGAGGCACGCCGCCGGTTGACTTGAGGAAGGTGGCGACGGGGCCGCTGCGGAACTGCGCGAGCGCCAGCCAGTCCCGGACGAACAACGCGGCGAAGAACGCGACCAGGCTAACGGCCACGTCGAACGTGACGACGACCTGACGCAGGAACACGGATCTTCGACGCCACATCGCGCGTCACCCAGGAGCACCGAGAGCGATCCCGGGGACGCCGGGCAATCGGTGAACCGGGCGAAATGGTGGCAGGTTTGCCAGGGGCTGCCTAGCAGCCGCCACGATCGGCCCGAGGCGCGCCCCGTCCTCGGGTGGAAATCTCGTGGGCCCCGACCCGAACGGGCCCTCGTACGGTCACCCCGCCGTTCGGATCCGCGCGGCCGGCCTGCGGCCGCGACGGGCGTCGAGCGGGGCGCGCCCCGAAAGAAGGCGCCTCGGGGTAGTAGCGCCCCCGCGACGACCAGACTACGATAGGGCAGCGCCAGGATTCGGCGTCTCGGGCACGTTCGCATGGAGCATAACCGCAGCGGACGGACGTTCGTCCCCGGAGCCGTGGTCACCGGTCGAACCGCCATACCCGGCGAGCCGGGCCTGGACAAGATGCTCGAGGTCGTCGCGTCCGGCCCCGAGCCCGCCGGCGGTCAGGCGTTCCTGCTCATGGTCTCGGGCACCGAGCCCGGGCGCCTGATCGCACTCGATCGGCCCGAGATGGTGATCGGTCGCTCGAAGTACGCGGAGATCCGGATCAGCGAGCGGTCGATGTCGCAGCAACACGCGAAGATCGTCCGGCACGGCGACCAGTACCGGATCTACGACCTGCGCTCGACCAACGGCACGCTGGTGAACGGCGCCCGGGTGGACGAGGCCGAGCTGCGGGCAGGCGACACGGTGCGCACCGGGGAGACGGTGTTCACGTTCATGGGTCCGGGCGGCACCGCCCCGCCCTCGGCCGAACACACGCTCGCGCTGCCAAGCGGCAGCGCCGTGCGCAACCGCTCCCCGAGCACGGGGGGCACCCTCGCGCCGGTCGTGCCACCGAGCGGCATCGGCGGCCCGCCAGCGCGACGGGGCTCGATGTCGAGCGCGGTGGCCACGGTGCCACCGCAGCGGGTGTTCGAGGTCCCGATGCCGCGCGGGGTCGCGGCCGACGAGGGCCCGGATTTGCTCGCGCAGCTGCTCCGGCTGCTCGCGTTCTTCCGCCGCTATTGGCTCTCGATCCTGATCTGCGGCCTGCTTGGCGCGGGCGTGGGAGCGGCGTACTTCAAGCTCGTGAAACCCCCGGCGCGAGCCGAGTTTGAGCTCTCGTTGGTCCCGCAGGCGACCGACAATCCGCTCGAGACCCAACGCCGGATGAACTTCGAGTTCTTCCGATCTGCCCAACAGAACTTTGTCCGTCCCTCGCTCATCGTCGAAACGCTCCACGAGCTGGGGGTCGAGGACGCTTCCGAGGAGTACATCCGCGGGATCCAACGCCGTCTCGAATTCCAGCGCACCGGCGAATACTCCTACGCAGGTGCGTTCTTCGCCCCGACGTCGGGCGAGGCCATCGACTACCTGCAGGTTCACCTTCGCCTCTACCTCGACACCGAGGTACAGAAGGCACTCAAGGCCCTGTACAACGAAGTCGACACCCTGGAGCGTCGCCTGGGCGAAACCGAGGAGCAGCTCACGAGCACAGAGCAGGCGCTCCTGGCGTTTCGCAAGGAAAACAGCGAGGGCCTGCCGGAGCAGGGCCAGCAGCTCTACTCCGATCTCATCGCGCTGGGGAGCGAACGCGGGCGGGCAGCCAGTGAAATCGCGCGCACGGCCGCGGAGCTGC
>CADEGN010000285.1:5318-9368 GCA_902826865.1 uncultured Myxococcales bacterium
GACTCGAGAGGGCGCGGCCCTACGAATCGGCGATTGCGGATGCGAAGCGCGAGTTCGCCGAAGCCAAGGCCTCGGGCAAGGGCAACCAACACCCCGACATCGTTAAGCTCAAGGCCAGGCTCGCCGAACTCGAGCGGCTGCGCGACGAGACGCTGTCGAGCACTGGCACCGAGGATGCGATCGTGCGGGCGAAGAACCCGCTCTACAAAGACGTGCGGCTGGCCGCCGACGCCGCCGAGGCCGCCCATGCGATCGCCAGCGCTGAACTCAACCGACTGACGCAAGATCTCGAGCGCACCCGCGAGATGGTCGCCAAGCTCCCGGAGCTGCAAGCCGAGTATTCGGAGTTGATGCGCTCCTATGACGTGACCAAAAAGAGTCACGACTCCCTCTTCGACAAGCTCAACGCCAGCCGCACCCAGCTCGACATGGAGCGCGCCAGCGTCTCGGCCCGCTTCGACGTGATCACCGCGCCCAACGTCAAGCTCACGCCATGGCAGCGGATCCTGTTCGTGCGCATCGCCGGCGGGCTGATCGCCGGGTTGATGCTGGGGATTGGGCTCGGCTTGCTTCGCGACCTTCGCCGAATCGTGGCCGCCCGCCTGGCTGCGCAACAGCGCCGTTGAGGCTCAGCGGCCGGTCACGGCACCGCTGCCGATGTCGTTGCGCCGATTGATCTCGCGCCGGCCGCGGGCGGTGCCGCCGGCGATACGAAACGCGACGTAACCCCACAGCTCGCTCGACGTGGCAGAAAAATCGTCGACGCGAAGATGGGGCATACGAAAGTTGGCGATCGCCCCAAATTCGATCTGCTTGGTGTCGTCGATCCGGTAGGTGACTGGCACCTGGGTGAGCAGCACCGTCTCGATGGGCGGCGGTTGACCCATGATCTCGGGCTGCGGTTTGCGGGTGGCGGCCGTGAACAGCGAGGCGTTCAGGCCCACGCTCCAGCGTGGGGGAATCGTGGCCGTCACCTGAACCCCACCGCCGGCGCGGGGCTGCAATGTGCCCTGAATGTAGTCGTAGAACCCGAGAAACCCGGCGTTGATGTTGGCGTCGACGTAGAAGTCCGAGTGGCTGGCGATCCGCCCCTCGAGCGCGGCGCCGCCGACGGGCAGCACGCGCGAGCTCGCGCTGGTGGCGGCGTCCTGGCCCGCGATCACGCTGGTACCAAACGCGCCGGCATCGATGCGGCTCGCCAGGCGCGGACGCAAACGCCGACGCCAGGCCGCCCGGGCATCGACGTTGAAAAACAGCGCGCCCGGTTCGAAGTCGAGGACCCCAGGACTCAATGCGACCTCAACCGTATCGCGCTGCGTGGCCTCGTACGCGTACAAGAGGCCCAGGTTGCCGGACCGGGCCGCGGGCAGGACGCCAGCCCGCTCGTCGGCGACATTCAGCGCCTGGCGAAACGTTGCGCTCGGAGAGATCGCGAACGACTGTCGCGGTGCGATCCTCCCGTCGATGGTCACCTGCGCGCCGATCAACGCGAAGCTCAGGATCTCGGTGTCGGGAAGACCCGACTGAATCTGCCCGAACACGAGATTCGCGGCGGTGTAGTCGAGTTCCCCAACCGTCGCATCGACCCCGGCGGTCAACCGCCACGCGCGCGAGATAGCCACCTGATAACCGCTCGTGATCGAGTGGAGGAAAAGCGGCCGCGCGATGTTGAAAGGGTTCGGCTGGCGCAACAGGGCCCGCGGCGCGTAGCCGAGGTTGAACGTGCCGCGGCGACGCATCACGCGAAAATCGATGCTGGGGACCACGACGGTGAGAAACGACGGCCGCGAGGGATCCGAGAGGAGCAGCGGGGCATAGCCGCCGCGAACCTCTGCCGTGACGCCCCCAGCAACATCCACGCGCGTCCCGCGTGGATCGATGGCGAGCAGCAGCGCTGCAGTCGGAAGCAACATCACTCGACGACAACCACGTCTCCGTCGCGAAGCTTGAATCCGGCGCTTCGCTCGACCCCACCGGTGAGATCATCGTAACGGAAGCGGATCCGCATCCGCTCGGGGTACTTGCGGATCACATAGATCCGATCAGGAGCGGCGAACTCCGTGACGCCGCCCGCTTCGGCGATGGCCTCCAGCACGCCCGCCCCCTCCTCGATCTCAAATGAATCGGACCGAGCGACTTCCCCGACCACACTGACGGTCGCTTGCCGCTGGTTGATCACGGAGATCCGCGCGTCGGGGTTGACGACGACGCCGTTCAGCCGGGCGTTGAGCTTTCGCGCCGCTGCCTCGGGCGTGAGCCCCTGGACCTCGAACGGCCCGATCAGCGGCAGCGAGATCGTCCCATCCGCGGCGACCGTGAACGTCGGCGCCGCACGAAGCTCTTCTAGCCGCGGGACAGTGACGGCGACGACGTCGCCGCTGCGCAGCGGAAAGGTATCGACGGGGATCTCCACCGGAGGGAGATCATTGGCCCAGACGAACAGGTGGCGTGGACGGCAGCCGCCGGCGAATGCGGCGACGAGGACGAGCGATAGCGCGAAGGTCGTACGCACGGCGAGCCGATGATTTCGCGCCTGGCGCCGCGTGGCAAGCTGAATCGCGCACGCGTCGGCTGGCGCGGGAGGCCGCCGACACGGGCCGCGGGCCGCGTGTCGGGCCGCGGCCGCTAAGCCCGGCGGCGCAAGTTATTGCGCACGAAGTCGGCGAGCATCTGCGGCGGATCGGTATCGGGCCGCCGTTGTAAGCGCCTGCGCACGCGCCACAACGAAAAACCGGCGAGCCAGCCGAGGTTGGCCAACCATAGCTCGCGCCAACCGCCCTGTTTGAGAAAGTAGTACCGGCGCGACTCGAACCAATAGGGCGGCACGCGCCGCCGGGTGTCCTTGATCCCGGTCGCCGCGGCGACCTCGTGCACGACGGTCGCCTCGCGAACGAACCACACCTCCCAGCCGGCCTCGGTTGCGCGTCGACACAAATCGGTCTCCTCGAAGTAGAGGAAGAAGTTCTCGTCGAACAAGCCGATCTCACCCAGCGTGGTCGCGCGCAACATCACCGACGCGCCTGAGACCCAATCGACCCGCTCCGTGCGGTCGCACGGGAGGCTCCACACCGACCAGCGCTGCAGCAGCTTCGTCGCGGCACCCAGCCGTAGCGTGCCCTCGACCTCGCCAAGGGGGCTCGGAAACCGGAACGCCGACACGTGCGTGGTTCCGTCGGGGTTGACGATGTGGGTACCCGCGATGCCACACTGTGGATGCCCGTCCATGAACGCCACCAAGGCCTCGATCGCGCCGGGTCGCGCGGTGGCGTCGGGATTGAGCAGGTACACGTACGTCGGCGGGTCGTCGCTTTCCAACGCGCGACTCATCGCGACGTTGTTGCCGTAGCCGAAGCCGCCGTTGCGCGCGGCTGCAATCACCGAGACCTCGGTGTCGCCGGCAAAAGCGCTCCGCAGAACGTCAATCGAACCGTCAGCCGAGTCGTTGTCGACGATCGCGATCCGACCACCGACTCTTCGCACTTCCGCTCGCGCACTCTCGGCCGCCAATACGGCGAGCCTCGCCGTCTTGTAGTTGACGATCACGACCAGGAGCTTCATGCATGCCTCGCCAGGGCGGCCGTTTTGGCCGCGCGTGCCTGTTGCACAAGGGTGTCCGACACACCGGCAACGGCGCCGGAAATGAGAAACGGTAGGGTGTTCATGATGCTGTTGGGCAGAAGGTCGACGGCCGATACCGCCGCCAACAGGGCGAGATTGTCGAGCAGGCGAGCGTCGTCGGGGTCCGCCGCCAGTCGGCCCCGGCGGCGGGCCACCAACACCGGCCACAGCAGCAACCCGAAGGATCCCGCAAACCCGAGCAAGCCGCGGATACCCACGCGCAGGATCCACTCACCATCGGTTACCGAGACATCCTTGCCGCGTTCATCGAAGATGCGGTTGCGCCCAAAGCCCCCCCAACCGAACCACAACCGCTCGCGCGCGCGCTCGAGCAGGATATCCTCGTTCTCGAAGCGAAACTCGAGCGACTGCGCCCGCGCTGCGCTGTACTTCCCAGCTGTCTCAACGAGGCGATTGGTCGGGAACACCTCC
>CADEGN010000286.1 GCA_902826865.1 uncultured Myxococcales bacterium
CTCGGCCAGGACGCGATCGACCATCTCCACCACGTCTGAGTCGACGAGGCGCGAAGGTTTGGGCTGTCGCACGAGCTCCTCGAGCGCGGGGTGCCCGGGGTGGCGGCGCTGCAGGATCGACAGCAACTCGTACGCGTCATCGAGCAGCCCCTGCTGCAGGTAGAAGCGCATCTCCACCAACTCGGCCATGAGATTCGGCCACCCGCCCGGAGGCTTCGCGAGCTCCGACATCCGTGCGCGCAGCTGGGTGTTCTCCAGCGGCGAAGCACAGAAACCGCAGTAGTCGAAACCAGAAGGGTTCGACCGATGGCACTCCGTGCACGTGCGGAGCGGAGGGCTCGGCTGGCCAGAAGGGAGCTTGGTTCCGCAAGTCGGGCAGTTCACGTGCCTGCTCATGCCAGCCTCCGCCGAAATCGCGTGGGGTGCGATGCTTCGGCACACATGGTTTTGGCCCACCGAGACCCGACAACGCAAGCGCTTTTGCGGGGCGTGGGTTGCCCGAAGCCGTGGATGTGGGTCACCCCACGTCGACAACCAGCTTCCTTGCTTCGCCCGCTCGTTCGTATTCGATCCTGAAGCTCTGCGCGGCGCGGAGCTGGAAATAGAGCGAAGGCACGGCCTGCACCGATGTGATGACCACGCCGTTCACCCGCGTAATGACGTCGCCGGCTCGAAGGCCGAGCAACTCCGGGAGTTTCCGCGCCTCGACAATCCGCATGCCGATCGCTCGGCCATTTCGCGTCTCGGGTTGAACACGTGCCTGACCGGCGAGCAGCGTCATGTGGCTGCGCAACCGCGCCGCGTAGTCCCGCGTGACGCGACAACGACCGTCAGCGCATGTGATCGCCGCCTCGGCGCCGGCAACGAGGGCGGCCTCGTCGAGGTTGGGAGCCCCCGCTTGCTGCACGGCTTCCTGCGCGGCGTCGACGGCCACACCCTCGATCTGCCCGGCGGCACGTTCGAGGTCGGAGCGCACTCCCTGGAGTCGAGCACCGGCGACTTTCGCTCCCTCGGCCACGCGCTGTTGCGTGCGATCGACCGCCTCCTTCGCCGCTTCCACGTCGAGTCGCGTCGCGGCCTCCTCGCCGGCCCCGCAGCCAAGCACACCGAGCAGCGCGCACGCGAGCCATCGGCCACTCATCGCTGCGATCATTCGCGGGGGCGCAAACATCCTCGGTTCAATCTAGCAGCGCGCGGTCGACCCCTGCAAACGCAGAACCCACCCGCGAGACCACGGTGAACATCGCGCGGGCGGCAATGTCACATCGGCGCGTCTTCGCCGCCGTAGCCATCGACCTCGGCCAGCCAGGATCGGACCTTCGCATCCGAGGGCATGCGCCAATCTCCACGCGGCGACAGGGCAACTTGCCCCACCTTCGGTCCGTCGGCGGCGCACGACCGCTTGAACTGCTGGGTGAAGAATCGAGACAGGAACAGTCGGAACCACCGCTTGAGCTCGGCAAGGGGATAGGCACCCGAGAACGCCACGCGTGCGAGATCGAGGATCCTGGCGGGACGCTCGCCGTGGCGCACGAGGTGATAGAGGAAGAAGTCATGCAGCTCATAGGGTCCGAGGGCACCCTCGGTGAGCTGGGCGATCGCGCCGTCTGCGTCGGCAGGGAGAAGCTCCGGGGAAATCGGGGTGTTGAGGATTGCGAAGAGGACCCTGCGCAGACCCTCGGGATCGCCGACAGACCAGGTCGACGCGCGTTCGTTCGCCACCCAGCGGATCACCGACTGGATCAGCGTCTTCGGTACGCCAGCATTGACGTCGTACATCGAGATCTGATCACCCGCGTACGTCGACCACCCCAGCGCCTTCTCCGAGAGGTCGCCGGTACCCACCACGAGTCCACCCTCGCGATTCGCCACAGTCATCAGTACAAGCGTGCGCATGCGCGCTTGGACGTTCTCCAGCGCGATATCGCCGAGTTTCGGGTCGGCACGCACACGCGCGAGTAGCTCATCGACGTCATCGGCGCCGACGGCTGCTGGATGGCCGATGAGCACCAACAACTCGCGCGACACATCGGCAACGGACGCGGTGTTGATGCGCGCTCCTAGGGCCGCCGCCAACGCAAGCGCGTTCTCTCGCGTGCCTTCGGTGGTCCCGAAGCCTGGCATCGTGATGCACACGAGGTCACTACGCGGACGCTCGAGGAGGTCGAGGGCACCGGCACAGACCAGGGCAGCCTGCGTTGAATCCAAACCCCCCGAGAGGCCGAGGACGAGCTTGGGTTGGCCAATTGCGCCCATGCGAGTCGCCAGCGCGTTGGTCTGGATCTCGAAGATCTCCCAGCAACGTGCGCCGAGCTGACGAGGGTCGCTCGGGACGAAAGGATGTCGCGCCACCTCGCGGCGCAGCGGCGCGGGTGGGCCCGCCGGCGCCACGAATCGCACGAAACGATGGGGGCGGGCGTGGTTTCCACTGCATTCCGCAAAACTCGTGGTCGTGATCCGCTCGCGCACCAGCAGCTCGAGGTCGACGTCGACCGCTACGAGCTGCGCGTCGCGGGCGAACCTGCGCGACGCCGCGAGAACCCGACCGTTCTCGCAGATAAACGCATCGGCATCGAACGCGAGATCCGTGGACGACTCTCCGGGCCCGGCGGCGGTGTAGACGTAGGCACACTTGCCTCGGTCGGACGCTGCTTGGGCCAGCAAGCGCCGGAGCTCGGCCTTACCGATCACGAAATTCGAGGCCGAGAGATTGCATACCACCGTCGCACCGGCGCTGATCTGACTCGTCGACGGCGGCACATGGACCCACAGGTCCTCGCAGATCTCAATGCCGATCACGAGATCGGGGCAACCATCACCGTGAAGCAGCACGTCCGAGCCGAAGGGAACTTCGACGTCCCCAACCGTCACTCGGGCCCCTGCCTCCACGTCGTAGCCGGGACGAAACCAGCGTCGTTCTTCGAATTCGCGGTAGTTGGGCAGGTAGCACTTGGGCACAACCGCGAGCGGACGACCGCCCTGGATCGCGATCGCAGTATTGAAGAGCGACGTTCCCACGCGGAGTGGCGCCCCGACGATCGCCAGCGGCGTCAAACCGCGTCCGGCCCGGCAGAGCTTCTCGACGTTTCGGCCGACCTCGTCCATGAGATGGCGATCGTGAAATAGATCGCGCGCGGTGTACCCGGTCAGGCCGAGCTCCGGAAACACGACGACGGCACAGCCCTCGTCGTGGGCGCGCCGCCACAGCGCCAGAGTTGCTTCGGCGTTGGTGGCGACATCGGCCACCGCACAGGTCGGAACCGCTGCCGCAATGCGCGCAAAGCCTTGCATACGCTCGAGGAACCCGATGTTGCCACCATCGTCAGGCGGCGTCACCGAGATTAGAGCGGATCTGGATCCGCTCTCGGGCGCATCTGGATGGGCCTTAGGAGGCCTCATCGGTGAGCGGCGCAAACAAGTCGTCGACGTCGCGTTCGCTCCACGGGAGGCCGCCGCCGCCGGCGCTGGCCAGCAAGGCGTCGGCAAGCGACTGTTTGCGCTGTTGCAGCAGCAACATGCGCTCCTCGACACTACCGGCGACGATGAGCTTGTAGACGAACACCGGCTGCGTCTGGCCGATGCGATAGGCACGATCGCTTGCTTGGTTCTGGGCCGCGGGGTTCCACCAGGGATCGTAGTGGATGACGGTATCGGCACGAGTCAAGTTGAGCCCCGTTCCGCCCGCCTTCAAGCTGATGAGAAACACATCGGCGCAACCCCTCTGAAAGAGCTCGACCGCGTGATCTCGATTCTCTGTGGCACCGGTGAGAAGGGCGTGGTGGATGCCTCGCGTCCGGAGCTCATTTGCGATAATCGCCAGCATGCTGGTGAATTGGGAAAACACGAGGATGCGACGGCCCTGCGCCAGCATCTGGCTAACCATCTCCATCAAGGATCCGAGCTTGCTCGATTCATCGATCGTACCGGCACCCGATACGCGGACAAGCCGCGGGTCGCAGCATGCCTGCCGCAACTTCATGAGCGCGCCGAGGATGTCGATCGTCGCGCGCGCGATGCCACGTTGCTTGACTGCCTGACGCACGGCTGCGTGTCCGGCGATGCGGATGCTCTCATACAAGTCCCGCTGGCCGCCGCGCAGCTCGATCGTCTTCACGATCTCAGTCTTGGGCGGCAAGTCCGTCGCGACCTGATCCTTCATTCGGCGCAAGACGTAGGGCGCGATGCGCTCGCGCAGCGCATCCAATCGCGGACGACTGCTGTTGCGCTCGATGGGTTGGCGGAAAACCGCGCGAAACGTCCTTGTGTCGCCAAGCAGGCCTGGCACGGCCAGATCGAACAGCGCCCACAACTCGTCGAGGTTGTTCTCAATGGGCGTTCCGGTGAGGAGGATCCGATGGTGTGACTCGAGCGACTTCACGGCCTGATGGGCCTGACTGCGCATGTTTTTGATCGCCTGCGCCTCGTCGGCGATGAGCGCATGCAGCTCGACGCCGACGAAGTTTTCTCGGTCGCGAATCAACAGAGGGTAGCTGGTGATTACTACGTCGGCCGTCGGAATGTCGCCGCGCTGACGGTGGCGATTGGCCCCGTGCAGGACGACCACGCGCAGGTGTGGTGCAAACGTCCGCAGTTCGCGACGCCAATTACCGATCAAGCTGGTGGGTACGACGATCAGCGACGGGGCGCGTGCGCGGCCGCTCAACTTCTCGTGGACGAGGTGCGCGATGGTCTGCAACGTCTTGCCGAGGCCCATGTCGTCGGCCAACACGCCACCGACTTGGGTGTTGGCGATGTGCTGCAAGAAGGCGAGCCCAGCGCGCTGGTACGGGCGCAACGTCGCCCGCAGTTGACTCGACTCCACCGTGGGCTCGAGCTCATGTGGGAGTCGCACGATCGCGCGGAGAGGCGTCGTCGCGTGGCGCTCCCCACTCCAGCGGAGGGGTTGCTGGCCGTCGAACAGTCCGTCGAGCCGCGCGGGCCAACTTTCGAGCATCTCTGGCACCCGTAGCCCGCCTTTGGCTGAGCGACCATCCGCGCCGTACAGCTCGCCGAGTATTTCGAGCATCGCCCCCAGGCGATCTGCAGGAACCACGACGTGTCGACGGTCGTCGACGGCAAGCACAACTGTCCGGCCGAACCCGCGGTGGGCACGAGAGAAGTCGCTGCGCCGCTCGATTAGCTCAACGAGCAGCGGGAGCAAATCGATCCGTTGACCATCGACTTCAACGCCGAGCTCGAGCTCGAACCATCCACGATCGTCCGGTTCGAGGGCCGCAAACCACCGATCGATCTCCAGCGTTTCGACGGGAAGATCGCCGTCGACCTCGACGTGCCAACCCAGCGCGCGCAGGCGGGGGAGCACGTAGCTGTTGAAACTGCACAGGACCGTGGCGTCTCCGTGCGGGTCAACGAGGTAGTCGGCCCGCGAGTCGGGCAACGTGGCGCAATCATCCAGGGACTCGATCTCGATCGGCCCGAACGCTTCGAGCACTCGCCGAGCATCCGCCTCTGCGGCGCGGTCGCGCTCGATCCACCCCCGCGCTGCGCTTGGGACCCGATCGGACGGCTCCGACGCCCGCACGCGCACACCACCGTAGTCAAACGAGAGCTCGATCGCTGCAGTATCGACCTCACGGAACTCCTGACGGATCCCTTGGCCCTGATCGACCAGGACGGTCTCTGTGGCCAGGCGCAGCACCGGGACACACGCACCGTGCGAGCGTGCGTGGGGCACATTCGGAGCCCCTGAGTCGGCGGGCGGCACGGCGAGGCATTATGAGAGAACGGCGATCGCTGTAAAGGGTGTTCGCGAAATACGCTTCGGAGATCGCCCTAGATCGATCTCCGTCGATCTGTCGCGGGCAACGGGCCGCTTCGCAGCCACGGTGCTACGGCGCGGGCGCGCAGGAGATGAGAGCTCTGGCTGGGCTACTCTTCGGCCATGGCCGCGAACGAGCCCACGCACGAGCGCTACCGCGCGCAGCGCACGTTCGGATCGCTGGATGGGTTGCGCTGCCTGAGCATCTCCGTCGTGCTGTGGCATCACGGTCACGCGGTGGATCTGGTCCACGGGCTGTGGCCGGCGGCGCGCTACGGATTTCTCGGCGTCGACTTATTCTTCGAGATCAGCGGGTTTCTGATCGTCACGCTGCTGCTACGGGAACGAGACAGCCGAGGGACGATCTCGCTGCGCAACTTCTACGTCCGACGCGCCCTGCGGATTTGGCCGGTCTACTACGGGATCATCGCAGCGCTTGCGGTTGTCTACTTCGCGCTCCGGCGGGGTTCGCCAGCCGCCGAGACTTTTGCTGGCGATCTTCCAGCGCTCGTCTTCTATCTAAGCAACTGGATCGCAGTGCATGGGTGGCTCGAGGTCACGTGGTCGCTCGCGGCCGAGGAGCAGTTCTACTTCCTCTGGCCTCCGCTCGAGAAGTGGCTCGGACGCCATGCGCTGGCCCCTCTCGCCGCACTTATCGTCGCCGGCGAACTTGTCGCTCTCGGGGTGCTCGACGGACTCCTACAGCGCACGCTCGGCTGGGGACCAAACGAGCCCCGGATGCTGCGTGAGACCACTTTTACGCCGATCTGCCTCGGGGTTCTGCTCGCGCACGGCCTTCACCACGCACGGTGGTTTGATCGGGTGGCGGCGCTTGTCGGCTCGCGCGGCGCCGCCCCGTTTCTGCTCGTCATCCTCGTGCTCGCGTGCAACGTCGCGCCCGACGATCTTCGCGGCTGGCCGCGCCTGGGTTTGCACGTGCTCATGCTCGCGTTCCTCGCCGCGTGTGTCGTGCGCGAGGACCACGGACTGCGCCACCTACTGACGTGGCGACCGATCGTTCGGATCGGCGCCCTCAGCTATGGGATCTATCTCTTCCACCAGCCCTGCATTACGGTCGCCGAGAAGCTCGTGGCGCGCATCGGCGGAGATCGACCGTTTCTTGAGTTGGCCCTGGCCGGGGTGCTCGTGTGGCTGGTGGCCGAGCTTAGCTTCCGTTTCTACGAGGCGCGGTTTCTCCGCCTGAAACACCGCTTCGCCCCGTGAACCTCACACGTCGGATCCCACCCTCGCACGTGGGCGGTTTCCCGACCACGATCCTGCGCGTGAGGCGGCTCCGATGTCAGCGCAGTGCTCCTGGCTTGTACCAGTCGAACCGGTTGGGGCGCACGAACGCGTTGAGCGCGATGGTGATGCTCACCTCGTGCGCGGTCACGTGATGCCACCAACCGACCGGAAGAAACAGCGCATCACCGGGGCCGAGTTCCACGAGATGGAACTGGGCGCGTCCTTCGGTCGCCGTCGGATCGATCTCGCTGTATACCCCACGCGCGTGGTCGAGTAGCGCGGCGTCACACGGGTCGCCCAGCAACACTCGCTTGCTGCCGTACACCTGGCATAGCAAGATGTTCGAGGTGTCGTGATGGAGGCTCGTCACCGTGCCGGCGGGGCCAAACCAAAGCGCTGAACCGCCGGCCAACCGCGCCGCATCGATGTATGCCGGCGGCACGATGTCGTCGAACAACCGCCGCAACCCGGGCCGTGCGAGGTTGTGGTTGTTCGCGATGAGGTAGCATTCGTTGCTCGTGTCGGCTGCGAGAACGCGATCGACGTAGGCCGCCATCGTCATGTTGGCGCGGTGAATCGCGAAGTTCACGTCGCAATCCGGATCGGAGTCGCGACCCACACTCGCCTCGATTTCGACTTCGCCGAGCTGATCGCGAAACCACCTCGGTGACCACAAACCGAGGGCAGGCCACCGTGTGACGACGTCGGTCGCGACGAAGGGGATCCCTGCCGCCCAGTAGCGACCAAAGAACTCCTCGGGGGTTGGGTCCACCCGCCGCTCGATGGCTGTAACCGCAGCGCGGGTGCGGACCAGCCGCAGCGCTGTGGCGAGACGAGCCGCGCGCACCGCCTGCTTCTGGGCGACGACGAAGACAGGCGAACGGCGAATCGTGTCGGCGGCCGCCCTTGCCGCGCTTCGCGGGACGCCGCGCGCCTCAAGCAGCTCGAACAGCTCCTCGTCATCCAGGCCGTGGGCGAGATTGTCCGCCAACCACTCGCACCACGCGGGCGCCAATACTTGCTGCTCGGCTTCAGTCACTGCTGGGCGTCGTCGGGCTCGTTGACCCCGGCATCTTCAGGCGGCGGCGGCATTGGAGGGACCGCCGTCGTGCCACCTCCGGATCCCGTCTCGCCCGTGGTCGAGTCGGTTCCAGTTCCGGTCCCGCTAGTCGTGCCCGTGCCGTCGAGCGATCCCGACCCCGAAGACCCCGAGGACGAGGCGTCGGTGTCCGTTGGGTTGGGCATCGGTGGCACTGTGTCGCTGGCTTCGCCGGAGCTGCCCTGGGTCGTTTCGGTGTTGCCGCCCTCACTCGTCGAGGTGGGCGCAGGCATCGGGGCGATCGAATCGGCAGCCGTGGTTCCAGTGTCGGCATCGTCAGCGCCGCAAGCACCAGCTAGGCCGAGCGCGAGGGAGGCCCGCAGTAGCGGAGGTACGGTGGGAAACGCAGAGGGCGCACGACGCAAGCGCATGAAAACCAGTTGGTCACAGCGCTTAGCGGCGGTCAAGACGGGCTGCGCTGGCATTGCGTGGCGGCGGCCGCGAAGAACCAATAAAAAAAGGGCCGGTTCCTCGTTTCCGAGGAACCGGCCCATAGATCTGGCAACGACCTACTCTCCCACAGAGTGTCCCCTGCAGTACCATTGGCGCGGGAGGGCTTAACTTCCGAGTTCGGGATGGGATCGGGTGTGACCCCTCCGCAATAGTCACCAGAAACCTGCTCGAGCGGAGCCCGGCGGCGCTGCGTTGCGCTCGCGCCGAACTCCATGCTGTTGTGCAGCACATCTCCAACCAGCGACGTGGCGAACACATCGAGGTTTCGCTCGAAACCTTGGACTCGACCCCCACGGGCCCGGATGCCGGGCGAGGGGTGAGCCGCCGATGAGAACGAAGCCAGATGGCTTCGTCCAGCGAAATGGCCAAGCCGAACGGTCTATTAGTATCGGTTAGCTTCGCGCCTTGCAGCGCTTCCACATCCGACCTATCAACGTCGTAGTCTACGACGGACCTTCGGGGAATCCTCATCTTGGAGTCGGCTTCCCGCTTAGATGCTTTCAGCGGTTATCCATTCCGGACGTGGCTACCCGGCGATGCTCTTGGCAGAACAACCGGAACACCAGGGGTCCGTCCATCCCGGTCCTCTCGTACTAGGGACAGCTCTCCTCAAGATTCCTGCGCCCACGGAAGATAGGGACCGAACTGTCTCACGACGTTCTGAACCCAGCTCGCGTACCGCTTTAATTGGCGAACAGCCAAACCCTTGGGACCGACTTCAGCCCCAGGATGCGATGAGCCGACATCGAGGTGCCAAACCACGCCGTCGA
>CADEGN010000287.1 GCA_902826865.1 uncultured Myxococcales bacterium
TTGTCGCGCAGGATCGCTTCGCCGTGGCGAAACGCCATCGCCGCGGGCACACCGATCCAGATCCACACCAGCGCGCCCGGTCCGCCGAGCTCGATCGCGGCTGTGCCGGCGGCGATGCTGCTGACGCCGAGTCCGGCGGCCAGCCAGCTCGCGCTCGCGAGTCGAGACTCGTCGTTGGCTCGGGCCGCTAGTGCGCCGCGGACCGCAGTGCCGAGTCGCCGAACCGGGGCAAGACCGGTCGCGAGCGTCACCACGATCGCCAGTAGCAACACGACGACCCCCAGCCACGGCTGCCATGCGGCGAGGGCCGAGGCAAAGACACGTTCAAGCATCGACGCGTAGGGTAGCTCCCCCGCACGGCGCTCGGAAGGCCCGTGGGAAACAGCCCGCGCATTCGGCCTCGCCCGACGTGCGCGCGCCGGCGCTGCCAACCGAGTTGCGCCACGTCATCGGTGCGGCGAGGACCGCGGCGCCCACACGGTGACCTCTTGATGGGCGCTCGGCAGCTGCGTCGCGCGGACCTCTCGTACCCCCGGCAGCCCCGTGACCTTCGCCAACAGCTGCGGCAGATCCTCGACGACGCCGGCGTCGTTGAGCTTGAGGGTCAGCAGCAGGCCGCGGATGCTCCGCGAACGCAACGCCAAAAGGTGTGCGAGGCCAACCATGGCCCGGTGCGGAGCGAGGTTGGCGTCCAGCAAGAGCCAGTCGACGCGATCGGGGAGGTCGCGGCTGCGCACGCGTTCGGCAAGAACCCCGAGGTGGCGAAATCGCGAATCGCCCAGGACGATGGGCGCGATGTGTCCGGGGTCGACCCCGATCACGTGGAGGTCGCGGTGGAGGAGTGCCAGCGCGGCGCCGCCGGGCGACGCGCCGATCTCAACAGCGACCTCACCGGGTGCGTGGGGCAGCTGCGACCACGCGAGAGCCTCGGCGAGTTTGGCGTAGGCGCGCGAGGGCGCGTCCGCCGGAGCGATGACGCGAGCTACGCCACCGGGGGTGCTCGGGCGATGCGCGTCGTGGATGTGCCACCCCACCAGGGCGGGCTCGGCCAACCCGAGCGGCGGCAAGATCACGTCAACCACGCGATCTCCCGGCGCGGGTTCTGGGTCGGCCTGGGCGCGCGCACCTGCTGCTTCAAGGATCGCGGCGCGCCAGTGGTCGGGTCGATCGTCGATCGGCGGGGCATCGTCGTCGGTGTCCACATCGCGCGCAAACACGTGGACGCGCCACGGTCCCTCGAGATCGCTCGTCCGAGCGGCGGCGGCGGCGGGCGAGTCTGCGAAGCCGAGGGAATAGCCGGTGGCGCGGGCAAAAATCGCCGTTGGCGGCAGCGCGCCTTCGAGGTCGCTGCGGAGCGTGATCAGCCCAGGCCGAGAGAACGCCAGGCGGAGATCCGGGCGCGTCCGCGCGAGCTCGTGCTTGAGCCACGCCATCGATCGAGGCTTGCACGTCGCGAACGCGAACACCGGCACGGCGCCTACGCTACAGCGACCGGCCGCCGCTCGCGAGCCCCGGCACGTACACGGCGGCCGGCCACGCGCAAGAGCTGCACGGGCAAACGCGAAAGCTTGGCGCGCGCCGCCTACCCACTCCCCGCGCGATTGTGGGATGCTCGCGGCGGGCGCTACGGCCAGCCCGCCACGAATACGAGGGATCCATGAAATGGCTCATCGGCGTTGATCTTCGCGAGACTGCGACCGGCGCGATCGAGTTCGCGAAATGGATGGCTGAGAACACGACCACAGGCGCGACCGAGTTGGTGCCGGTGCATGTACTCGAGGAGTCGTACCTGCTGCAGGTGCTGCGCCATGAGCACATGAACCAGGTCGAGGCGAAAGCCGAGCAGGACGTCCGCGCGCTGGTCGAGCGCGTCGGCCTCACGTCGGCACTCGAGAACGTCCGCATCACCCGTGGTATCTCGGTTGAGGAATCGCTTGTGCGCGAGTTCGATGCCGCCCGTGCCCATGCGCTGTTGATCGGCCGCGAGGCGCCGGCAGGTGAGCGCAACATCGTGCGGCTCGGCCGTGTGGCGCGGCGGATCGTCCGTCGTTTGCCGTGCCCGGTGGTCGTCGCGCCGCCGAATTTGAAGGCCAGCGATGTCGGCGCAGGACCCGTCATCCTCGCCAGCGACCTCTCGGAGACCTGCGGCCCCGCGGCCCGATTCGCCGCACGTTTCGCGGCATCGATCGGTCGACCGCTTGTGCTCGCGCACGTCGTGCCCTCCGAAGCCGACATGTTGCGCTACGTCCCAACGACGACGATTGACCAGTTCTACAGCCAGGTTGGGCTCGACCGTCAACGCGATGTCGAAGCGTGGCAACGCAGTCATGGTCTTGAGGGTGCGTCCGCGATCATTGCCCACGGCGACCCGGTCGCACGGCTGTCGGCGATTGCCGAGGTCGAGGGCGCGCCCATCGTCGTTTGCGGGTCACGACTCCTCGGCACGGTCGAGCGTGTGTTCGTCACGAGCGTGGCGACCGATCTGAGCTGCTGGGCCGGTGTCGCCATCGCGATCGTTCCGCCCACCTAACGACGTGCTCCGGCACGGACGTGCGCCATTCGCCCGGCGAGAACGGGCCTTCTGGCGCGAATCGGGCGTTTGCCCGGGGCTCGCCTCGCTCGCGCAGCGTGTGCTAAGTTGGCCACGGAGCCGAGATGAGTCCGCCGCCCCGCACTGTTTTCTGCAAGAAGCTCAAGCAAGAGCTGCCCGGCCTGCCGTTCAAGCCGTTTACGGACGCGTTCGGCCAAGAGATTTACGACAACGTCAGCATGCAGGCGTGGCAGATGTGGTTGCGTGAGTCGCCGCGATACATCAACACGCGGGGCGTCGACCTTCAGAGCGCGGACGGGCGCGAGTTCCTGCGCCAACAGATGCGGATCTTTTTCGGCTTTGATGACGGCGAGATGGCGGCTACAGCCTGGCGTCCGCCTGTGGATCAGGAATAGGGTCGGTCAAACGACGGCTGGTACTGCGACGCGCCGCGCGACCGCGCGGCGGCGCGTGGCGAGCACAAGCGGCGTGAGCGTGATGCCGACGGCGAAGCCGCCGAGATGCGCGAACCAGGCCACCCCCTCAACGCCTTCGCCGCGGGCGAAGAAGCCCATGACGATGTGAAAACCGACCCACACGAACAGATACACCCAGACGGGGATCTTGAGCTGCACCCAAAACAAGACCTGGAACAGTCGCTGCCGCGGAAATGCCCACACGTAGGCGGCTAGCACCCCCGCGATCGAGCCGGAGGCACCAACGACGGGCAATGCGGTCTTTGTCGTGAGCAGCACGTGCAAACCACCGCCGACGAACCCCGCGAGCACGAGCAGCACGGCGAACCTGATCCGGCCGAACATGTATTCGATGTTGTCCCCGAACGTGTAGAGAAAGTACGCGTTGCCGAGGAGGTGGGCCCAACTGCCGTGGAGAAACATGTACGTGAAGAGCGTGAACCAATCGTGTTCGTGCTTGAGCCGTCCCGCGACGAGTCCGTAGTAGTAGGTGTCGATGTAGCCCAACTCCTGCGCGCCGAAGATCACCAGGTAGAGCGTCAGCGCGGCGAACACAAGCCAAGGGGTACCGCGGGCGGGGTTGTCGACCTCGACCGGCAGCTGCGTCAGCACCTGCGCCGCCCAGATCGCGCCGCGCTTGAACCAACGTTGGGTCTTGGTGCCCTGGCCATCGCTTGTCGAGGCACGCGCGAGCTTCTTGCGTTCCTCGCCGTCGAGCCACACGCCGCCGCACAACCCGCAGCGATCGAGCGGCGTGGGGATCACCGCCGGCAGCTCGTGTTCGCGCATCGGGCCGTGGCCGTGCGCACAAACGCGTTTGCTTGGGCGCGATTCGGGCGAAACCACTGATTCGATGCCCTCGAGATCGGCGGCCAAAATGTCGAGCTCACCGCTGTCGAACCAGGCGCCGAAGCAGACCGGACAGGTGTCGATCTGGACGATCGTCGCACCTTCCTCCGGCGTCTTTATGCGTGGACGAAAACGCGCAGTTCGATCCGCTTGAACCCAAATTCCATCGCGCCCACGCCTTAATTGCACGGCGACGAGCTCATGAAGGCCACACGCCGGACACTGCGCGGAAATGGCGTGCGTGTGCATGGGCGCGAGAAGAAACATGATAGCGGTCGGCCGGCGCTCGGGGAATAATCTTCCTTGCCCTCCCGTCACAGCGCGACGCGACCTCGCCGAGCCGAAATCCGGCCGCGATCGTAGACGGATCCGGGGGCTTCGCTCCCACCAACGCAAGGAACGGAACCGAACATGCTGTCTCGCCGCCGCGCCCCTTTGTACTTCGCGATCGTCTCCACGCTCGTCGCCGCCGTCGGCTGCAAAGGCGTCGACAAGGGGCAACGGACCCAGCGAACCGTGAAGGCCTCGATCGCGACGTTCGATGAGAACGCCGACATCGAGCTCGCGATTGGCGACGGTGGTGGTGAGGGCGGGCGGCCCGACGACTACGACGTTCAGCAGCGCTTCGGTGCCGTGTATCCCGGCCTAGACGGTTGCGTCGCCGCCTACAAAGAGCGGCACAAGATCAAGCCCGACCGCCAGCTCGAAGGCGACGTCGACTTCGCCGTCAAGCTCGACGGCGGTGGCAACTCCAAGCCCCTGGGCGTGAATGCGTCGTTCTCGGCCAAGAAACTCGACAACGACGAGGCGCTCAAGCAGTGCATGCGTGAGGCGGTCGGTAACACGGACTTTCCGACGTACAACGGTCCGCACATCGTCGCGAAGTTCAGCACGCAGGTCGATGCCGGCAGCGTTTGGGAGGAAGAGTAGCCGCGCGGGGCATCGCGCGCCGGCTCAGCGCCCGATGCCCGCGTAGCGGAAGCCCTGCTTCTCCAGCTGGGCGCGGTCCCACTGATTGCGGCCGTCGAGCAGCACCGGCTCGGCGAGCGATTTCTTCAGGCGATCGAAGTCCGGGCTACGGTACTGGCGCCACTCCGTGACGAGCAAGAGCGCGTGGGCGCCCTGCGCTGCGTCGTACATATCGTCGAAAAGCTCGACCCCGGATTGAGGACCTAGCTCGGCCATGAAGTTTTTGGCGGCCTCTGGGTCGTGCATGCGTAGCTTGGCACCGTCGGTCAGGAGTGCACGCGCGATGCGGAGCGCGGGCGCCTCCCGAACGTCGTCGGTGTTGGGCTTGAAGGCCAAGCCCCACAACGCGAAGGTCTTCCCACCCAGGTCCCCGCACAGCTGGCGGGCCTTGCGGACAAGCAGGAGCTTCTGGGCCTCATTGATCCGCTCGGCCGCCGCGACCAGCGACAGCGACAGACCGTGGGCGCGGGCAGTGTCGAGCAACGCGCGCGTGTCCTTTGGAAAGCAAGAACCGCCGTACCCAACGCCGGGGTAGAGGAACTTGTTGCCGATGCGGGCGTCCATGCCCATGCCAGTGCGGACCTTCTCGACATCCGCACCCACGAGATCGCAGAGGTTGGCGATGTCGTTAATAAAGGATACGCGCGTCGCGAGATACGCGTTACAGGCGTACTTCGTCACCTCCGCCGAACGCGGGTCCATGAACACGATGCGCTCGCTTTGGCGGAAAAACGGGCGGTACAGGCGCCCGAGCAGATCGCGGGCGTGCGGGTCGTCGGTGCCGAGGACGACTCGGTCGGGGTACAGGAAGTCGTCGACCGCTGTTCCTTCCTTGAGAAATTCCGGGTTCGACGCGACGACCACCCGGTGGGTCGTAAGCTCGGCCATGATCCGGGTGATGCGCTCGGCGGTACCAACCGGCACCGTGCTCTTGTCGACCACGACGACGTCGTGGTCGAGATGGCGAGCGATGTCACGGGCGGCCTCGAATAGATATGAGAGGTTGGCCGAACCATCTGGGGCGGACGGAGTCCCGACCGCCAAGAAGATCGCCTCGCCGTGGCGCGCCGCCTCCGCGTTGTCCGTGGTGAAGCGGAGTCGTCCGGCCTCGACGTTGCGAGCGACGAGCGTATCGAGGCCGGGCTCGAAGATTGGGATCTCGCCCCGGCGGAGCCGTGCGATCTTCTCTGCGTCGATATCGGCGCACACCACATCGTTGCCGTGTTCGGCGAACCCTGCGGCGGCAACCAACCCAACGTACCCCGTACCGATGACGCTGACCTTCATGGAGGCCCGGGAGCATACGCCAATGGCCGGGGGCAAGTCACCGTGACCGGCGAGGGGTCGGGCTCGCAGCCAGGAAAAGACGGCGCTGGCACGCTCCCGGGCGCCGGGGGCGAGGTTGGCGACGAAGGCACCGACCTCATCACCTCACCCCTGCGCAGGGTGCGGTTTGGTCGCGCCTTTGTGATATGCGGTCCGATCGGCCTCGCCATCGCACTCGTGCTCAGCCTCTGGGTCTCGACCATTCGCGTGCACCACAGTCTGCTGATCCAGGTCGAACCTGCCTGGGTGCTCGGCGAGCACCTGGCCTTGCGCGCACAGCTTGTCTCCGATCGCGATCCGGCCGTGCCGAACCTGCGGTTGCGCGCGGCGGTGGAGCAGGGTGGGGGGCGGCGCGAACTCGGGTCGGTCCACGTCGAAGCGCCGACGCAGATGCTCTCCCTGGGATTTGACGTCCCGCGCGATCTCACGGCCGGTGCGGCCGTGCTCGAGCTTGAGATGGAGGGTGATGGTGTCGAGGTCATGCGCGAGCGCATGGACGTCGAGATCACCACGAGTCGAGCGCCGAGGGTCGCCGCCCCGGTGGTGTCCGGCTCTACGCTCCAGTACGCCGACGACAGCGATCCCCAACCGGATGCGCGCAAGATCGTTGTCCGTGCCGGGCGACGGCTGCTTGCAGGGTTCGACAACGCGCTGTTCATACGCGTCACCGATCCGGCGGGTGCCCCGTGGCTGGGCAGCGTAATCGTGGCCCTCGTCGACGGCGAGTTCATGGGCCGCGTCGGTGCCGCCGTTGATCCGCCGATCCTCCACGCGGGGCCGGCCGATCGGCTTGGTTTGGTCGTGCTCGAGGGGCCGGTGGGCACCGAGGTGTTGCGCCTCGACGTGCGTTGCGCCGAGACCGGAGCCGAGCCCGCTCACCGCATGGTCCGGCTTGTCAGCTTCGCCGGCGGAGTCGATGTGATCGCCGAGCCCGACGTCGTTCGTCCCGGAGACAGCATCGACGTGCGGGCCTGGGGTCTTTCGAGCAAGGCGCTGATCCACGTCGATGTACACGGGCCTGACGGCGCGTTTCTCGACGTGATGCGGCCGCCCGTGGTCGGACGTGAACCGGCGCGGCCGTGGCAGGTGCCGCCGGGCGTGGAGGGGCTCTTCCAATTCGAAGCGCACAATCACGTTGCCGCGCCGGGGGAGTCGACCGCCCTTACCCGGGTGCAAGTCACGAGCACCGATCCCTCCGACGTCGCGTCGCTGCTACCCCTCGTCGCGTTGCACCGTGCCACCGTCGAGCGTCGGGTGGGGGAGGCGGGATACGATCCGGCGCTCGAACGCGCGTACCTCGATCGACTCCCGGGTCTCGCGGTCGATCCTGAAGCGGTTGCGGCGGCCCGCCGGTGGTTGCTAGCGACGGCAACCCCCGCCGTGTTTGGGCCGCCCACCGGGTTGTCGACGCGGCCGCGACTCGAGGCCGAAGTCGTGCGCGTTCAACACCAGTGGCACGTCGCCATGCGCGTGTTCCTGCTCGGCGGGGGGCTGGTGTTCCTCGCCGCGATGGCGAGCTCGATGATCAGCAGCCAACGGCGGGCGAGCGAGCTCACCCTCGCGGAGCTACGCAGTCAGGAGCCCGATCCGGCCGCGCGCGCAGCCATCACCCGCGAGATCCACGCCGCCAGTCGCGCCGCGATCGCCCGTGGATTCGGGATCCTCGCGATGATGTTCGCGGCTCTCGTGCTCACGGTCTTCATCTTGGAAAGCCTGGTCTGGGTGTTCTAAAACCACGCCGATGGCACGCCCGCCCCGAGCAATGATCTTGGCCGCCGGCTTCGGTACCCGCCTGGGGACGCTTGGGCGCGCGCGGCCCAAGCCGATGTTGCCCGTGGTCGGAGCGCCGCTCGTGCGGTGGGCCGTCCTGTGGCTCCGCCACCACGGCATCCGCGAAATCGTCGTCAACCTCCATCATCACGGCGATCAGATCGAGAACGAGCTCGGCGATGGTTCCCGCTGGGGTGTGGCGATCGTCTACTCGCGCGAGCTCGGGCAGATCCTCGGTACCGGAGGCGGCCTGCGCCAGGCCCGGCCGTTGCTCGACGACGGTCACCAGGGACCCATCGTCGTGATGAACGGCAAGATCCTCATGGATCTCGAGCTTGGCGAGGTTGTCGCGGCCCACCGCAGCGATGGGGCCGAGGCGACCATGGTGCTTCGCCCGGACGCCGACGCCGAGCGCTGGGGCAGTTTCGCTGTGGCCGAGGACCGGCGCGTCGTCGCAATGCTGGGGCGCGCGCCTCCGCCAGGGGCGCCGCCGGCGGTTCGCGATGGCCTCATGTTCACCGGCGTGCATGTGATCCAACCGAGCTTCATCGACCGCGTGCCGTCCGAGGGCGAGCAGTGCATCGTTCGGACGGCGTATCGCGGCTGCTTTGATGAGGGTGAGCGTCTGCGCGCCCACGTGACGGAGCGTTACTGGTGGGAGCATTCCACGGAGTCGCGCTATCTCCAGGGCGTCTGCAATGCGCTCGACGGCATGGTTTCTTTGCCGTTCGCCGAGGGATTTGTGCGCGGGGTCTCCGACCAGGCGCGGATCGACCCCAGCGCTGCGATCGTCGATCCCGTGTGGATCGGCCCGGGCGTGCACGTGGCCGCGGGCGCGCGCGTTGGTCCCCACGTACAGTTGGAACCGGGGGTGAGCGTCGGCCCTGGCGCCCGCGTGCGTCGGGCGGTGGTTTGGGCGGGCGAGGTCTCGGGCGAGCTCACCGACGCCGTCGTGGCCCACGCCACCCCTTGACGGGGTCGCGAGCGGCACCAAGTTGCACGGCGAACCCGGCCGTTGCCGAACGCCGACCCCCCCGGGGTCGCGCGGACGTCCACGGACGCGGGACCCAACCAAACATCTTCGCATGCCGATCCTCGCGCGCTGATCCGACGCGCGCGCGGAGTCGGACCAGAAAGGAACATCATCATGTTCGAGCAGCTCTTCTACGACCCGTTCTTCCTCGGCCGCCGTCCTTCTGGGGAGCGCGCCACACAACGTCCGCGCACCTTGGTGCCGGTAGACATCCGCGATGACGGAGACAAGCTCGTGCTCGAGGCCGAGATGCCCGGCGTGAGCACGGATGATGTCGAGCTCATCGCGAACCCGGAACGGCCCCCCCTCC
>CADEGN010000288.1 GCA_902826865.1 uncultured Myxococcales bacterium
TGCCACGGACCATCGTCACGATGGGTTGTCGGTGGCGGATTTCGCGGCCCACGACTTCGAAGACGTCACGGACGTCGCCGCACTCGCCGACATCATGGTCGACGCGACGGGCGCCGATCGCTTCCCCGAGCGCATCAAGGCGTACCACCGATGCGTGCAGCTGCAGCGCGAGCGCACCCCGGAGGGTCCGGGGCTGCTCCCGCTGCTCCCGCCGAGCTTCGTACCGGTCCGACACCGAGACGGCCTGGAAGGGCCGCATCAAGGCGTGCCGCACCGGGCAACGGAAGCATCAATGAGGGGATCGAGCCGGGGCGCTTCTCGCCGTACCCGAGAACATCCCCCGCGTGTAGCGGGCGCGATGCTGCACGACTTCGGAACGCGCGAGCGCAGCAGCGAGCACGGCCGCGTTCGCGATCGTCTTAATCGGCTGCGGGGGTCGCGGCACGTCCCGTGAGCCCGCGCGGCGCGACGATGAACGCCGGCGCGTCGTCCGACGGGTCCCCCAACGCGTGGTTTCGCTGCGGCAAGCCGCGCTCGAGGTTCGAAGCGGGGCGCCGGCGAGCCGCTGTGGTCCCGTGCATGCACGCGGCTCGTCAGGGGATCGGTAACGTAAGCCCACGCACGCTGGCCCCCTCGGAAGTGGGAGTGAAGCGGCGGCCCAACGCCACGCGGGATCCGACACAGAGACACGGGGACGGTTCGCTGAGCAGCGCCGACGGATCATCGGGAATGAGCTCGCGCTCGTCAGTCTTCCGCTGTCGCTTGTCGTCGCGTCATCTGGCCGGGGCCAGCTCGCGCTCGGTGGCGGCGAATCGCCAGCACGACTCGGGCGTCGTGTCATGGTCGATGCAGGCGCGCATGTACAGCTTCTGCGCGGCGATAAGACTTCGCGGGACGCCGAGCCCGGTGCGATACGGGTTTCTCGCCGCATGGCATCCGCGGCGAAAGCCAGTGTCGCACGACGCCTCGAAGTACCTGACCGCCTGCGGCAGGTCGCCTTCGGTGACGCCTGCGAGAGGCCGTCCATCGGAAGCGAAGTACGCTGGGCCGCGCTCGAAGCAGTGAGGTCCATCCGAGCACAGGGTCATCGCCAAGGGATCGACTGGCCGCGGCCTGGGGGTCGCGCCACGGCGTCCAGCTCAGCGGCCGACGAAGGGCCGCCCGCCGAAAGTCCCGTCGAACCGGCGTCGCCGGGCCGCGAACGCCCAGGGACGCCGCCGACTTCTGGGCCGCGCCGAACGCGGCACAAGAGACACGAGCTTGGCGAGGGCGAAGGGGCAGAATATCCGCGGCTTCCTTGAGGTACTCCGCGGGCGTTTCGGCGAGTCTGTGGTGCAGAGCACCCTCGCGGAGCTCCGGCCCGACCTCGCGGAGATCATCGCGTCGGGCCAGATCCTTCCGTCGAGCTGGTACCCGATCGACTGGTGGAGCGATCTGCACGCAGCGGCGCGGCGGGCACTCGGCGCTGGGCCGGAGTTCGCCCGGGAAATGGGGCGCCTCAAGGTGAAGAAGGACTTGAGCGGGATCTACCGCGTGTTTTCCTGGTCGTCTCGCCGTCTTTCGTGATCAAGCACGCGCCCGGGATCTTCAAGACGTACTACGACACGGGGACGATGACCGCGATGGCCCCCGGCAAGCGCATGGCACGCATCGAAGTTGACGGCGCGGAGGGGTTCACCGAGAACCTGTGGGAAGACACGATCGGTGGGATCCAGGGAGCGCTAGAAGCGGCCGGCGCCAAGGAGGTCACGATGACCGTGATGGCGGGCGGGACGGATGGTGACACAAGCTGCGTCGTGGACGCGACGTGGCGCTAATTGCAGGATCTGCCGCCGTCGGACGGGCGGCAGAGATCGATGCTGTATCCGCCGTACCGGTATCGTGCCCGGCTCGAGACGCGCAACGCCGCCACGCGGTGACGTGAGTCAGCAGCGGCCCCAACGAGCTACTGCGCTTCCGCGACGGTGGGCGTCGCGTTACAAATGGCCGCGAGCAGGTCGTTTGGTGCGAACGGCTTGTACAGGACTTTCGCACCGCTGAACCGCTGAATCGCGCGCAGGTACGAGTCCTGTTGAAGCTCCCCGTCCGAGGCACCGCGACGGTCGCCGCCGGAGATGGCGACGACGCGCATGTCTGGGTACTTGCGGCGGAGCGCGATGATCAAGTCGAGGCCATCCATCCGCGGCATGTAGACGTCGGTCACCACCACATCGAAGGGAATCGTGCCCAGATGCTGGAGGGCCTGGAGACCGTGACATGCGGACGCTACGTCGAAGCCGCTGTCCTCCAAGAGGTAGACGAGTTCACGGCGAACGCCGGCGTCATCATCCACCACCAAGACCCGAAACTTGTGGTTGCTTTCGTTCATGCTTCCTCCCTCTGATTCACTGTTGCGTCCGCCGTTGGTAGTGCGAGGATGAATTTCGTGTTCGGCGCGTCTTCATCGAAGACGAGACGACCACCTTGGTTCTTGGCCAGTTGCGCTGAAACCGCGAGGCCAAGCCCTGTGCCCTCGCCGACTGGTTTGGTCGAGTACAGCGGCTCGAACATGCGCTGCCGCACCGCTGGGGGAATCGCTTCGCCGCTATCGGTCACCGAAAGCCAGACTTCACCGCGGTCCGTCTGTTCTTCGACCCGGACCTCGACCCACCGTGGTCGGCGGCAGCTTTTCGACACCGCGTCGAAGGCGTTGCTCACGAGGTTGGCCAGGATCTGACCGATCTCGCTGCGCGACCCCCGGACCTCCAGGGCGGCGACCGTCGGAGCTTCGACGCGGAAGTCGGTCTCGTCCAAATCGCACCGCGCGCGGCTCACGGTGCTGACGTCGGCGACGATATCCGCCAGGCAAAGTCGCATGCTGTTCGCCGCGGCCGCGGGATTGCTGTCGCCATGAACGAGCCGCTTCACGCTGCCGACGATGCACGCCGCTCGCTCGACGCTCGCCTTGATCTGGCCCAGCGCTTCGCGTAGCCGAGGGTCAGGGTGGTCGGCCAGCCTGCGCTCGATCCGCGCGGCGACGAGGTTGATCTCCAACAGCGGTGAGTTGATCTCATGGGCGATGCCGGCGGCCATCCGGCCCAGGCTCGCCATTCGGTGTTCTCGATCCGCGAGCGTCCTCGCCTCGGCAAGCGAACGCGCATTCGAGTTGTCGCGGACCAAGACCAGCCCGCCCACCAACTTCCCCTCCGAGTACATCGGCCTGCCCGTGACCAAGATGAAGATCCCCTCGGGACGCGCGGCATTCCTGATGAACAGTTCCACATCGTCGAACGACTCTCCCCGAATCGTACGGCTCAACGGGATCTGGTCGTCGGGGCACGGCGTCACCCGATCGACAAGGAATACGCCGTGGCGGGCCTGCCACTCGCTGGGCGTGGAGGCCGTCAGACCGATGCCGACCAACGCCGCCGCGGCGGTGTTCCATAGCAGGAACTCGCCGGCGCAGTTGGCGACGATGACCCCCTCGGAGAGGGTGTCGATCACTAGCCGCAGTGTCTCTGGCGGTGTTGGCTGTGGTTCCAGCGGCATGCTCGTCCTTGACGCTCGACGCACTCGTTATGCGGTCTCGAGATCTTGAGTTCGGATGCGGGGGTAGCGTGTGTGTTGCGCCCGAAAGTGCGGCCGCGGGCCTGGTGAACGCCCACGCAGGTGCT
Organism: uncultured Myxococcales bacterium; assembly: GCA_902826865.1. GTDB lineage: Bacteria > Myxococcota_A > Polyangia > Nannocystales > Nannocystaceae > Xiheibacterium. Next base: position 3,654 of record CADEGN010000288.1, read on the forward strand.
TCGCAACCGTCGAAGGCTCCGTGCGCGGGGTTTCGTCAATGTCTGCGGGGTCAATGGCGCGAACTGCAACGACCACATCGGCGAGCACTGCGAGCGTGCTGTCTCCGAGACCGACCACGAGCATCACCCGACCTTCGCCGCTGGGGGCTTCGTCGGAACTGAGGGGACGCTCGAGCGATACCATCGAGATCACACTTCCAGGCAGGTTCGTGACCCTGACGAAGTGCGGCGCCATGTTCAGCGCCGGCCGCACGCTCCGCTGCGACGACACCTCGCGAACAGACAAGAGCGGGACCCCGTGCTCCTCGCCGCCATGGCGGAAGATGAGATACTTGAACCGTTGCGCGGCGGCTGGCGGGGTCGAGGAATTCGAGCTGGCAGGACGCGGCATCAAAGCTCGCTCTCGTCGAATTTCCTCGCCGGAATTCTCAGCGAATAAAGTGCCGAAGTGGCGCGAAACGATCGTCCGAACGATCAAGTGCCCGGTGCGCCCGATTGGCCGCAGCCCGTGGGAACGCGTTCTCTCAGCTCGGCAAGTGCGAAAATTCGCTGGAGACTGCGAGCGCGACTTGCTGCGGATCGGCCCCATCCGGGCGCGTCCACGCGCGGACGAAACCGTCTCGCACTCAAGCATCTGCAACGCCCCACGGCGGCGTGTTCGCGGCGCACAGGTGGGTGGACACGCGGGCGCTCGGGCGAAAGCCCGCAAAATGACGACACGCGGAGGCTTGATCCTTCGGCCGTGCTAGGTCGTCGGCGCGTTGTTATGGGGCAGGGCGGCCATGACCGGCTCGGCCTTGGGCAGCTGCTCCGATCCGGGTCTTCCGGCCGCGAGGCAATTGCCGCAACGTGCCCAATCCGAGGCTGCGCCCAATCGTGCCATCGTGCTCTGTGAACGGGCCCTCGATCACGAGCGCATGGAGGTGCACGAACAGCCCGAGGTCATGTCGGAGATCGCTGCGCCAACCATGCTCATGCCGGCATGCAAGCACCCCACCGAAGCGCGTGCGTGATGTCGGCCCGTGCGCCGAGCGGATCGACGACCTTCTTGGATCTTCGAAGCACAGCCGTCGACTGCCCGCGCTACCGCCAGGCCGGATCGGTTCGCAGTCCAGGCAGGGTTGGCACGGATGATCCCTGAAACGCGGCCGTGCTCGCCCCTCGCGTCCAGCCCCGGAATAGCTGGCGCGCTGCGCCGATGTGCAGCGGCGCGCCGCGGATTTCTTGGTGCCCGGGGATCGCTTGGGCCAGGCTCCGCGCCGTGACGAATCGATCTTCGACCCATCGCCTGGGATCGGGTGCGCGGCGCCGAGTTGCGCTCTATTGCGTTGACGAGTTGCGGCCGGCGGCGTGCTGTGTGGTCGACGCTCTGATGGCGCGAGGCTTCGAGGTTAGCTTCGAGACCGGCGCCGCGGCTCGGGCCGCGCTCCACACCGACGGTGGTTCTCGATTGCTGCGCGTGGTGTGGGCACCAGACGCGAACGATTTGGCCGCGCGCAGGCGGTTGCGCGGCCTGCTTGGGGCAGAGATCGCCGGCGACGTGATGGTGCTGGCTTCGGCTACGCCGCGCGGGGTGATCGACGCGGTCATAGCCTTGACTGCCGCGAAGCCGCGCGCGCCCCGTCCGAACCATCGCCGCACGTACCTCGAGCACCCGACCTCGGTGGAGAGGGTCATCGCGCCGCGCGGCTGGATCGGTAGCGCGATCGCAGCGAGGGCGGTGGCTGCGGCCGTCGTTGTGGGGGTTGTCGCACGCGATCGATCCCGGGAACCGCCGACGAAGCCGGGCATGCTCGCGGCCACGATCGCGCCCGGCGAACCCGCCCGGAACGAGCGCCGCGACGAGGTGCTCGCGACCACGAGGCCAACGCCGGTCGCCGACGAGGACGATGAGCCGTGGATCGTCGTCGAACCGCCGCCGCGACGCCGGACCCGCGCTGCCGTGACGACACCACCCGAGGCGGGTGCGCTCCCGGTCGAGGCCGCGCCGCTCGATGGTGCGCCCCAAGCGAACACGTCCGCGATGCCCGCGTCGGGGGCGTCGCTATGGTCGGCGCCCAGCGATGCGATTGTGCGGGTCGACCCGCCTTCGCCGCGCGTCATCGATCCGTTTTAGCGGCGCGTTCCTCGTCGTGAGGGCGACTACGAGGTCGCGCACGTCGAGCTGTTCCGCGGCGGGATCGGGCAGTTTTCCGAATGCGAGACCAGCCAGCACGTGGCGCGCAGCGACGACGCGTTCGGGGTGATGGTGTGGGGCACCGACTACTACTCGTCCTACGGGTATCCCGCGGGCGGTGGCCTCGACTCGATCAACGGCGTCGTCCTCGACCCGGAGGGCTGAGCTGCCCAAGGGGTTGAGCTGCCCAGGATTGAACCACGCCAGCACGCCGTACGGTGGTGTCAACGCACGGCGTGGACTTCGACGGCAGCCTTCGCCGTGTGCCCGCGGATCTCGGGCTGGTACATCGCACGCGCCACGGCCGGCGGCATGCTGAACTGGCCCGGCGTGGTCGCGCGCAGGAACACCGTGGTGCGGTGCTCGCCCGGCGGGAGCGCGTCGGCAAACACGAGCGCGCGATCGCGGCGCAGCTCCTGGTGGCTGACCCACGTGCCGCGTTGGCCCGGCAGCACGCGCGCCCGGGCTCCGTGTCCGATCGTGTCGTCGACCGCCTCGAGACCCGGCGGCAGCGGCAGCTCGATGGCGATGTAGCGCTGGGCGCGGTCGACCGTGATCGTCACATCCATGGCGACGAGTTCGCCGGCGGTCATCTCGGCGTCGCGCCCGGCGACAGTCCGTAGTGACCGCGCCAACGCGATGCCGTTGGCAGCGGCGGTGCGATCGGCCCCCGGGGGTGTCCACGACATGCCCACGCGGTAGTAGAGCCGGCCCTTGCCGCTGCGCTGCACGGTCACACGCGCCGGGTCACCGCTGGATGTGGGTCGACGCAGCCGCGTCTCGTGCCGCACGGGCGCAGGCAGTCGACCCGCCAGCGTGCTGCCGCCGACGTGCTGCTCGGCGATCCACACCTCGGCGCGGAGATCGGGCGGCACCGCCTCCTGTCGGCGCGCGTACTCGGCCAGCGCCAGCATCGCGTAGGCACGCTCCTGCGTGTTGGCGAAGGCGCCCCGTCCGCGCAGCGCGGTGAGGTTGCGTGCGAGCTTCTCCACCAGGGGATCGTCGGCATCCACGCGCGCGAGCGCGAGCATCACCATCGCTTCGGTGCGCGCGGTGCTGTCGAAGTAGGCCGGGTAGTGCGCCGTATCCGGTCGCACCGACGCCACACCCTCGCGCTCGTCGAGCTTCGCGCGAAGCTCGGCGTGCAGCCTGCGCGTGTCCGCGCTCGCGGGATCGACGTCGTGGGCCGCCATCAGCAGCAGCGCGTGGGCGAACGTCGGGAGCGAGGCGCGGCGCGCGACGAGGTTCGCGAGCAGGCCGGCCGGGCGCGCACCGGCTGCGGTGACCGCCTGCAGGGCCATCGCCGCGGCGACGTCATCGATGTCGGCCGTCGGCGCCGGCTCGTCGCGCGCATCGCTGGGATCGTCGTCATCGTCGCGCTCATCGCCGGGTTCGTCGTCGGTGGCGCGCGGCGACGCGCCGAGTCGACGCAAGAGCTCGTCGCGCATGCCGTGGCGCAGCGATTCCGGCACGTCGTGCCCGGCCGCCCGCACCTGCTCGAGCACCCACAGCGCATAGGCCGTGCCCCACACATGCACGACGTCGTCGCCCGGCCAATAGCCGAGTCCGCCGCCGGAGACCTGCATCGATCGCAATCGCGACAGACCGACGGCGACATGCTTCGAGACGTCTTGGTCGAGGTACCCCTGCGTGCGCAGACCGGCCAACGCCGCCAACGGCAACAGGCCGCTGGAGGTCTGCTCGAGGCAGCCGTAGGGGTACTGTGTCAGGTCGCGTGCGAGGTCCTGCAGGCCGCCGAGCATCGTGGCGCTGAGCTCGACGTCCACGTCGAGGCCAGCGGCGCCCAGATCGCGCGGTCGTCCCAGCGCGATCGCGAAGGGCCCGTCCGCGGTCGAGGAGCCGTAGGCGGCGGCCCGGCTCCGTAGCTCGGTGCTTGCGACGATGGGAAGCTGCGCTCGCATCGCGTCCCGTACGGCGGTGCCCTCGGAATCTGGCAGCTCTGCGCTGAGCTCGAGCTCGACATCGGCCACGCGCTTCGCTCGCACCAGGAACGTCACCCGCGCCTGGCCGCCGGCCTCGACCGCGACCCGTCGCTTGGGCCCCCGCACGATCTCGATCGCGTCGCCACCGTGCACCGTATCGACGCCGATCCGCAGCGTGCCCGCTCCGCCGCCGAGGTTGTCGAGCAGCACCGCGAGCTCGGCCTCGTCGCCGGGGCGTAACACCCGCGGCAAGCCGGCGCGCACGACCAGCGGCGCCGTGACGCGCACCATCGCGTCGTTGTGACCGAAGCGGCCCAACCCCGGCCCGCTGGTGACCTCTGCGGAGGCGATCGCGGTGAGGCGGAAGGTGGTGAGGTTGTCCGGCAGGCGTCCCCGCACCACGGCGGTGCCGCGCTCGTCGAGCGCCGCGTCGCCGATGAAGATCGGCGTGCCCTGGAACCTCTGGCGCACGGCGCCGGATGACCCAGAACCTCCCGCACCCTTGACGCTGCCGCTCCCACCGCCGTAGCCGGAACCACCCATGCTGCCGAGACCGATCCCGAACTCGTAGGGGTCCACGATGGTCTCGTACGGCACGAGCACGTCCGAGAGGGTCTCGACCATGCGGGTCTCGAACCACGCGTGCGGCACGAACGCGCCGACGAGGTCCGGGATCCGCGGCGGCATCAACGAGTGCAGGGCCTCGTCCACGGCCCACACGGCCACGCGTCCGCGCACCGGCTTGCCGTCGGAACCCTGCACGCGCACGGTGATCGGCAGCTCCGAGCCGGCACGTGTGACCTCGGCGGCCTCGACCTGCACGTTCAGCCGACGGCCCTCGTGTCCGACCTCGACCGTCGCGGTGTCCTGCCAGCTCCGCGGAGGGTCGCGGGGCTTCTCGCCCGGCGCGACCACCCAGGCCTGGAGCGTGACCTTCGGAATCCAGGCGTCGCTCGCCACCAAGCTCAGCTCCGCCCGCCCGTCGCGGTACTCGAATGGCACCAACCGGCGCAGCCCGAGGTGCGAGAACGCGAGGATGCCGTGGCCCGTCGCCGGCGGACCCAACACGGTGATCGCCAGCTGCTGCCCGGGATCGAGCTTATCGCGGTCGAGCACGAGCTCGAGCGAGGTGCGCTTGTGATCGGGGATCGGCGCCCGGGGCTTGCGTGTCCACCACTGTGTGTTCCACAGGTTGGGCTGCCCATCGACCGTCGCGATCAGTCGGGCGACGTACTCGCCGTCCGCGAGCGCCTTCGTGGCACAGGAGGCGTCGGCGCCCTCGCGGCGGGTCTCGCCCTTGCACGACGTCACGCGGACCTCGTGCACCGAGGTGTTCCCGTCCTTGTCGCGCTTGGACTCGCGGCGGAAGATCTCGAGTTGGAACGCCTGCGCCACGCGCGTCTTGCCGGTAGCGTCCACGGCGCGCACGAAGAACTCGCGCCGGTCGTCACCGCGGGGGGCCCTCACGGCGAGATAGT
>CADEGN010000289.1 GCA_902826865.1 uncultured Myxococcales bacterium
AGGTCACCGGCGAGGGCGGGTCGGGCTTCGTGGTGCCGAGGGCGACGCCTCGAGGCCGGCCCGGTGCTGCGACGGTGTCACCCCGACCGTTGCCTCGAACTGACGCGAAAACGCGCTGTGATCGGCGTAGCCGCACGCGACCGCGATATCAGCGATGCCATCGCTGGTGTCCTGCAGCAGACGTGTCGCGGTCTCGATCCGGCGTCGCACCAACAGGTCGCGCGGCGATACGCCGAACACCTCCTTCGCCAGGCGTTCGAACGCATCCACCGAGAGTCGCCGTCGCCGCGCGATCGCGGAGATCCGCACGTCGCCGGCGAACGCGGCCTCGAGGTCGGCGACCGCCGCAGCGAGCCGCGCGAACTCGGGGTGACGATCGTTGGGGCGACGGAGGTCCCGCGATACGCCGACGACGCCGCCGCGATCGGAGGTCGGGAATTTCGAGCTCAGGCACCAGCCCGCGGCGTTGCCGGGGTAGAGGTGCAACTCCAGCCGGTCGAGCACGGGCCTGCCGGTTCGCAGGACCTGGAAGTCCTGCGCGGTGTAGCTGCGGCCCAGCGGCCCGGGAAAAACCTCTTCTGCCCGGCGCCCGAGCAGGGCCTGTTTCGAGTTGGCGCCCACGCGTTTGACGAGCGTCTGATTGACGACCGCGTAGCGGGCGTCGGAGTCCTTCACGAAGAACACCACGTCGGGCACCGCATCGAACACCGCCTCGAGGGTGGCGAGCTCCACGCGCGGCGCGTCGAAGATCGCGGTGCGGCCGGTCACGGGACCATTGTGCCCCGATCGCGCGGCCGATCGACGCCGAACCTCAGCCGCAGTCGACGATTAGTCCCTACCTCAGCTCGCCGCCGGACGCCGGGCGTGTCTACGGTCCGTGGCGACTGTTCCGCCGCCTCGGCGTCTACGTCCCGCGGGCCTGCGATCAGCTCGGAACCTTCGTCAGTCAACTCGTCGATGAACTCGACGAGCCCGTGCCGGATCCGCGCTACGAGCTGACCCTATCCGACGGCACCGTGATTGAGGGCCGGCTCGACGCGCGAGGATTCGAGCGCATCGTTGGTGTAGCGGTGGGCGTCTGCAAGGTCGTCTACCCCGACCTCGACGCGCGCGAATGGGACGAGACGTCGATTCGTTCAGGCCGGCGAGACCGAGACCGTGGTTGCGGGATCGTCCCCCGTCATGTCCGCAAGGCGTGGTCCGCCTCGATGTCGCTCCAAGCCGCAGGTGCGCGAACGGGCAGCCGCGAGGCGGGCGCCGTGGGCCGCGGCGACGTTGTGGAAACGCACGCCCGACCCGTGGGAATCGCGGCGGTTCGCGACAAGATCGCGACGTTGACCGAGTCGCGTCAGCTCGTGCCGAGCCCGGGCGTCGATGTCGTCGCGCGCGCGGCGGCCGATGACCGTGCCGCGCGTGCCGAGCTGTATCGGGACCACGCCACCGGCGTCGCCCGCCACCTGGTGGCGCTCGTAGGCGATCTGCGGGTCGCCGAGGATCTCACGCAGGACGTGTTCGTGACCGCGTTCGATCGCCTGGGCACCTACGACGCACGGGTCCCGGTCGCCGTGTGGCTGCACGGGATCGCGGTGAACGTCGCGCGCAACCACTGGCGTCGGACGAGGCGACGCGGATCGCTGTGGCAGCGGTTTGCCCTTCGGGAGACCATTGACGAGCGCTCGCCCGAGTCGATCGCCGAAGGTCGCGAGCTCGCCGATCGCCTCTATCTCGCGCTCGGGCGCCTCGACCCCGCCGCGCGCGAAGCATTCGTGCTGCGGGTGATCGAGCAGATGCCGCTCGAGGAGGCGGCGCGCGTGCTCGGGGTGTCTGCCAAACGCGTCTCGCACCGGGCGGTCGCCGCCCAGCGGCGGATCCGGGCCTGGCTGGAGGAGGGATCGTGAGCTACGAGCGTGCCATCACGGATGCCCGCGCTCGGCTCGAACGGGCCGTCGCTCCGCCATGGGTCAACCTCGAAGCCGCGGGGCGGTGGAGCGGCGCGGCTCCGGAGGTCGCACGGGTGCGACGTGGACTCGCGGTGCTCGCCTCGCTCGCTGCCGCCGTTGTAATGGCAGCAGACGCCGCGATCTCGCATTCCCTCGGCGCGCCCATCTTGGCGATGCTGGCCCTTCCGGTGCTCGTCCTCGTGCTCGCCGCGATCGCGATCTCCCGCGGCGCGGTGATGGCCCAGCTGTTCGCTCGCGCCAGCTGGTGGATGTACCTCGTCGTCGGCGTGATGTGGTCGTTGGCGCCGGCCGAGACGTTGCCCGCCGGGGGTTCACTGCTGGCGGTGTGCACCGGCTTCGCATTGATCGCCTCGGGAGGCCTCGGTACCGCGCGGGCCGACGCCCGCGGTGCATTCGATCCGGTGGCGTTCCGCGGCGTCATCCTGCTGGTCATGGTGCTGGCCGTGGCGCAGTCTCAGCTGCTGCTCCTCGTCGTCGGTATGCGCACCGAGGCCGGCATGCCTATCAGCCTCGCGCCGCTGTCGGGGCTAGCGATCGCCAACATCGCGGCCGTGGCGGGGCTGTTCCGCCTGCGACTGTGGGGCGTGCTCGCGCTGCCGCTCGTGGCGATCGCGTCCATCGTCTTGGCCGGCACGGGTTCCGTGACCCTGGGCGCGGGCGTGCGGGCGGTGGTGATCGTGCTCGCGGCCGCCCAGGTCTTGCTGCCGCTGCCGCTCCTGCGCGCGCTCCGGCGCGGCGCCGGCCCGGTCGCGCGCCGCCAGGAACTTCCGACCCGCGGACCCGCGATCGCCGTGGCGGTGGCGATGTTCGCCGCGATCGTCGCCGGCCTGCTCGGCTCGAGCCTCCCACCCTGATCACCCTCATATCCCTGGAGATCGATTCCATGCGCAACGTCTTCGCTATCCTCCTGATCGCCGTGACCGCCTGCGACGGCCAGTCGGATCACGGATCCGCGCCCGTCATCGACGGAGTCGACGTGATGCCGACCACGATCGCGGTCGGCACCTCCACGACGGTCAATGGTGACGTCGACTTCACCGAGCCGGACTCCGATCTCGACAGCCTCGCGATCGCGATCGTCACTCCAAGCGGGGAACGTACCGAGATGGAGGTCGACATCAGCAATGCGGGAGGCAAGGCCAAGGGAAGCGTCGCGTTCGTGCTGGCGATTGCGCCGCCCGTCGCCGGCGAGTACGAGCTCGAGCTGGTGCTCGTGGACGCGGAAGGCAACGCCTCCGCGCCTGCGACGGTCGCGCTCACGGCGATGTAAAGCGCCCACCGTGAGGCCCGCTTAGCAACGCTGCGACGCGCGCCGGGACCGCCACTGGCGCGTTCGGTCAGCCCGTTAGCTATCGGCGTCGTTTGTCCCGTCCATCAGCAGGACGTCAGCGTCCCGCGAGGAGCTTCGCGACCTCGTCCACATCCCCCGCGAACACCTCGGCCAGCACGGCCGCGGCCTCGCGCGGCAACGTCGCTGGCGCGGCGAGAAGGCACGCCGCGGCCGAGTCGGTGTCAAACGACGACACCCCCTCGCAGTGGCGGCGACGAAACTCCTCGGCCATCGCGCTCGCAAAGTCGCTCGCCGCTTTGTCGACCTCGCGGGCGAACATCGCCGGGCGCGACGGCGGCGGCGCACGGCTTGGCGCGATGCCAGCGGGCGCGAACACGACATCGTGATTCAGAGCGACCGCGCGTTCCTCGAATTTCCACGTGGCTGCCGCGCCGCCGCCCTCGAACGCGATAGTGCCGGCCGCATTGTAGAGGTGGACGACCTCTTCGGCTTCGAACTCGAAGACACGCGGGACGTCGCGATAACGCGTCACCGTGCGTGGCTCCATTCGATGCCGCGTCACGCTACGGGTCCTCGGCACCGAACGATACTGCGTATGCGGCCGCGATCCTGTGCACGTGCGCGGTGGATGGGACCCGCACGAGTAACTATACGACTGGTAGGTCGTGTGCGCCTCCATGGCCGTATAGTGTTCGCTCGTTGTGTATGCCACGCTGACCATCTCGGTCGCCGCATAGGGCACCCTCTCGGTCCACTTCTCCGCGACCCTGATCTTCTGCGTCGTTGTTTGGTCGCTCCGTGTTCCTTGCACATGCACGCGATGGGTGCAGTGCGCCAACGGATCGACCCACGGGCTCGCAGCGTATGCTCGTGTCAGCGCGAGCCGCATGGTCCCGCGCTCGCCGAGGGTCTCGCCCGCGATCACGCCGGTGAACTCCACGCCCGCGCAAGCACCGGGACGCGCGAGCTGCTCCGGCAGCGGTGCACCGAAGTGCTCGCAGTAGGCCCTCGCCACGCTCGCGAGAAACGGCCGCGCCCGCGCCACTTCGCTCGCCGTGGCGCATCGTTCGGCGCCGGCCTCCGCGATCTCCCTTAACACAGTGCGGCGCTCCTCCGCGTACGGACCACGCGCGAGCAGCATCGCGGCGGGTGGGAGGCTGCGTTCGGCGGTAAGTGGCCCGTGCTCATGGAGGGCTCGTCGCGTGCGTCGATGATCGTCCTCGGCGGCAACGCGGATCTGTCGCTCGATCGCGGAGCTTGCGGCCTCGCTCACCTCCCAGCTGCCGACCCGGACGAGCAGCTCCTCGAGCGTTCTCGTGGCCTCCCGGTGCGATCCATCGCGACGCAGTGCTGCGATCCGCCGGAGGCGCTCGTTCACATAGGCATGTCGGGCGCGTTGACGCTTCTCGAACCATCGCTGCGGAGCGTGATTCGACCTCTGTCGAAGCGCCTCGTCGTACGCCGCGACCGCATCTTCGTAGCGACCGTCCTCGAGTGCCAGATGACCGCGGACACTGGCGCACCCGACGGGCATCACCGCCAAGGTGGCTCCGAACCACCTGATTGCCCTCCAGCGTCGCATCGTGCAACACATCCCCTCACGCGTCTCGACCGCACCGGAGTAGATGCGGCTTGGTGGCCGTATTGCACCCGAGGTTGCACTTTTTCCGGCGGCGTCGGTGTGTGCCGGCTCTCGCGAGAACAACATCTGCGGCCTCGACCGGCCTATGGCCGCGCGCGCCACAGACACTGGCGGGCTCGATCTCCTGACCGCCCGCGTGTAGCCTTGCTATGTTGCCGCGGGCCTTTGCCACTTGCGTGCTCCTTGGAGCCCTCGGCTGCGGTGCGCAGGATCCCTCGCAGGCCGGCGCAACGACCGGCGCCGGCGAGGCGACCGCGACCGGTGCCGATAGCACAGTTGCCGCCGCCTCGGGCTCGTCCTCGCTCGCGACGTCCGCCGCCACAAGCGACGGCCCAGACACGGGCGCCGTGACGTCCACGGGCGGCCCGGATGAACCGAACGGCGCGATGCTCTTTGCCCCCGACGCGCTTCATCAGATCGACATCACCGTCGAAGACCAGTACCTCGACATGCTCGACAGCGACGCGGAGAACCGTGTCCCCTGCACCATCACCTACGACGGAACCACGGTGACCGGCGCAGGCATCCGCCGCAAGGGCATGTCGACCTTGCAACCCCTGGCGGGCAAGCCGAGCTTCTCGGTCAAGCTCGACGAAACCGTGGCGGGGCAAGACATCGACGGCATCGAGAAATTCGCCCTCAACAACACGATCAAGGACGTCACGTTCAGCTCCGAACCACTGTCGTACCTCGCGTATCAACGGGCTGGCATGGCCGCGCCGCGAGCGGCCCACGCGGCGTTGCGCTTCAACGGCGAAACCAAGGGCTTTTATGTCGTGGTCGAGTCGGTGAACAAACAGTTTCTCGCCGACCACTTCGGCGACGGCAGCGGCAACCTCTACGAGGGCCCGTGGGACTTTGGTCAGGACCCGGAGGCGGCCGATCTGAAGGATCTCGAGGACGGTCGCACGCGCGACGACCTCATCGCGCTCGCGGCGGCCGTGGCCAGCGCCACCCCCGATACACTCGAGGACGCCATCTCACCGCACGTCGATGTCGATCAGTTCCTCACGGTATTCGCCCTCGACATGGCGCTTTGCCTGTGGGACGGCTACACGATCGCAGCCTGGAACTACTACCTCTATCACGTGCCCGGCGGGCGATTCGTGATGCTGCCCCACGGCGCCGACTGGCCATATTGGGTCGTCGACGTCGACCCGATGAACCCCGACTTTCGCCCGTGGGGAGCGGAGTATCCGGGGGGGCTGCTGGCGATCGAGCTCACCGCGCCACCGTTCGTCGATCGCTACGCCGCGGCCCTTCGCTCCGTCCGCGACGAAGCGTTCGACGTCGCCGCGCTGACCGCCCGGGTGGACGAGATCGACGCGGTCTTGCATCTTGCCGACGTCAGCGATCCCGTGCTCGCGAACGAGCTCGCGGCGTTCGAAGATCAAGTCGATCAACCGCGGACGTTCATCGCCGAACGCCGCGGATTCCTCGACATGCTCCCGCTGTGACGCGCCTCAGGCCTCGACCAGGGCCAGGATCTCGTTGGTGTCGAGGTGGATCCCCGGCCCCATCGTCGAGCTGATCGTCACGCTCTTCCAGTACTTGCCCTTGGCCGTCTGGGGCTTGAGGCGCTGCAACTGCTCGAGCAGCGTGACGAGATTCGTCCGCAGCTTCTCCGGCCCGAACGAGATCTTACCGATCGGCGCGTGAACAATTCCCGTCTTCTCGGTGCGAAACTCGATGCGACCGGCCTTGAGCTCGCGAACAGCCCGGGCGACGTCCATCGTCACGGTGCCGACCTTGGGGTTCGGCATCAGGTTGCGCGGGCCCAGCACCCGGCCGAGACGACCGACCAGACCCATCATGTCGGGTGTCGCGATCGCCGAATCGAAGTCGAGCCAGCCGCCTTGGATCTTCTCGACCAGATCCTCTGCGCCGACGAGATCGGCACCGGCCGCCGTCGCCTCGCTGGCGCGCTCGCCCTTGGCGAACACGACGACGCGCAGGGTCTTGCCCGTCCCGTGCGGTAGCGGACAACTCGACCGAATCATCTGGTCGGCGTGCTTGGGGTTGACCCCGAGCCGCGCCGCCACGTCCACCGTCGCGTCGAACTTGGTTACCTTGAGCTCGGACACGAGCTTGCAACCCTCGTCGAGCGTGTAGCGCTTGGCCGAATCCACGGCCTGGCGGGCCGCCTCGAACTTCTTACCCATGGTGTCTTCTCGACTCCTGCGGGGTCCAAACGGGACGTTGTCGCCCTCCCCCACCTCTCGTTGTCTGTTCCGCGCAACCGCGAATCTAGTCGATGACGTCGATGCCCATCGAGCGAGCCGTCCCGGCGATGCTCCTGGCCGCCGCCTCGACGTCGAATGCGTTCATGTCCTTGAGCTTGAACTCGGCGATCTCGCGCACCTGCTTGCGGGTGACTTTGCCCTTCTTAACCTTATTGGGCTCACCCGACCCACCCTCGATGCCCGCCGCCTTGAGCAGCAGGATCGAGGCCGGTGGCGTCTTTGTGATGAAGCTGAACGACCGGTCGCTGTACACCGTGATCTCCACCGGGATCACCGTGCCTTTGTCCTTGGCCGTCCGCGCGTTGAACTGCTTGACGAACTCCATGATGTTGACGCCCTTCGACCCCAAAGCGGGACCGATGGGCGGAGCCGGCGTGGCTTCCCCACCCTTGGACTGGAGCTTGATGACAGCGGTGACCTTCTTCATGACGAACCTCTAGGCGACGGTCAGCCCGCGACGGGCTCAACCTCGGCGAAATCAACAGTGACCGGCGTCGGCCGGCCGAAGATCGAGACAGACATCTTCACCTTGCGGCGGTCGCGATCGACATCCTCGACCTCGCCGGTGAAGTTGGCGAACGGCCCGCTCTTGACGCGGACGTGATCGCCGACATTGTAGGTGACGTCGGGCAACACGACGGGCTCTTCCACCGCCGGTGTGGTTTGCCCGAGCGCGCGGGCCATTTCCGCCGCCGGCACGGGCCGAGGCGTGTTGCCGCCCAAGAAGCCGGTGACCTTCGGCGTGTTCTTCACCAGGTGCCAGCTCTCTTTCGTCAGCTCCATGTTGACGAAGATGTACCCGGGGAAAAATTTGCGATTGGTCTTGATCGCCTTTTTCCCGCGCCGCTCCGTGACTTGCTCGGACGGCACAAGGATCTCGCCGAAGAACTCGGCAACGGGTTTGCCCTTGATGCGCTCCTCGAGGGCTCGCTTAACCGAGTTCTCGTAGCCCGAGAAGGTGTGCACCACGTACCATTCCATGGGATCGGCCCTCATCACTCGATACCGTAGAGGAGGTCAGTCACGTTGGACCAGACCGTGTCGATGGTGAACAGAATCGCCGAACAAATCAGCGTCATGACGATCACAACGATGGTTGCGACGCGGACCTCGGCCCTTGTCGGCCACGAGACCTGCGCCACTTCCGTGACGACCTCGGTGGCATATTGGAACCAGGCCCTTCGACGCCACGCAAACAACGTGGCCGCGATCGCGATGCCGATCCCGAAGATGTTCGCGCTGAGCGGATTCGGGCGGCCGAGCGCTGGCCACGCGGTGGTGAACAAGATGTCCCACCCCTCTTCGATGAAGTTCGTCAGGACCCAGGCGCCCAGGAACCCGCCCAGCACGAAGATAAGGTGCGCCCACCGGGCCGGGTCGGACTGCCGGGCCTGGGTCGTCTTGCGTTTGGGTCTGCGCGCGCTCGACATCTGGACCTGAGGATGGGGGAAGCTGTCGCGATTCTGACGGCAGGGCGTGAGGGCCTCGAACCCCCGGCCTGCGGATTTGGAGTCCGCTGCTCTACCAACTGAGCTAACGCCCTGTGCGGGCCACGGGCCGGAGCCTGCGACCAGTTGCGACTACTTGGTTTCCTTGTGGTCCGTGTGCCGGCGGCAGAACCGGCAGTATTTCTTGAGGGTCATCTTCTCAGGGCTGTTGCGCCGGTTCTTCTTCGTCGAGTAGTTACGACGTTTGCACTCTTGGCACTCGAGGGAAATGATGATGCGGTGACCGGCGGCCATGGGAGCGGACCTTGCGGGGAAGGGTGCGAACGGATAGCAGTCCTGCCGCGGTCGCGCAACCGGCTCGCGCGACGGGCGTTCGGGGAGCACGGCGCGGGTCCCGTCGGCGCCCCGGGCGATAGACACGAGAGCTGACGCACGCGTCTGGCACCTCGCCCCGAGTGGCTAGCGACGGCCGCTGGCCAGCGGCCCCCGCCACGTCTTCGGAACCGCGGAGCCCTCGACCGGATTCGAACCGGAGACCTCATCCTTACCAAGGATGCGCTCTACCAACTGAGCTACGAGGGCGGAGGAAGGGAGCGGGAGACGAGGCTCGAACTCGCGACATTCAGCTTGGAAGGCTGACGCTCT
>CADEGN010000290.1 GCA_902826865.1 uncultured Myxococcales bacterium
GCGACCTGCGTGGTTGCCGCTCGGGCACGGGCACGGGCACGGGCACGGAGGAGCGTGACCCCTTACGGGGTCACGCTCCTAGCGCGCCGCCTCAATCGCCCCGCTCCCGGATGGGACAGCCGTCCGTGTCGGGATCGCGGCGCGAAGGTCGACCGCCTGCGCAGTCTCGTGCCGCTGATTTACGACCTCGAAGGTCGCGTGCGCGGTCACCAGCTCGGCTGGTTGCCCTTGCCGTCGTTCTCCGGCGGAGCACCCTGCCCGCCGCGTCGTCGACGCCACTGCTCGCTGACGCGGTGCTGAGCCTCGCCGATACGAGGCGCAAGCACGCGGTTCGTATCGTTGAGCTTGGCGACAAACGCGGCGGTCAAGGCTTTGCGCTCGTCAATCGCCGCGTAGAGCTCGTCAAACACCGCGGCGAACTCCGGCTCGATCGACGTCGATTCGGGGCGCACCTGGGTGCGATTGCTCGGGCGCACCGCCTCGAGCGCCTTTTCGGGATCACCACGCCCGAGCCACCCGATCGTCTCCCGCACGACGGCCTCCGGATCGCGCAACATACCGTCGTACGACTGGACATGCACCTTGTACCGCCGCGTGACGATGTCGCGCACGAGCGCAAAATTCTCATACCACCATTCCAACACGGCAGGGATACGCGGCTGCGGGCCCAGGAACCCTGGCTTCTGGCGGTTGGCCTCGTCCTCCATGTCGTAGAGGCGGTTGATCGAGCTCTCGTATTCGGCCCAATGACGCATCGTCGCCACCACGTGGCCAATGTACGCCCGGTCGGTTCGCACGAGCCCCGGAATGAAGACCTTCACCACGTGCTCGGCCACTTGCTCGGGAAAGAAGTAGTCTCCGGTGCGCGGGTGCGGGTTGGTTTGCCAGTAGATACCCCGGCGAAGGATCGATTCGTAGAAACCGTCCGGATTGGCGTCGCGGATCGTCTCGCCCCATGTCTGTGGAAAGGCCTCGCCGAAATTGGGAAAGCCGGCTCCGATGAGGATCTGCATCCACATCGATGTGCCAGAGCGTTTGGTTCCGGTGACGATGATCATCGCGGCTCTCAAAACGGACAATGAATCGGGATGAAGGGACTCATCGCGGGAAAGAAGCCCTGTTGATAGAAGTATTGCTGGTTCTTCTGCAGCGTCCAGAGCTCAGCGATAGCTTCGAGTTGGTCGCCATCGAAATCGACGATGCCAGGGCCGTTGTTGGAGTAGTGGAGGAAGATCGCTGCGGCCTCTGAACCCTGATCGAGACGCTGTTGCAGGGCTCCGCACACGCCAGGCCCGACGACTTGATCGAGGCCGAGGATCAGGTGGTCGGGCGCGGAACCATGGGCGAGCGACTGCACATGCAGCGGCGAACCGGGCGGTGTGTAGCACGTTTGGTAACACTGCGGCTCTTCGCCGCCCTCTGAACTCGGGCACTGCTCGTAGCACTCCTCGACGACGTTCCAAATCCCGAGATCGGCATAGAGGGTCGCCGGCTGATAGGCGTACGGCGAGGCGAACGCGGCGCTCAGCCGAAATTTCGCCAAATCGACGGGACCGAGCGGAGCAATGGCCTCGTTGAACACGAGCTCGATCGTCGCGCCGTTGATCAGGTTGGCGTCGATGAGCTGCGGGGCGCCAGGGACCGAGACCTGACCGCCGGAATCGCTCATCGGCTGCGGTCCGCCCGAGCTCGCGGTGTGCCCCGAGGATTCCCCTTGGGTCAGCTCACCGTGGTCGGTAGCGCCCTCGGTCTCGGTCGTGCCCGCCGCGCGGGCGCCACATCCGCCCAGCAGCGATCCGCCCGCGACGACAAGCGGCAGCCGCGGCCGTCGTGGATCGGGCAGCCGCCTTCCCATCGCAGCCAGGGTTTCAGATGCGATCTGCACGGTCAACCGGGGGAGTCGGGCCAAGCGGCGGCGGCGGCGGCGGCGCACGCACGCTGCCCCGTTGGCTGAGCAGGAACCGCGTGGACTCGCACGTCGCGACCTGTAGGCCGCGCGTGGGCCCGGCCGACCCACCGCGCCATCGTGCGAAGCGCTTCCCCAGTACCAGCCGTTTGTGCCAACCTCGCGTAAGCGGATCGCGGGGCCGTCAAGTTGCGCTCCGCTGCTGGCTTGTACCGCGCAACGGAGAGCAGTTCACGTGTCGCATCACCGCTTAGGAATCTTCACGCTCTCTGTGCTTGCCGTCGGCTGTGGCGGCGACAACCGCGAGCAGCAAACAACTGCAGCGGCCTCGATCACGCTTGGGAACGGTGACACCGGATCGGAGACCGGTGGGCCCACATCGACTGGCGTCTCGCCGGGTGAGTCAGCCGCCGGCGGAAACACCACGTCGACGCCTGTCGACGACTCGGCGGGTGACGGTCCGAAGTTCGATGTGATGGGCGCGGACACGACCGGTGGACTCCCCGAGTGTGCGCCGCACGAGAAGGACACCACGCTGACCGGTACGGTGTACGGACCCAACGGCATTCTCCCGGTGTCGGGCGCCCTCGTCTACCTCAGCTCGGATCCGCCGGCCGGAATCCCGCAGGGCGTTTACTGCCCCGACTGCACGCCGCTCGGCTGCGATGACGATAACGGGCTGACCAACGCGGATGGCTCGTTTTCCGTGGACGTCGCGTCGGGCTCCGACAAGTACCTGGTCGTGCAGAAGGGTCAGTTCATGCGCGTGACCCAACTTGACGTCCCATCCGGTGACGTCGGTGTTTCCGCCGCGCTTACCACCCTGCCCGACCACAACGACCCCGACAACGGTGAGTACATTCCGCTCATCGCCGTCGGCAACGCCACGTACGATCGACTCGAAGACGCGCTCGGCAAGTTCGGCCTCGGTGATACCTCGATCTCCGCCCTGGAGGAGCGCCTGGTCCCGGGAACAGAGTCGTTCGATCTGTGGGACAACGGCATCGATCCAACGACCGAGGGCTTCGCCTCCCCGGGTTCGTTCGCAGAACTCGTCTCCAATCCCGAGGCGCTTGCCCAGTATCACATCATCTTCGTGCCGTGCAGCACCGACGACTACGTTTCTGCTCTGTCGGTACCCGCGAACGTGCAGAACATTCGCGAGTGGGTGGCGGCCGGCGGGCGCTGGTACGTTGCCGATTGGTCAAACGAGTGGCTGCAGATGGTGTTCCCCGAGTACCAGAACCTCGCGGGTTGGAGTGGCGTGACCGGCAGCGCCGACCTCAGCGCCTACGACTCGCTGGCTGACGTGTTAGACGACGGCCTGCGCGAGTGGCTCGAAGCACTTCCCGCGGCGCTCAAGGATATCAACCCGCTCAACGACGAGCCTCACCCGACGCTCTTCACGCTGCCCCAGGTGCTCACCGTCGACAACTGGTCGGGGATCTCCGCGATCTTGCCGGTGATCGTCGACGACGGGATGGGCGGTACGGTCAACGTTGGGCACAAGGTATGGTTGCAAGGGCCCGGTGGCGAACCCGCAGGAGTGCATCCGCTCACCGTTACCGGTCAGTTTGGGTGCGGCAAGGTCCAGTTCACCAGCTATCATGCGGCGGAGTTCTTCGACTACGTCGGTCTGTCGCCGCAGGAGCTCGTGCTGATCTACACAATCCTCGAGATCGGCGTCTGCCAAGAACCGTTGCCGCCGCCGCAGGGCTAGTGCCCGGTGTCGGAAGTTCGTGCCGGGTTGCGGCGCTGACGGCTTGCCGCGCGGATACGCCCACGCCGAAGCCGTTGCGAGCGTGTCGATCCGTGCCACCGAGCCCGCTCGGTTTCGCGAGGCGTCATCATCATCCGTTGGCAGCGCAGGCGCAGACGCGCTCACAACTTCGCCATGGGGCCGAAGCGGAACCACGCCGGCACGCCCGACTCAAGTAGCTCCTCGAGCGGACGAAGAAGAAGGCAATGACGCCATGCCCCCGCTGCGGTCGCGCGATGTTGGCCCTCGCCCGTCGAGGCATGCGGGCCCGCGAAGGCGTCGACGCGATGGCACCTTGGCTCGCCGTGCACGTTGGCGACAGCCACCAGGGCACCGGATGCAGGCTGCACGAGGAAGAGGCCTTTACCCTCGGCCAAGCCGCCAACGACCCACCGCCCGCCGTACGGACGGGCCGAGCGCCGACCAAGGTCGCTTGAGCGACTTGGCGGTCCATCCGAGGTGCAACGAACACCGCCGCCGGAAACGCTTCCGGCGGCGAAATGCGTTTGCATTTGTGAGGTCAGGGCCCGGCGCACAAACGGCGGGCTGACGGGCGCGTCAGAGGGTGACGAGAACCTCGTCGACGATGAGCACGAACATATCGTTCGAGTTGTTCCGGAACGCGATGAAGATCGGCATGTCGGCGTAGGCGCTCAAATCGAGGGAGTGCGGGGTGTAGTCCGCCATCTCGGCGTCGATTGTGAGAAGCACGTCGGTGAAGTCCGCCGGATCGGCGGTCGCCGTGGACACGCGCACCTCATACCCATCGGGGAAATTCTCGTCGGGCGCCTGCGCGATCCACTGGAGCTGGCTCGTGGCGCTGGGCGTGATTTGCGGCGTGATGAGCCAGTCGTCGGCTTGGGCTGCGGGTAGGTACCACGACGTGCTGTACGCTGCGAAGTCGCCCGGGGTGAGCTGAGCCGCGACCGTCCAGGCCTGGTTAATGAACGAAACCCCGCCCGCAGGCGTGTTCCCATCGACATCGACGACGGTCCAACCATCCGGCAACACGCCGCCGTCGAAGTGCTCGAACAGCAGCTGGGTCGTGAACCGGCAGTACGTATCATTGAAGCACGTGCTCCCTGAGGGGCAAGCCTGCCCGGCGGAGCAGTCGAGGTGGCACTGCGAGGCGCCCCCGCCGAGGTCGGCGCAGGCGACCGGCGCGTCTCCACTGGCGGGCGCGGGGGGACAATCCTCGGGCATCGTGCATGGAGCCGAGCAGACCGCACCGCCGTCCGACGTGAAGCATGTTTCGCCCTCGACACACGCCACCGCTTCGGCCGCGTTGGCACAATCGCCGTAACCGGGTTCAGCGGGGACGACGACCTCCCAGAGGCAGATTCCGAACTGATTTTCGCAGATCATGCCATCGGGGCACGCCTGATCGTCGGAACAATCGAGCATGCACTCATTCATCATGTCGCCGGTGATGTCGTCGCAGATAGCCGGAGCAGCTCCGCTCCGTGGAGCCGGGCAATCAGCTGCATCCATGCACGGGGAGAAACAGGCGCCGACCGTCGGATCCGCGGGATCGTCGGAGACGCAGATACCCTCTTCGCAGGGGCCGGCACCTTCGTTCACACAGTCGCCGTAGGGAGGAACGCCGGCCGGCGCCTCGCCCCAGAAGCACAGCGTGCCCATGAAGCAGAACATGCCGTCGGGACACGCAGCGCCACCGCCGCAATCGATGAAGCAGTCGAGCATGTCATCGCCGATCAGATCCTCGCAGCCGACTTGCGCCTCGAAGCCCTTGGGCGGCTGGGGGCAATCACAGGGGGTCTCGCACCCGGTCGCAAAGCAAACCCCCGCCGTCGCAGCGGCAGGGTCGTCGACCACGCAGGTGCCATTGCCCATGCACGCGGCATTGCCCATCGTCACGCAATCACCGAAGGCGCCCGCACCCCATGCGTCGCAGCCCGTGGGCTCCCCGAGGCACGTGCATGCGAGGCAGCTCTGACCCGGCAAGCAATCATCGTCAACCGTGCACTCGCCCATGCACCCGCTCTCGGAAGCGCCGGCGGTCCCGCTGCCTGAGTCGTCCGCCGATGTCACGCCCGTATCGGCACCGGTCATCGCGGTGCCATTCTCTGCCGAGGTATCGTTGGCGCTGGTCTGTACGCCCGTCGAGTCGAGTCCGCCATCGGTCGTGCCGCCGGTATCCACGCCACCGGTGCCCGAGCCGCCGCCCCCATTGCAAGCGAACAGCAACACTAGATGGGTTGAGCCAAGGACGAGGGAGGTCCGATTCCGCATCGGCAGATAGTACGGCAGGTCGCGCGCCGCGGAAGAACCGAACCTGCGACGGCACCCGGAGCTGGCGCACGACTTTGCGGTCTATGTGGCTCCGACGGCCGACCCTCGGACCACCCTCGGCCTACCCTCAGGCGGTCCCCTCGGTCGGTCATCGGCGCGAGCCGCGACAACTCGGGCTCGATGAATCCGCGTTGCGGCTCACCGATCGGCGCGCAAACCGTCGAGTTGCGTCTCGATGCGCTCGATGAGCGCCGCATCCGGGCCAGCCTTGGCGAGCTCGAGCGCCCGTGCGACGGTGCGCAGGGCCGCATCGCGCTTCCCAGCCGACGCGTAGGCGATCCCAAGGACCTCGAGGACGGTCGGATCGCGCCCCTCCGTGAGCTTCGCTGCGCGCTCAACGAGATCGATCGCACGTAGGGCGTTCGCCTCGCCGGTCTGCTCGCGCAGCAATACCATCGCGAGTCCGCGTAACGCTGCCACCGAGTTCGGCTCGTCGTCGAGTAGGTTCCGGTACGCCGCGAGCGCATCGGCGTCACGACCCTGGGCGGCGAGCATCCGAGCTCGGTTCTCTTGGAACAGGACGCGCTTCGGCGCGACCTCGAGCGCGCGCGCGATCGCAGCCTCGGCCTCGGCCGCCCGGCCGTGTTGCTCATAGGTGATGGCGAGGTTGTTCCACGCCTCGGAGTTCTCCGGGTCGAGCTCGGTGGACCGCACCAGGTGGCGGATCGCCGCTGCGTATTCGCGCTGCTTACGAAGCAGGTTGCCCAAGGTGAAATGGGCGCGCGCGTCGCCGCCATCGCGCGACAATGCGACGGCGAGGACCGCTCGCGCCTCGTCGAAGTCCTGCTCGCCGATGAGCGCGATCGCGAGATCGACGCGGAGATCGACCCGCTGTGGCGCAAGCTCGAGCGCGCGGCGATAGCCCGCGATCGCCTCGCGCCCACGCCCTCGGCGGGCCTCGAGTGCCGCGATCGTCGTGTGGGCGGAGACATCCTTCGGATCGACCTCCAGCCGTGCGCGGTGCCCACGCATCTGCCGTTCGATCCACGCGTTCATCAGCTCGCGATCGAGCGCGACGAGATTCCGAGGATCGACGGGCTCGATCTCGAGGATCAACTCGGCCATCTCGTCGGTCGGATTGGGGCCGTAACGCACATGCCGAGGCGGCCGGGACGGGTTGCGCGGGTTGTCGGCGGAATTGTCGTACGTGTGGCGCATGTGCACGACGCTGCCCGCAGGCAATCGAATCGGCTCCGCCAATCGATATTGCTCCTGCCAGTCGAAGTTCCAGGTGTCGATCTTGACCAGCCATTTCTTGACGCCATCGGGCAGATCGGCCCAACTCTCCAGCTGGCGACCGAGATAGTTGGCGTGCGGGTACACGCCGATCACGTAGACATCCATGGGAACCTCGTAGCGATCTTCGACCACGACGTTCTTTGCCCCCGGCGCCAGATCGATCGCGACCGACGAGAGCTCCAACGCCAGCGCCCTCCTACTCGCGGGGCGCGAAGATAGATGTAAGCCGATCCGCGGGCGGATCACCTCAGGCTTTCCCGACGGGCGCAGAAGTACCTGCAACACGATGTCGCTTCCTTCGGTGAGTCGAAAAGCCCGGGCGGGCTGCGGCGGATCAGGAGCCCGGCCTCGCGCCCACGCGACCAACCGACCATCTGGCATTAGCGCGCCCGCGAAATCCATGCCCGAGAAGCCGACGTCGGGATCAGCCGCATCTCGGCGAGCAGCTTCGCGGGTTCGATCGACCCGCATCACCGCGTGGAGCACGACCTTGGCATCGCCGGGCTGCAGCTCGACCGCGGCGATCCAGCCATCGGCGGCCGCGGGCACGCGCATCACGAAGTTGCGATGGACGTCGGCGCCTGCGGCCGACAATGTGTAGGGAGCGTCGAGCTCGAGGACGATGTCCGGCGGGCCGAGTCGCCAGCCGTCCTTGCCGCCCGCAATACCGGCTGGCAGCGCCGGCAGATCCGCAGGGTCGCCCGCGAGCCTTCCTGCGTCGACCCACGCAGCAAACGTGGCGATCTCGCCGTCGGTCAGGTGACGCTCACCCAGGAAACGACCGTAGCCAGCCACGGGAAGCCAGGGCGGCATGATTCGCGTTTGCGTGACCTCGACGATCTGCGACCCATGATCGCGAACGTCATCGTAGTCGACGAGGGCGAACGGACCGGCGCCTCCGTCGCTGTGGCAGCCGATGCAGTTGCGATAGAGGATCGGCGCGACGTCGCGGGCGAACGTTGGCGGGCCCGGATCCGCGGGCGCATCCGTGCTCAACGCCGGCGGAGCGTCGCCGGCCGAGCATCCAGCGCCCACGACAAACGTGGCGACGAGAAGCCGACTGTCGCGCCGCACCGTCGGCCCACGTTACCACCCATGGCCGCACGAATGGCGATGAACCCACGATTCCCGGGTTGGTCGAGAATCGTGGTGTTCGGCGGAGGAGGCGCCTGCAGTCAAAGGACCCGCCGCCGATCAGCCGCCCGGGCAGGTGATCTGCAAGCCGCCGTCGGGCGTGGCTTCGCAGCCGAACTCCGCGCACGGTACCTGTTCCAAGCACCCGCAGTCAGGGTTGTCGCCGCATTGGCGGGGGAGCAACGCGCAGGTGTAGCTATCCGGCGAAGGCAACGCATCGGTCGGGGAAAAGATGCAATAGGCGCTCGCCGGGTCGCAGAACATGAAGCCGCACTCGAACGTCCCCTTCGGCGCTTCGCAACCCGCGAGCGCGTCGACGTCGAGGCCTTGCGACTGGGCGTCGCACACGTTTCCGTGGACCGTGCCGTCGCACCCGCAGACCGGTTCATAGATCTCCGGACAGTCGTCGGGCCGCGGCATGCAGTGTCCCTCGTCGATTTCGCCCGTGCCGCAGCTGTTGGTTATCCAGTCGCAGTACTCGTTTTCGTTGCACACTTCCTTGCCGCAGCTGCTGCCCCCGGTGTCGGTGCCGGTGTCGGCCGCGCTGCTGCTGCCCGTGTCGGTCGCGCTGCCGCTGCCCGTGTCCGCGGCACTCTCACCGCTTGAGCCACCGGTGCTGCCGTCCGTCGCGACGCTCGTTGCCGAGGTACTCCCGGCGGTATCTGCGGACGAACCCGTCGTCGAATCTGAACCGGTGCTGGCTCCGGTGCTGGACGTCGATCCGCCCCCGCCGGCGCCACCGCACCCCCCAACAAGAAACACCAGGCCCGCAGACGTCTGATCCCAAGAGCAACGCATTGCCCCACGCCTAGCACATCACCACTAGCGCCTCCGCATGCCCCGCGGGCC
>CADEGN010000291.1 GCA_902826865.1 uncultured Myxococcales bacterium
GCGGCCTCGTCGCGCTGACGCGCTCCTCGTCCGTCGTTCGTCAGGACGCACCACGACGGCAGCATACCAGCGGGTGTTGCGACGGCCAGCCCCAAGGCGGGCATCTTGTCGGTGGTTCAATTGCGCGGCGGGCGTGCGCGCAACGCCACGTGTGGCGAGATCGGCACACCTTGCGATCGCGACATTGTTGCCCGGGTGATTGGTGCGGAGTCGTGCGAGCGAGGAGCCGCGCGCGAGCCGGCGCGATCCGACCAACCGGCCGCCCACCGGCCTCGTCGGGGCATCCGTCGACGGCGGACTGGGTGATTCGGTGAAAAGTGCGCCCATCGCCGCAGGTTTTTTGGGGTAGGGCGAGGCGGCAGGTAGTGTTGCGCGCCACCTATGATCGCAGGTGCATCTCGTACGGCCGGATCGAACGGTCGACCCGTCCGACGCCGGCCCGCGCGCGCACCTGTATGCGGGCGAGTGCGCGCGTTGCTCGCGGCGCTGGTGTTCGCCGGGGGCGCAACGTCCGCCGGGTGCGCGGCACGATCCAAGTCGGCCACCCCGGGGGACGAGCCGACACAGGCGGACAAGCTCTACGACGTCGCGGTCGGCTCATTTCACAACGGCATG
Organism: uncultured Myxococcales bacterium; assembly: GCA_902826865.1. Lineage (GTDB taxonomy): Bacteria > Myxococcota_A > Polyangia > Nannocystales > Nannocystaceae > Xiheibacterium. The sequence goes on from CADEGN010000291.1 coordinate 616, forward strand.
TTTGAGGACGCGAAGCTGCAGATCGAGCGCGCGCTGGCGGCGGATCCCCGGCACGCCGACTCCTTCTACCTTCGCGGGCTGCTCTTGCTGGCCGAAGGAAAGGCCATCATCGATGCCGTGGAGGGCGAGCAGTGCCTCGAAGACGACGCCGCGGAGCAGCAGCGTCGTCGCGCACGCGACCTGCACCGCACCGCGGCCGAAGCCTTTGCCGCGGCCGCGAGCAACTACCCCGAGGGGGCTGCGGGTCGTGGGCGTGCGCTCAACTCCCTCGCGGTGGTGGACCTGCAGTTTCACGACGACACGAAGGCAAGGCAGCACGCGCGAGCGGCGCTGGCCGAGAAGTTCTACGCGGACCGCTATTCCGCCCTCGCGAACCTAGGTTGGGCGCACTACGAGGGCGGAGATCTCGTGTCCGCGACCTCGGAGTTGCGGCAGGCGGTCCTGCTCAATCCCGACTACTGCGTGGGTCGGTACCGCTTGGCCCGGGTGTACCTCGACGCAGGCCTGCCGGAGCCCGCCATTGAGCAAGCCGAGGCCGTGGTGGAAAACCCTCGATGTCCCATCCAAGATGCCTGGCGCATCCTGGGGGCGGCTCGGCTCCGGCTCGGCCTCGACGGGGAGGCCCAGTCGGCGTTTTCCACCTGCGTCGAGGTGGCCCCGCGGAGCTGCCTTGCGAAGCAATGCCAACGGCTGATGGACGGCGATCCTAAGGATGACGAGGTGTTGGCGCACAGCGCACAGCCGGGCGGCCGATAGCTTCGGGGGCGGTCCGCAGGGTTGAACACCAGGGCAGGGGCCCCTTGCCCTACCGTCGCCGTCGCGCCACACTCGCCGCCGATGCAAGCGGAAACCGGACGTCTCCTCGTCATCCCGCCCGAGGACTCCGAGCGGCTGGCGATCAACTCGGCCGACGCGCCGTCGCCCGGTCGTATCATCCGTGAGCAGCGAAAACGCCGCGGCATGTCGATCGAGCAGCTGGCGGCGGCGACCAAGATCCCGCGGGCGAGCCTGGAGTTCCTCGAGGAGGATCGCTACGACGCGCTGCCGGGCCCGGTCTTCACGAAGGGTTTTCTCCGCTGCGCCGCGCGGGCGGTCGGCCTCGACGGGCAAGCCGTGATGGACCAGCTCTACGAGCGTGAGCGGCTGGCCCTGTCCGCGCGAAGACGTCCATCCCTGCCGGCGCCCACACCCCCTGCTGCCGACGCCGACCCATCCCGGCGTCTGCCACCGCGGGTGCGCGCCCGAGCCAGCGCCGAAGGCAACCTGATGCGGCGCGTCCGCGACCGGTTGCCAAACCCGACGGTGTTCCTGTGGGTCGTCGTGGCGGCCTTCGTCGCGATGGTCGTCCTGGCGGCCTTCAACCTGGTCGGCGGCAGTCCGGGTTCCGGCGCCAGCTGAGCGGACCCGGGTTGCCAAGCCAAGCCAGCCTGCGCTGAGCTGGGGCCCGGGCTGGGCCGGGTTCGTGCGCTCGTGCCCACGGCGGACGGGCGCGCGGGGCTTAGACGCGTATCATCCCGGCCAGGGATGCCCGAGGCCCTCCGAATTCTGCCCTCGATCCACGCGTTGCTCGCCGACGGCGATCTTCGCCGCTTGCGACGCACCCTGACGCGCTTTGACGAGGTGCAGATCGCCAGCCAGCTCGACAACCTCGGCCCGGACGAGCAGATCGCAATCCTCGGCCTGTTGCCGATGACCCGGCGCGCGCCGGTGATGGCGCGGATGCGCTACGAGGCCGCCGCCCACATCGTGGCCCGACTTGCGCCCGAGGAAGCCGCCCGCCTGCTCGATGACCTGCCCGTCGACGACGTGGTCGACATCCTCGGCCGCATCGACGACCACAAGCTCGCCGACATCCTCGCGCGCATCGATCGCCCCCACGCGAAGGAGCTCGAGGGCCTCCTTGCCTACGACGAGCACACCGCCGGCGGCATCATGTCGCCGACGTTCGTCTCGGCGGCGCCGGAAGATACGGTCGCCGACGTCGTGCATCGCCTGCAAAACGCGGAGGGACTGCCCTCGCGGGTGTTCTACGTTTACGTCGTCGAGGCGACAGGCAAGCTCATCGGTGTGTGTTCGCTACGCACCCTCGTCACCAACCGGCCGCTCGTGCACATCCGCGACATCATGCAGCCGGAGGTGGTTTCGGTCAGCGTCGACACCGACCAAGAAGTCGTCGCCGATGTGGTCAGCCGCTACGATCTGGTGGCCGTTCCAGTCGTCGATGCTGCGAATGTGATGCTCGGGCTAATCGACGTCGACGACGTGGTCGACGTGATTCGCGAGGAGGCGACCGAGGACATCCTGAAGATGGCAGGCGCCGGCGAAGAACTGGCGGAGGCCCGCTCGTTTTCGGCGTCGCTACGCGCAAGGTGGCGGTGGTTGATGGCGGCCGCATTCGGAGGCACCATCGCAGCGATTTCGCTGGCCGGGTTCGACGATGCCCTGGCCCATGTCCCCGCGTTGGCGTTCTTCATGCCGGTGGTGGCCGGGATGGGCGGCAACATTGGGATGCAAAGCTCGACCATCGTCGTTCGCGGCCTCGCCGTCGGTTTCCTCGAGGCCCAGCGCCTTCGTCGCTTGGTTCTGCGCGAGGTCGGCCTGGGGGCGAGTTTGGGCCTTATCTACGGGGTGCTCATCGGCGCCTCTGCGTTCTGGGTCGGCGCCGATCTGCGTGAACCGTGGCGGCTCGGGCTCGTCGTGGCATTCGGTTGCGCCGGGTCGATGACGCTCGCGGCCTTCGTCGGGACGTGCACGCCCCTCGCGCTCGACCGTTTTGGGGTCGACCCGGCGATCGCGACCGGACCGTTTGTAACGACCTCGGTCGACGTGCTTGGCCTGCTTTCCTATTTCTGGCTCGCAAGCGTGTTGCTTGGGATCGGGGTTTAGATGGGGTCGCGCCGGTGAAGCTGCGGGTCCCGGCGATCGTGCTCGCGGTCCATCCTGTGGGGGAGGCAGATCTCATCGCGGTGCTTCTCACGGCGGAGCACGGCAAGCTGCGGGTGGCCGCCCGTTCGGCGCGGCGGAGCAAGCGGAGGTTCGCGGGGGGGCTCGGCGCCGGGGCGGTCGGGGATGCCGAGCTCACCGCCCGTGCCGCGGGCCTGTGGCGATTCGAGGAATTCGCCCCGCGACACGATCACGCCGCCCTCGGTCGCGATCTGACGCGATTCGCCTACGTCGCCTACCTCTGCGAGCTCACCGATACGTTGCTCGCCGAGCACCATCCCGAACCGGCGCTGTTTGCCGCGCTCGCGCGGGGGATCGCGCGAACGCTGGCCAAACCCGCCGACCCTCGGGTGCTGCGCAGCTTCGAGTTGGCACTGCTGGGTGAGCTTGGTCATTTGCCAGCATTCGATACCTGCTGTGTCTGCGGGACAGCGCTTGGGCCTGTCGACGTCGCTTTCGACGTCGCGCGAGGCGGGGCGTTGTGCCCGGCCCACGGACGCGGCTGCTCCGCCCTCCCGGCCGTGGTTCGACACGCGGCCATCGAGCTTCGCGCGGGGGAAATGCCAGAGCTCGACACGTCCGTGCGCCGGCGGCTGCGCGAGCTGACCCAGGCCGCCATCACGCCGCTTTTGCCACGGCCCCTGCGCTCGGTCAGCTTCTTTGCGCAGCTCGCCGCGCTTCCGCGCGAGGCGGGCGACGGCTCGGCGCCGGGCGGCCAACCGGGCCGCGGCGGCGGTCACTGACGACGTCGCCCCCCACGATGGCTGTGGTAGCTTCGCCGCCGATGCCTCGCTTGCGACCGCGCGTGCTCGGGCTCCTCGGCGTCCTCGTGGCCGCCTGTGGAGACGTGAACGCAGGCATACCGCCGGAGGCGGATCGGCTGTTTTTCCCCTCTGGTTTGCGGCTTGACCCACGGACGCCGCCGGGGGAGGCCGCCAGGTACCTCTTCGTGGTCAACGGCAACAACGACCTCGCCTTCAACGGTGGCACGGTGGTGGCCGTCGACCTCGACGCGTTTTTCGCGTCGTGGACGGCAAACCCCGACACCATGATCGTCGATCCGTATTGCAACGAGGATGCGGTGGAGATCACCAGCGGCACCGGTGATGACGACCCGGTACGCGTCCGCCGTTGCGTTCAGAACGTCGGGTCAGGGACAAGCGCGGAGCTCCCGTGTCGCCGACTCTCGCGGCTGCCGCAGGTGGTCGAATGCGACGAGTCCCCCTTTCTGCTGGCCGCCCAGGCGGGCCCCCAGGGACTGGTCTCGATCGGCAACTTCGGCACGCTTCTGACCAGCGACTGCGCCGATGCTCCGGCGAGCGCGCCCCCGGCCGCTCCCAGGCCCTGCGAGACCTCTCGGCTTTGGGTCCCGGTTCGCGGCGATCCCAGCCTCACGTACTTCGACATCGGTGGCGATCACCGGCGGCCGCCGAAGTTCGAGTGCGGGCAGGACCCCGACAGCGACGACCCTCGACGATGTGCGAACGAACACCGCCTTACGCACCTGCGCAACGACGAGGAGCTCACCGAGATCTCCCGCGAACCGTTCAACTTCCTGGTATGGCCGGGCCGCACACCCCAGGATCCCGCGGCGCGCGATCGTCTCGCATTCGTCGCGCACGCCGATACGCCGGCCCTGAGCGTTGTCTCGCTCGGCGGTCTTGATTTCGCTGACGAGCAGGCGGTCGCAGACCGACCGTCGATTGTCGATAACGCCGCCGTCTTCGACGACAACACCGGGATCTTCGGCGGCTTCGGCCTCGCCGTCCGGCCTTGCGATCCGGCGCGCGCCCCGGCCCTCACGCAGGGCTGCACGCGCCCTTTGGTCTACGCGACCATGCGTTACTCACCACGGCTCAAGGCGTTCACCGCCCAGGGCATCGATCTCGACGCCGAGGGTGACTCGGGCGGCTCGGAGGACCCCCATGAGTGTGCCTCCCCCGATGACGTCGATCAGGCCGAACACATCATCTGCGATCCGCGGGTGCGCTCGATCCGGACGATTCTCACCGGGAATCTCGATCCGCTTTCCGCCGGAGTGCGACCGATTCTCGGCGACCTCGCCTTCGCCGACGACGCCGGTGATGAGCTCTTGGTGGTGCAAACAACTCCCGGCGCGCTGCTCAAACTCGACACCAGCATCGGCAGCGATGGCGAGCCGGTCGATACCCCGTCGTCGCCGCCGCTCGAGCTCTGCGATGAGCCGACGCGCATGCGGCTGTACCGGGCCGAGGGCCAGCGATTTGCCCTGATCTCGTGCTTTCGCGCGGCCAAGATCTACGTGGTCGACCTCGACGCATTCCGCGTAATTGGGGCGATTGTCACGGGTACCGGTCCATACGATCTCGAGGTCGACACGATTCGCCGGGTGCTCTACGTGTCCAACAATCTCGAAGGATCGATCAGCATCATCGATCTCGCGTTCGACCGCCCGACTCGCTTCCATGAGTTGGCGCGGATCGGGCTTCAGGAGCCGTTTTCGCGATGAGGAACTCGCTGCGCTGGATCGGCGTAATCGCCCTCGGTCTGCTCAGTTGCCGGCAACAGCAGACCATCGTGGTGCCCAATCGTGTGCTCGAGCGCCCCCTCGACGTGGTCCTCGTGTGTGTGCAGCGCGACGGCGAGAGCGTCACTGAGCTCGCCCTCAATCAGTGTGCGGACCGTGGTGTCCAAGACTGCGAGGACGAGGGTGTCCCGCAGCTTGTCGGGTTCGTCGCGAACTCCGACACAAACGAGGTCGGGATGTTCCGCCGTTGCGACATCAACGGCATGGTGGATCTCGATCCGGAAGCGCCGGGTTACAACTTGGTTCCGGTCGGGGCGCTGCCGTCGAAGATCGTAGACACGCCCGACTGCCGGGTCGTGACGGCCAACGCCGGCAGCTGCGATTTGACGGCGATTCAGCTGCTGGGTTTGGCGTCGTACGCGGTTGGGCTCGCCCCCGAGGGCGCACCGAGCTCACTCGTGTCGACCATCGTCCCCTTGCGTGGAAACGGCGAGCCCCTCGGCGCGAGGCCGGGCGACATGATCGCGCTGCCGCCCCGCTTGTCGCTGGTCGGCGGAGCATCCGCCGATGATCCGTCGGGTGCAGGCGTGTGCGATCCCGATTCCTTTGCCAGCGTGCTCGTGACGTTCCCGAGTTGCCACCTGGTCGCCGAGATCAACCTCGCGACCCATCGGATTCTGCAGAGCCGACAGTTTGTCACCGATGCGAATGGGTTGACCCAGGTGATCGATCCCGGGCCCGATCCGTTGTGCCCGGTGGAGTGTCCTGGCCAGTTCGATGGCGAAGCCCCGGAGCCGCTGGATGTTGTCGACGGAGTTTTTCCGGTGGCGCTGGCCCTGGTCGATCCTGGCCGCGATGACACGACGACCGGCCAGGAGGCCGGCGGGCCATACCCGAGCTTCTACGTCGGCGGGACCGGCAGCGATGAGATCTTCGAGATCGAACTCGAGGTCCCGCCCGGAACCGCGAGCACCTCTGGGTTCGCGCCCGCAGAGCAGACGCGTCGCTTGCGGCTCGAGGACCCCCAAGGCGTTTCGGCGATCCGTATCACCCCGGAGGTCGCGTTCAGTGGGGATCTCGGGGGCGCGACCCATCAGTTTCTCTACGTGATCGCCGGCGACGGATCGACGCACGTGGTGGAGCGCGCGCGGGACCGTGCCAGCCTCGGTGTCGAGTGCGACACCCAGCTTGATCCGAGCGAAGCCAGCGCGGGGATCTGCGCGCCGATCGACGCGGGCTCCGCGGCGCAGGCGCGGCGGCGGCCATTCGCTGCGGGGCCGGGGATCCGCGCCACCGGTGCCGTGATCACCGACTGGGTGTTTCAGCGATCGACCAGCAAGGATGAGCGCTCTCGGGCGCCATTTCGCCAGGAGGGTGTCGTCGGGATCGGCACCACGAGCGGCGGCCGGGTGGTCTTGGGGTTGTTCGACCAATACGGAACCGCGAATCCGACCCTCGCGACCGATCCCGGGACGCAGGATCCGACCGGCCTCATGAACGTCGCCCTCGGCCCGCACATGTTGTGGCCGGTCAGCGATCCGCACGGCGGCGACCCCCGCGTGCTCCCGCTCGTCACCGATGAGGAACCCGACCGATTGTTGCCGAGCGACGATCAAGCCACCCAAGTGCTGGCGCCGGCGGTGCGACGGATCGACCTCGCCTACTTTGCGGCCGAGGGCGACGGGCAGTACTCCGAGGATCAGCTCGCGATTTGGCGCAGGCTCGGTCGACCGGACAACGTCGATGGCCTCGGCGACTTCGATGGCAACAGCCTGTATGAGCGAACGGTGGCGCGGGTCGCCGTCCGCGACTACCGGCAGTGGCGAAGCTCGCAGGGCTGGAGCCTCGCCTGGGAAATGGAGATCCCCGGCACGCGTTCGCAGACCGGGCGACTTACTTGCGCCGAGGCGAGCGAGTTTGGCCAGGGGTCTTGCGCGGCGGGGGCGAGGATCATCGACGAGGGCGCGACCTTCTGCGACGAGGGCGTTTTGCCCGGAGACAAGCTCCTCGTAGGTGGCTGCGGCGCGGACGACGACTGCGGGCTCGGCCAACGATGTCTGCGTGATCCGAGCTCCGGTGGTGGAGCCACCGGGATCTGCGTGTCGGCCATGGCCTACGGCGAGAACCTCGAGGCCCTTCGTGAGTACTGCAAGCCCTTCATTTCCGACCCCTGTGGAACCGTCAGCCGCGAGTACCTCGTCACCGACGTGAAGCAGACCGAGGTCACGCTCGAACCGCTCGATATCGGGGCGGTGACGTTTTTGCGCGAGCGCTGTCCAGTGCCCGCGGGCCCCGACAATCTCCGGGATCCGCTCGGAGGAAAGCCAGTTCCGCCCCCGGATCCACCGGATCCACCGGACGATGGCGAATCGCCGAGCCTCGTCGAGTGTGAGGCGCGGCTGACTTGCGCGGTGCCTGACGGCGTGGAAGCGCGGAGCGGAGGTTGCATCGAGGACCTCGACTGCGCCGGGCTCGGCGGTACAACGGGCGCCGAGTATGTCTGTTTCGACGGGCAATGCCGCACGCCTTGTGAGGGCGGCAGCCGCAACTGCCGCCAGCGCGTGCTTCCCGGGCCGGGCTGTTTCGGCGAGTTCCTTACGTACACGCTGGCGCTACGGGACAGCTTCGCGGTCTCGATCGATCCGACGCCGCAGTTCATCGCCGACCGGGTTCGCACCGAATCCGACGGCACCTGCCGCGAAGATGAGACCCAGTCGAATCTGCTTACGAGTCGGCTTTGGCTCGGGGCTGACGAAGACGACACCTTCTCGAAGATCTTGGATTGTCCGAACGCCGCCGAGGTCGCGCCCAGCGACCCCAACCCGTGCCGCATCGTCACCCGGCGCGAGGACGACCCGGAGTCGCTCTTTCACAGCTTCGCCTACGACGGTGAACGCGTGGAGGCGATACGGTTCTCCAATCCCTACGGCACGTTGGTGATCGATCTCGTAAGCCTCCGGGACCTCGGTGTGGAAACGGACCTGCTCACGGATTCCAGCACGGCTTGGCCGCCCGAGTTCGCGCGGTTCCGGCGTGCTCGGATTCCTCGCTCGTACCGCGAGAACTTCTCCACACCGTCGCTCGCCGGCTATCAGACATTCAATGACCCGATCGTCGTGAGCAACAC
>CADEGN010000292.1 GCA_902826865.1 uncultured Myxococcales bacterium
TTTCGGTGGCACCACCGTGGAAGGAGATCACGCCGCGGACATCGGCACCGGAGCGGGCCAATTCGAGCACGGTGGTGCCACCGAAACAGTCGTCGATGGCGTCGGCGCGGGCGCATGCCTGGTCGAAGCCGCGGTCGAAGTGCCGGTGGCGCCCGACAATGCCGCCGCGGTGCTCGCCGGGATCCCGCCGGCGGCCACCACCGAGATCCAGGGGGCCACGCCCACCACCGCGGGTCTTCAGGCCGCCATCACGCACCTGCAGACGCTCGATCCTGAGGTGGGACGGTTTCTCATCCTCGTGACCGACGGTGCGGCGTGTTGTGGGGCCGACGCGGATACGAGCATGTGCCCCGGCGTTGGGTGTGGGCTCATCGAGGAATACGACGATGAGGTTGCCCAGGTGGTCGCGAGCGCGTTCGCCGAGCTCGAGATCCCGACGTTCGTGGTCGGGATCGACATCATCGATGAGCTGCTGGGTGTCGGCAACGACGGGGTCCCGGAGGCGAATACATTCGCCGAGCTCAACGAAGTCGCGATCGCCGGCGGCAAGCCGCGGGCGGGCGATGAGAAGTTTTTCAACGCCCGCAATGAGGGCGAGCTGCAGGACGCACTGTCAGCGATCGCCGGGCAGGTCGTGTCGTGCACAGTCCCGCTTGGCGCGCCGCCCGTCGATCCAGATTTCGTCGAGATCGAAATCGGCGGCAATACGATCGCGCGTGTGGACGACTGTGCGAACGATGGCTGGATGTTCGCCGATGCCAATGGCCCGTTCGACGCCATCGTGTTGTGCGGGGCCGCGTGCGACGCCCTGGCCCAACTCGGCGAGCTGAACGCGATCTACGGTTGTCCGCCAGCCGGCTGATCGGCCGGCACGGCCACGCGTGCGATCGAGATCCCGAAGATCGCGAAGGCTATGGAGATCAGTGGATTGAAGAGGTTGAGGAACGCGTAGGGGAGGTACGCGACCGTCGGGACCATCAGCGTTGCGGCCATGAACGCCCCGCAGGTGTTCCACGGCACGAGCGGCGAGGTCAGCGTGCCGCCGTCCTCGAGCGCGCGCGAGAGGTTCTTCGGGTGCAGGCCCATCCTCCGATACGCCGTTGCGTACATGCGCCCAGGCACGACGATGGAGATGTATTGATCCGCGGCGACGATGTTGATTCCCGCCGCGGTGAGTATCGTGACACCGATGAGCGACGCGGTGCCACGGGCCAGGCGGAGGAGGCCGCTCGCCAGCGTTTCGAGCATCCCCGACGACTCCATCACGCCGCCGAAGCTCATCGCACACAGGATCAGCACGACTGTGCGGTCCATGCTGGCGAGGCCACCCCGGCTCAGCAGGGCGTCGACGGCCTTGTCGCCGGTGTTGGCGGCGTACCCCTTGCCGGCGGCGGTGAGGACATCGGCGAGCGTTGCGTGCTCGAACGCGAGCCCGAGGATCCCGCCGAGCGCGACCCCGGCGACCAACGTGGGAAGGGCTGGGATCTTGCGCACGACCATCACCAGCACGGCCAGCGGAGGCACGAGATGGACGATCCCGGGATGAAAGTTCGCGGCGATCACGGCTTGGATCTGCGCGACCGAGCCATCCGTCGGTCCCGGCGCGAGCCCGATGCCGATCACGGAGTAGAGGAGCATCGCGAGCAGCCACGAGGGCAGCGTGGTCCAGCTCATGTGCCGTACGTGGGAGAAGAGGTCGGTGCCCGCCATCGCCGGCGCGAGGTTGGTGGTGTCGGACATCGGCGAGAGCTTGTCGCCGAAGTACGCGCCGCTCACCACGGCGCCCGCGGTCATCGCCGGATCCACGCCGAGGGCTTCGCCGACTCCGACGAGCGCGAGCCCGACGGTGCCAGCGGTCGACCACGAGCTTCCGCTCGTCAGCGCTACGATCGAGCACACCAGGCACGTGGTCGGCAGGAAGTAGCTCGGCGCGAGTAGCTCGAGGCCCCAGTACACCAGCGCAGGGACCACCCCGCCGACCAGCCATGTGCCCATGAGCATGCCGATGACGCAGAGGATCAGCACAGCGTTCATGGCCAGCTTGATCGCTTCGATGATCCCGGTCTCGATCTCGTCCCACGAACGCCCGAAGCCCCGCGCGACCGCGGCAGCCACCGCGGCCGCGAAGGCGAGCGGCAAATGGCCGGTGCCCTCGTAGCCGGGGGAGACGCGTGGGAGCACCACGATCACCACCGTCAGGGCGCCGATGAGGGCGACCACGGGCACGAGCGCCCACAGCGGTGGGATCGGGCGGAGCGTCGTCGCGGGCACGCGCGGCGAAGCTACCGCGATCGCGGGGGGCGTCGACGCCCGAAATATACCGAGGGGCGTCCGGGCGCAGCGTGGGTCGCCGCGCTCGGCGAGCACCTGTCGTCGGTTAGGGCCGGGGGCGCGACTACGCTAGGTCAGGCTTAGTCGCAAGATTGTGTGGGTCAGAACGGCGGGCGGATGCGGCAGTCACCCGGGCACGCCGACGTGTTCTCGTCGGGATCGCATTCGGCATCACCGCAGGTTGGCGTGCAGTCGGCGGCGCAGGTGTCATTGGCTTCCCCCCGGCTGGCAGAGCAGACGCCGTCGCCGCAGAACGGCGCGGGAAGCGGCGGTGAGTTCGGCCATACCGACGGTTCCCCCTGATCGCCGAGCTCGAACGGGAACCAGATCGAAAAGACGAAGTGGGTACGGTCGAGGACGCGAGTCCAACCGCTGGCGTCGAATGCGGCCCCCAGCGTGGGCATCGACGCAAGCGCGAACAGACTCGCGAAGTCGGGGTCGCCAGGTGGTGGTGGAGCGACGCGGTCATCGATGTAGACGATTTCTACGAGGCGTGCGGGCTTGCTGTAGAGGAGCCAGACGCCAGTGAGGCCAGCATCTACGGATTCCTGGACGATGCGCGGTAACTCTTCTCGCAGGAAGTGCTGCGCATTGCCATTGTTCGGGATTTGCCAACGCTCCGTACGCATCACGACGTGGTCGGCGGAGATGTCGCCCAGCTCGAACGCCCCGATGTTTTGCCACTGCTGACATTCGGGCGAGAGGATCTCGGGGCGGTCAAGGAACTGAACGCCATCCAGGACGTAATCCTCCGTAACCCACTCCTCGTACGCCTTGGCTTGCTGTTTCTTGGCGAAGAGATACCGCCCGCCGGAGAAGAGCGAGCCGGTTAGGGGATCGATGCTCAGCGGCAAGTGTTTCCCGTGCACCAATCCCGGCTGGTCCGACATGAACATGCGGTCGCGCTCAATCGCGGGTGGAATCACCTCTGGTGGAGTACCGGCCGCGATTCCAAAGTCGCAGGAGAATCCCGCCTTCGCCGGGATCGGAGTCGCGTCGGGAAGATGCCCGCACCGAAGCTCGAGCCCATCGTCGAACTCGTCGGTGCCGTCGAGCTGCGCACAGGCGATAAGCGGGAGAGCGAGAGCGAGGGCAGCAAGGTGGGTGGGCTTCACAGGAGAGACTCCGTGGGTTGGCGTCGTGCGAGCGCAAATCTGAAACGCTGTAGCGGGTATATGGCTTGTATCTCTTATATAAACGATAATATGTGAAATTCAAGTTACTAAATTCGCAGTATATCAACACGTGACACGCAGCGGCGGCCGCGGCGCGCCCGGCGCTGAAGAGGTCGGTCGCTGCTGCGAAAATATTGAATTTAATGGAGAAATTCTTTGGCGAATTCGAGGCGAAAAACACCGCCGCGTGGCGGCTGGTGTGGCCCGCTGGAGTCACGATTCGCGCATTTTCCGCCGTGCGAGCATTCCTGGATTCTCGTATATCACTGGCGCGAATGAATGCAATCTGCCAACCTAGAAAATGGCGTGAAGTTCGAGATTCAGCTTTCGCGCAGGAATCACCAACCGCAGTTGTGGGCACTTGCGGTCCATGTGGGGGCGACGGACATGCAACTTCGTGGCGTTGGAAACGGGAACGAACGGGTTCTTGGGGGTGATAACGTCACGCGTCGTCGCGCCGGCGCCGAAGGTCGCGCCTTGGGGCGGCACCCGATAGGTACCGAACATGGAATTCGTCTGCCCCGATCCCCACGCGCAGGTACGCGCCGCGAATGTTCGCGCGACCCTCGATGCCTTTCAGCTTCGCCCATCGATCGGCCAACGATTGATCGAGCGCCACTCGTTGGCAGTGTCGGACCTGCGACCCGAGAACTTCATGCCTGTCCAGCGTTGGCTGGATGCGCTGAAGGAGATCCAGCAGGAAATCGGGACCGGCTTGGTGCACCGAGTGGGCATGGCATTGTTGCAGAACGCAGATTTTCCCCCGCAGTTCGACTCGATCGATGCGGTGTTCGCCAACATGGACGCGATCTACTACGCGAACCACAGGGGCGATGTCGGCCACTACAAGACCTCGCGCTCGCCCGAGGGTATCTGGACCATCGAGTGCGCCACGCCCTACCCCCGGCACTTCGAGCACGGCGCGGTGGAGGGCGTATGCCGCAACGCTACGTTCACGAAGGGCAGAGGCCACGTCGTCGACTACAAGCCCGGCCCGGACAACAGCGACATCACGTGCATCATGCGCGTGCGGCCGTTGTAGCCGTTTCGCATGGGGGAAGGTCGTGAGGGGCGCCGCCTCCGTCGCCCCAGCTGGCAGCCTGCTGGCGCTGGCCCGCGACCAACTCGAGAGGCTGTGCCCCGTCGTTGCGCTCGACGGCCGGGTCGACGAGATCCTCTCGGACCTCGCAGCGACCCTAGGCGAGTACGCCCTACGACGCATCGACGACGGTCCGCTGTTTCCGTCGGACGTGTGTGATGATCACACCCCATTTGAGTTCTCGATAACGATCGAGGAGGGGGTCCGTGAACTGCGGGTCCTGGTGGAGGCGGCTGGGGGCGATTTCTCGCTAGGTTCGATGCAGGCCGCGGGCCGCGGCGCGACGCACTGGATACGCGAGCAGCGCGCGGCGGTGACTGATCGGCTCGACTCGATCGAGGACCTGTTCCTGGCCGCAGAACCGCAGGGCCTGTTTACTCGCTGGCATGCGCTCGAGTACCGAGGGAGCCGACCGCCCCGAATCAAGGTGTACCTGAACCCTCGCCTCGCCGGTCCGGAGCAGGCCCGAGAGCGCGTCGACCAGGCTTTGCATCGGCTCGGGCGCGACGACGCCCGGCGGGAGCTCGATCGGCGGATCCGGCGTGGTGGGCTCGACGAGGTGAAGTACTTTGCGCTCGATCTCGATGCGACTCCAAGCGCACGACTCAAAGTCTACGTTCGCCACCACGACCTCACAGCTTCCCAGCTTGAGGCGTACTTCGCCGAGACTCGGGACTACCCTCCCGGGGTCGCGGAGGCGTTCTGCCGGGCCATGCTTGGCCCCGACCCGTGGACCGGGAAGCCAGTGTTCTCTTGTCTTTCGTGGATAGATTCCGAGACGCGGCCGAAGCCGACGGTGTACGCCCCACTCAGCGGCTATGCCGCCAACGAGGCGGTCGCGCGCAACCGCGTTGCGTCCTACATGATGGCCCAAGGGATCGATCACGCGGCGCTCGACGGAGCACTCTCAGCGCTCGCTGGTGTGCCGCTCTGGCAAGCTCGTGGAGTGGTCAGCTATGCCTCCGCCCGGTGGGACGGCGTGGGGCCGCCTCGGGTGACCGCCTACCTATCGCCGCTGGCCTACCGTCCCGCGAGGACGCCACCATGAAACGCATCGCCGATGTCGAAGCCCTCATCTTAGCGCGTCGAGCTGAGCTCGACCGCGAGCCGTTCCTCCAGCACCTCGATCGTTCGGCCTCAGTCGACGATGTGCGGCGTTTCGTCCCGCACCTTTACTTCTACGTCTACGCGTTTCAAGACGTTCTTCGCCTGACCGCCGACCTCACCCGCGATCCAGAGCTTGCCGTGGTAACCCGGCACCACCGCGCGGAAGATGCGGGGCACGAGCTGTGGTTCGCGTACGATGCCATTGCCCTTGGCTGTGAGCGTGAGCTGAGCTGGGTGTTTGGGCCGGAGCATCGCGCGACGCGCGACGTTGCCTATCGCTTGGTGACCGAAGTGATTCGGGCGGACGATGACAGGGTGCGCCTGGTCGTGCCGCTAGTGCTGGAGGCCGCGGGGTCACTTTTCTTCTACCGGGTGATCGGCGCGCTCGAGCGATCGGGCTTCGACCGGCCGCTGCGCTACTTCGCACGCCAACACCAACAGGTCGAGGCGGACCACGAGATCTTCAAGGACCAGACTGCGGCGTCGATCGGGGGCATTGGCTTAGACGCCCAAGCTTTCGCGCGCGCGATCGCGTCGGTCGACCGCTGCTTCGACGTGCTCAGGGATTTCGCTAGGCTCCTTCACCAACACCTCGCTGGGGCGCAACCCGGATGAGCCCGAGCGAACGCGCCTTCGACGGTCTGGCGGATGTGGAGGTGGCGGTGGACGACGCCGCCCGCGCTGCGGCGTCCAGCGATTTCGGCGGGATCGCCCGGGGCCTGGCGTACCTGGTCCTCCGCCCGGGGAGCGAGGGCGCGTTGGCGGCGATCGTGGATGTTGCCCGCCGCCACGGCATCCAGCTGACCCCGCGATGCCTGGGGCTGAGCCAAAGTGGGCAGTCGCTGCCACATGGTGGCGCCAGCGTGCAGCTGGGGCGTTTCGCCGGCGTGGCCGTGGACCGCGAGCGTTCGGTTGCCCGCTGCGGCGCCTCCGCGACCTGGCGTGCCCTCGTCGAGGCAGCCGCGCCGTTTGGGCTTGCGCCCTGCGTCACACCGTTCAACCTCGATCTGTCGGTGGGCGGGGTGCTTTCCGCGGGCGGCCTGGGGAGCACCAGCCACCTCTACGGCTTCGCGGTCTCGACGGTCGAGTCCGTCCGTGTGGTGACGGGCGGCGGCGCGGTCGTGGTCGCTGACCGCTCCAAAGATCGTGCCGTGTACGACGCAGTGCTTGGTGGGGTGGGGGCATTCGGCTTCATCACCGAAGCGACCGTGCGGCTGCGGTCTATGCTGCCGTGGACGCGCACTTACTACCTCCTTTACGACGACCTTGGGGTGATGCTGGAGGACGAGCGTGCGGTCATGACCCGCGGGGGGTGCCTTCACCTCGAAGGGTTTGCGTCGGCAGCGGTGCAGGGAGTGCGCCGGGTTGGTCCCGGCCCGCGGGTGGCGTTCGCACGCTGGTTCTACGGAATGCACGTCTCCGTCGAGTACCAGGGGGAGCCGCCGAGTGACGGTGTGGTGCTTGAGGGCTTGCGGTTTAGCGAGCGGGTGCACACCGAGGACAGCGCATCTGTCGAGTTTGCCGCCCGCTACGACGTGCGGTTCTCGGCGATGCGTGCCATGGGGACTTGGGAGGCCGTGCACCCGTGGTTCGAGGCGACGGTGCCTTCCGACACCGCTTCGCAGGCGCTGCAGACGGTGGTGCCCCGCCTGCCGTTGCTGCTCGGGGACGGGCACCGAATGATGCCGGTCGCCGACGTCCCGCGTCCGGAGCTGTTCGTCGTCGCCGAACCGGGCCCGGCGACGGGTCTCGCGGTGCTGCCCGCGGGGGTTGCCGCACCGCTCGTTACCGTCGCGACCGAGGCGCTCCGCTCGATCCACGACTACTTGCTCGGCTGCGGTGGCAAACGCTACTTGTCGGGCTGGTTGTTTGAGCCCGGCGAGGCGTTCTGGCGGACCCATTACGGGCCCAAACACTCGGCATGGTGTGCGGCCCGAGCGACACTGGATCCCGACAGCATACTGGGTTCGGTGCTGCTCCCGCGGGGATCCCGCACCGCGGGACCGACTGCAACAAAGTAACCGCGGACAGCGAGCGTTCTCCGCGGTTGGGGTGCGGCGGCGCCTCGAACGACGCAAACGAGGCTCTCGACCGGGGCAGTCGAACACAGGCAGGCTCTCCGCCATTCCGAAGCACCCAGACAACGGCGGCGAGCAAATGACACGAATGCCGCGGGCCCGGGCCTGCAGGGTTCCACCCCAACTGACCAGGAAGGTGCGTAGGGTCAGGGCCCCATGCCCGCTCAGATCGAACCGCTGCGCGCCTTCGTCCGCGCCCTGCCGAAGGCCGAGCTCCACCTTCACCTCGAGGGCTCGATCTCGGCCGAGCTTTCCCTACGCCTGGCAACGCGTCACGCCGTCGCGCTGCCCGGAGCCGAGGGAGGTCTCGCCGGTGTGCGGGCGGCCCGCCGCGTTCGCGACTTCCGTGGGTTCATTCGCACCTACCTCGCGGTGTCGAGCTGTCTCGCCGATGCCCCCGCGGTTACCGACGCAGTCGATGAGCTCGCAGCACGCCTCGCCGCGCGAGGCGTCCGCCACGCCGAGGTCACCTTCACGGCGTGCACGCACCTGCGCCGCGGTGTGGCCGAGGCCGCGCTCGTGGAGGGGCTGCTCGCGGGTCGCGAGTCGGCCGCCGCGCGCGGCGTGTCGATCGCCTACGTCCTCGACATCGTGCGTCACCTCTTCGACGATGCATGGCCGACCCTCGCGTTCGCCCAGGCGGTTCGACGCCACGATCCTTCCGCCGTGGTCGCGCTCGGATTGTCGGGGCCCGAAGGCGGGGACCATCCCCTCACTCCGATGGTGGAGGTGTTCGCGGCGGGACGGGCGGAGGGCCTACGCAGCGTGCCGCATGCGGGCGAGTTGCTCGGGGCGGCGAGCGTTCGGGCGGCCATCGAGCTGCTTGCCGCCGATCGGATCGGTCATGGCGTGCGATGCCTCGAGGATCCCGCGGTCGTCGAGCTCGTGCGTGAGCGTGGCGTCGCGCTCGAGGTGTGCCCGAGCAGCAACGTCGCCCTCGGGGTTGTCCCGTCCCTCGCCGCCCATCCGCTCCCGCATCTGCACGCCGCGGGGCTCGCAGTCACCCTCGCGACCGACGACCCCGCGCTCTTCGACGTGGAGATCGACGATGAGTATCTGCGCTGCGCAGCTGCCTTCGAGCTCGACTGCGAAGCCCTGCGCGGCTTGGCCCGGCGATCGCTCGAGTACGCGTTCGTGTCGCATGCCACAAAGGCTCGCTGGCTCGCTGAGCTCGACGCGGTCGTGGCCCCGGCGGAACAACCGCCGGTCCAAAGGGTGGAGTAAATTTTACTGTAAAAGTCTGTAAATTTTCGGTTCAGGGCGACCGATGACGGTCGGCTTCGGCGCCAAAAAAGCCTAAAATCTGGCGTTCTTGACTGTACGGTATTTCTTGGGATAATCGTTCGTGGAGGCCGATCGCGGGCCGCCGGAGGAAACGACGGACCCATGCGTTGGAAAG
>CADEGN010000293.1 GCA_902826865.1 uncultured Myxococcales bacterium
GCTCGGGCACGGGCACGGGCACGGGCACGGGCACGGAGGAGCGTGACCCCTTACGGGGTCACGCTCCTAGCCGTCGCTCTCGTACCGGCCGTCTTGTTGGCCGGCGTCCTAATGGTGCCGCGCGGGGGAGCAACTTTCGGGATCACGGCCGTTTCAGGTTCGGCGATTGCCGCGACCGGCTCGACCACGCTGGCCTGTCGGCGAAGCCATCCTTCCCGAGCTCCGAATACACCTCGAGGTAGGCCTCACCGTGTTAACGCTTGGCCCTCCGCGGACGCGGTCGTTTCGCGGAGGCCGACGACCTCGATGCCGCCGTCGCCATCGAGGTCGTCGGCAGCCCGACAGGCGCAGCCGCGCGATCTCGCCGGCGTCGGTGATGGCCCCGACGACGCGGAGCTTGCCACCGCAGCGGCCGGTTGTTGTCCGCGGGTCCGAGGCGGCGCGCGAAATCACTCGGATTTTCCGCCTCGTGAAGCGAAACGGTCGCTCGTACATGGATCGCCCGATGCACCTGACCCGCAGCACAGGTTTCGTGGCAGCCCTCCTCCTCGCCTGCAATGCCAACCCCGAACTCAACCTATCGGGCAGCGCCGGCTCAGCGACCGAGGCGGGCTCTGGCGGTTCGGGCACGGCCCAGGCCTCTGGCGCTGAAGGCACCAGTGCCGTGGACGGAGGCTCCGACGACCCGACGGAGGCCCTGATGACCTCGACGACTGGGGGCTCGCCCATCGTCCTCGATGTCGGGACCGATGAGCCGGCGCCGGAGTGCCAGACGACCGTGGGCGACTCGATCTTCTTGTTGGGCGATGATGGGACGCTGCATCGATTCCGGCCCGCGACGCACGAGCTTGAGACCATCGGCAAGCCGGATTGTGATTGGAGTGCGCAGCCGATGGCGATGACCATCGACCGCGATGGCATGTTGTGGGTGATGATGGTCGGCCTCGTCGACGCGCGCGAGATCTTCACGGTAAACCCGGACACGCTCGAGTGCGCTAAAACCGACTTCAGCGAAGGCGATCTCTACACTGTCGGGCTCGCGTTCGTCGCGGACGCGCCAGGCAGCGAAGCCGAGAGCCTGTACATCGGTCTCAACGAGGGTGTTCCCCTCGACTTCAACAACCCGATGTCCCTCGGTCGCATCGATCTCGCCACGATGGACCTCGAGATCCTGGGCGCCGTAGAGATCGTTCCGAATGGCTACTATCAGTTTGCAGATCTGACGGGAACCGGGGAAGGGAAGTTGTTTGGATTCTTCCCCGGCGACACCGCGGTCCTCGCGGAGTTCGACGCGCCGGCGGCCGAGGTCACCAGCGCCGAGCAGCTCTTGTTCGCGGTGGGTTCACCCTGGGCGTTCGCGCAATGGGGCGGGCGTATGTGGCTGTTCTATTTCAACGGCGCGGGCGGTTCGAGCGTCCGCACCTGGGATCCGGTCACCGGCGACGTCGAGGATCTGGCGGACATCAACGCCGTGGTCGTGGGCGCCGCGGTGTCGACCTGCGCCCCGTTCACCCCGGAGGGATGAGCTCTCCTCGGTTGCTTCGCGCCGCGGGGCTTCACCACAGGATCCTAATCAAACAGCGAGCGGTATTTCTTGATGAGGTCTTTGAGCGACGTGACCATGGCGAGTCTGTCGACCGCGACGCCCTCTTTCCACGCGCCAACGCTGATCCCTTTGATCTCGAAGAGCGCCTTCGTGATGGCGTCGGCTGCGCCCGCCGAGCCTCGCTGGTAGGGCATCATGTTCGCGAAGTCGTAGTGAAACTCGGCGACAAGGTCGACGATATGTTCCGGATCGCAAGCAACCGGTGCTTCGTCGATCCGCGTTGACGCCCTTCCTCGTCGCAGGGAGAGAGACCTCCCGCGTTCCGAGCAGGGGCGCTCCGCCGGGCGTGTGGTTGAGCACGCCCTTGCCGGACCAGGCACTTCCCAAAAAGGTTGCGCAGGATCGCGCCCCCGGTCGAGGCGACTTCTGCGAGCAGCACGCCGTTGCGGAGGTGGAACGTCCATTTTCGATTTCCGCGGAAGTCGTGATCGGCAGCCCCGCTGGCGGAGCGGATGTTCTCGGCCGCGCGGGCGAGGTGCATCGCGTGGGCGACGGAGGTCTGGGACAACGTGTCGAGCCCGGCGGCCATGGTTAGGCGCCCCATGAGCGAGTCGAAGAACCGCTGGACATCCATGAGCGGGGTGATGCCCAGTGAGTCGAGGAGCGTCGCAACCCACTCGATCTCGTACCAGGCCGGATGCCAGGCTCGAAGCTCGGGAATTCTCGCGCGCGCGATGTCGATAAGTTCCCGTGCGGCCGCTTGTTCGGACATGGTGCGGCGCCGTCGGAGGACTCGGCCGCTGTGCGGGGTGTGTGTGAGCTTGGATCGGTGCGAGCGCCTTTGGAGCGGTGGGGGTTCGTACGTGCGACCGGCGCGAACGTGGTCGGGCGGGTCGTGGAAGTCGACGGCGTGCGGGGGTCGACGATCGGATGGCCAGTATTGGTCGCGCCCTGCGACGCGCGGTACGTCAGGTGTGCGGATCACTGGCCATTCGGCCGCAAGCGGATCACTCCTCTCGAATGCGCGATTTGGCGTAACCAGTCAGCCGCCCAGGGATACCGGCGTTCCTAACCGCCCGGCGTCATGCCGACCCATCCACGTGCGTATAAGGAGGTTCATGTCCAAGATACAGTTTCTATTCCTCGTAGCGTTCACTGGGGCTGGCGGGTTCGCTGGCTGCGAGCAGGGAACCACAGAGCTCACCAACCGCGAAGGGGAAGTCATCCCCGATCCTCTACCGTTGGCCAGTGTTCCGATTCCAAGCCCGCAAGGCGGCGACATCGTCGACCACGACGCGGCCGTGCGCCTGGGCAAGGCGTTGTTTTGGGACATCCAAACCGGCAGCGATGGCCAGACCGCTTGCGCGTCCTGCCACTTCGCCGCGGGCGCCGACTCAAGGCGAAAAAACACGGTGAACCCCGGAGCGAACGGGTTGTTCAACATCGTGACCGGCCCGAACAAGTTGTGGAATGGACTGTCGTTCAGCGAGAACAAGGACGACATCGTTGGCTCGCAGGGCGTCGTCGGCGCGCTATTTTCGGCGATCAGCCCCAATCCAGCCGTCGCTGTCGACGTGTGCACGCCTGATCAAACCCCGCCATTTGGCGTGTTTCGCCGGGTGACGGGACGCAACGCACCGAGCGTTGTGGCGGCGGTGTTCTATCGCGACAATTTCTGGGATGGGCGAGCCAGCCATCGCTTCAATGGACTCAATCCGTTCGGTGCCACGGGCAACGCGGGAGGCCCCGGCCTGGTCGACATCGCGAACGGGAGCCTGGCCTCGCAAGCATCGGGTCCCCCCAACAACCCCGTCGAAATGGCATGCGGCGGGCGGCCGTTCAACGGTCCCAACAGCCTCGCATCGAAGATGCTGGCGCGGACACCGTTGGGCCAGCAGACGGTCGCAGCGAGCGACAGCGTCCTGGGTGCACTCTCAGCCGCCCCGTCGCTCGGACTTAGATGTGGTTCAGCGCCGTGTACGTATCCAGACCTAATCGAGGACGCGTTCGGGCCGGCGCTCGCCGCCGGCGCCGAAGCCAACTTCTCGCGCATCTGGGGGCAAGCGATCCAAGCCTACGAAGCGACGTTGATTCCCGACGATACGCCCTTCGATCGCTTCCTTGCCGGCGACAACTCGGCCATGACCGCGCAACAACAGGCGGGATGGGAGGCATTCAAGGACTCGGGCTGCTTCAGCTGCCACGCGGGCTCCGAGCTCTCGAATGCGACGGTGTCTTTCGCCGAGGCGAACGGCTTGATCAACGCCGATGGCGGTGATCAAGGATTCCACAATATCGGTGTACGGCCGACGAGCGAGGATCTCGGGCGCGCAGGGCTTGGGCCGGCGGGAGTCTCGTGGTCGGTGAGCGGTTCGGCGTTCGACCGTGGCGCGTTCAAGACACCTGCGCTACGAAACATCGCCTTGACGGCCCCGTACATGCATACCGGTGGGATCGCGACGCTGACCGATGTCGTCGAGTTCTACAAGGACGGCGGCTTCTTCGACAACCCCGAACTCGCCTCGGAGATGGAGGCGACGAACGTAGACGGTGGTGACCGCGACGCGCTCGTCGACTTCATGGCCAATGCGTTGACCGACTGCCGCACGCTCAAGGAGCGGGCACCGTTTGATCACCCCTCGCTCCCGCTGCCCAATGGAACTGCCCTGCCTGCCGTCGGCGCGGCGGGCAACGGTAGCTGCCCCTAGCACCTCGTCGCCGATCGAGGTCCTCTCGATCGGGTAGAGGCGCGGGACGCCGAGCGGTCGCCTGCGTCGTCGCTCGGCGTCGCGCGCCTATCCGTGTTGCCCTCGTCGTCGAGAAACGACGTGGGGACCACGGTCTGGAGCGCGAGTCCCTCGGTCACGAGACCACGCGTCCTTCGTGCTAGCCCGCGTTCCACCACGGGCCAAATACGCAAGCGGGTGACCAACCCCTTAGGTCGGCGCGCTCGGCCGCAGCTTGCACAGTTACCCACGCTAGCGACGTCGTCGGCGTCGTCGCAAGGCCACGCCCAACAGCGCCAATCCAAACCCCGGCGCGGAGCCTTCGCGGCCCGGCGCCGCGCGGCAGGCACAGCCGGTCGCCGGGTCTGAATCCGCGGCATCGGCTGGGCCGTCGCTGCCCGCGGTGCCCCCCGAGGTCGCTGCCGCGCTGCTCTCGGCTTCGCCGGGCACCTCGGTCACGGCACCGTCGCCGGGCCCATCGAGATCGTGGGCGGTGGACCCGGACGCGTCGGCGTCGCCGGTTTCGTCTTGCCCCCCATCGTCGGTCCCCGCCGGCGGGTCGACGCCGAAGCGGGCCGACACACGCGTGGCCAGATCCAGGAAGCCGGCCCAGTTCTCCTCGCAGGCATCGATGATCTCGGCGGCGGGCAGCTCGAAGACGCTTTGACCGGGGCCGGCGCGCAACTCGATGGTGAACGCGATGGCGTCCAACTCGCCCGCGAAGAAGTCTTGGGCCAGGCCGCCCGACGGGTTGCCGACCCCGGGCTTGGTCAGCCCATGCGTGACGCCGTGCACCGCCGAGATGGTCTCGGCCATCGCTTCGCCCCACGCGACTTGCGTAGCCTCGTTGGGCGAAGGATCGGGCGTATAGGCAAACGGGATCAGCACGAGGCTGGCGGCAGAGTGGTAGTCGAGGAACGCCACCACCTCTCGCGACTCGGCAAGCGCCACGATCGCCTGCGTTTCGGGCTCGGACAACGCCGCCGGGCCCGGGTAGTTCTCCGCGCTCGGTCCCGCCCCTTGCGCCCCGACGCCCCACATATGGTCCCAGTTGCGGTTGAGGTCCACGCCCCCGCCAGGGCGCCGATTCTTGCGCCACAGCCGTTCGACCTCCCATGAGTACACGTAGCCATCCGGATTGACGACGGGCACCACGATGACCTCCACGCGATCCAACAGATCGGTCACGACGGAGTCGACGCCGTCGTC
The DNA here is from genome assembly GCA_902826865.1 of uncultured Myxococcales bacterium. Classification (GTDB taxonomy): domain Bacteria; phylum Myxococcota_A; class Polyangia; order Nannocystales; family Nannocystaceae; genus Xiheibacterium. Next base: position 5,482 of record CADEGN010000293.1, read on the forward strand.
GCGCACCAGGTGGTCGGCGATGCACATCGTGACCATCGGTGAGATCCACTCGCGGGCGTGTTGGGTGCCGAGCACCAGAAGGGTCGGGGGGCTATCGGCGTGCGACAGCGACAACCCAGTGAGGGAGCGCCCCTCGACGGAGTCGCCCAGGTCCAAGAGCACGGCGTCATCGTGCATTTCGGCCAGCGTGTGGGTGTAGGCCTCGATCTCCTCGAAGGTTGCGAAGTCGTCGAAGAAACCGCCACCGAACGCGAGCCACGCGGTGAGCCCGAGCGGGCTCACCGGCGCCGCACTCCCACCAGGCCGAGCAGCAGCCACAGGAGCGTCGGTCGGCCTCGGCGAGGATCCCCGTTACAGCCGCATCCGGCATCGGCGTCGTCGGCACCCGGGCTGCCGAAGGTGCCACTCGCGGGAGCGCCAGTGCCCTCGGCCGGCGCGCCGTCGTCTTCGGCGGGCCCGGTCCCCTCGGCGCTATCCACCCCCGAGCCGCCGCCGTCGAGCGTCGCCCCGTCGTCGGTGGCACTGGCTCCGCCGCCGTCGCTGCCGCCCTCCTCGCCCGTGCCATCGCTCCCGCCACTGTCATCGCCGCCGCCGTCGCCAAACGCAGGTCCGCACGCGTCGCTGTAGCCACTGGCCGGCGTGCCGCTGCACCAATCCGACCACGTGCCAACCCCCGCTTGCGAGCCCGCGAAGAAGTTGCCGCATTCGGGACCGGGATCCCATGCGCCGGTTTGGCCGTCGAAGCACGGCGTGATGTCCAGCCCGGTTTGGTCTTCGAAGTTACCCACCACCTGGTCGATGCGCTGGAAGTCCGCCGCGGAGTTGCACGGCGTGCCGGTCGTCCCGCCCAACACGGTGCCGAACACCCGCCAGCTGCCATCGTCGACCTGGACAAAGACCGGGCCGCCGGAGTCGCCGGGGCACGGCGAGGTGCCGTCCCCTGCCTGGCCGATGATCACGCGACCGGGCTCGACCGCTTCGATGGTCTGCTCCGCCCACAACTTGGTGCCGCCGCCGTTGCCATAGGACGTCTGGCCGAAACCGGCGATGACGACCGGCGTCCCCGGTACCAGATGCGCCTCGGCCTCGCAGCCAAACAGCACCGGAGTCACCGGCAACTGGGTCACTTCCTCGGCCAGTTCGCACAGCATCGCGTCTTCACTGCCATCTCCCACGCAGTCCAGGACATCGACGCTCGGCCCGTCGCCCGCACTCTCCCCGAACTGAATCGAACTCGGGATGCCGCAGTGCTGCGCGGTCGAGATCGCTTTTTTGTGCACCAAGGTCGCGGTGCAACCTCCCGTGTACACCGTCGTCGGCCAGCCGCAGGTAGACACCGACGCGCCGCCGACGATACCGACCGGGTCGGTGTCGTGCTGCAACGCGGGCGCGGCCGCCAGCATGGAGGGCACCGACCAAACTGCGAGTGACAGGAACACTGCGCGCAACATCGCAGGTCAAGCTGCCGGGCGCGGTCGGCGTAGTCAACCCCAGAGCAGGGATGCGCGAGCGTCTTGTCGACGGAACCGACGTAAAACCTGTGTCGAGCTGCGGCGCGAAGGGGTTGGCAGCGCGTGTCCGTGGTGACGGAGTGTTCGTAGCGTGGTCTGCGGCACGAGGATCACGCCAACCGGTCGCACACCAACCTGTTGCTCGTGATCATGCGGCTATTCGGCGAACGAGGGAATCCGGAGTCTCAGGTGAGGATCTGCGAGACCTGGGTGTATCCGCCAAGTCGGTGCACGCGGGTGTGCTGCGCGACCAAAGCGGCGGGGCTGGCACGCGCGCAACGACCTCTTGCGCGACCGAAACGAAGGCCGCGATGCCGTCGGTATTGACGATGAGCGCACTCGCGGCGTTGGTGAATCCATCGGACCCGTAGTCGGTCGCAAGCTGACCCTCGAGGTCTGAGACATCGACCCCGAGCCCCGCGCGAACGCTGTTGATGTACTCGGCGCGGTTGAGTCGTCGCGCGAGCGTGGGACCTGGATCCTGGAGATCGCCGTCCGCACACTTAGACTCCTCCCCGGCATTGGGGGGATCGTCGCGAGCGCGGCCACGACGCGTGCGTGCTCACCGGGTTCCCCAACCACCCTACCGGCGGCATCCCCCCGTGGGCTCGCCCATGGCTCGTTCGCAGCTTTAGGGAGAGCGCGGGTTGAAGCGGCTGAACAGGTCGATGATCAAGCACAGCGGCCGGAACTAGCCCTGGGGTGGTGGCAACACGTCGCTCGCGAGGCGGAAGATCATGAAGTCGTGCATCGGGTTGCCGTCGCCGCCGGGGTACATGAAGGGTGACTGCGCCGGCCAGTGGAGGGCCCCGGGGTTCCAGTTGAACCACATCCACCGCGCCTGGGCATCGACTTCGCTCGCGCAGACGATCGGGAACTTCATTGCCCGGCGCTGGCTCCCCGCCAATCGGTGTGTCGTTGGCCTCGCCAACGACCATGGCACCCTGGGCGGTGCCGATCTCGTCGACCCATCCAACGCTCGTGGTGTTCGGGTCGGTGTTGCCCGCATTGCACAGCGCGATCTGTTGGTTGATGAGTTCGATGGTGGGTGGCGCACCGGTAGGATCGAAGTCGATTCCAGTGGCGCATGCCTCCCAAGCGGGATCGCCGGTGTAGACCACCGCGCCCGGTGTGCCGTCAGGCGTGGGGCTTACCCGGCGGAACTGACCCAACACGCCTTGGGTCCACGCCGTGTCGGCATACGAGACGACGTAGAAGTACTCCGCCGTGTCTTCGGCCGGGACGAGATACGACTCAGGGCCCTCCCCACAGTTGAAGATCTGCTCCGAGTACACGGCGGCGACGCCCCCGAAATACGTCGCCATCATCGACTCGTTGCCATAGCCGAACGCGTATGCGTTGTCGGCTGTGATCACCACGGAGATGTCGGACGCTGGCGGGGGATTCGCGCCGTTGGGAAGGGGGGCGACGTCGAAGCGCAGTCCCGCCGTGTCGTTCGACGCGTCACCCGTCGTCGACATCGGATCGGACGAGGTGAAACTGTCCTGCGATGCGCGGCTCGATCCGTCCGCCGTCGCGGAGAGCGAGCCTATGCCCGTGTCCGGGTCCGAGGCTCGGTTGGAGGGAGTGCAGCCCGCGGCGCAGGCGACTAGCGCGACTCGACAAATTTTGAGCATGGCAGGCAAGTGGCGCGTGGGGCCGGGTGGCGGCCGCATTGGCGTTGGAGAAGTGGATGAGGGTCTGCGGCCAACGGTTCCGAGTCGTCTGCAGCCCGCCCGGCTGACGGGGTTGAGCGGATGGCTAACGCACTGTCTTCGCAGCCCCCGAAACGGTTCACGGTGGCAGAGTTCGCGGCGGACCGCGACCTCGTCGCCCTCGACGACGGACGCCTGGTGCCCTTCGGGGATGAGCGGGGCCACCTGGCCCACGTCATCGCCGACCCCGCCGGCGCGCCCACGGCCGAGACGGGCTACTCGCGCGTGGATCTCGGCGACATCGAAGGCCTGTCGGTGCTCGGGGACGGGACCGTGGTCGGCGTCTCGCCCTCAGCGCTCGCCGTGCTGATCGACGGCACGTGGACGAGCTACGACGACAACTCGATCTACGGGGCGTTCGGCGGGGCCTGGGGGCCGACGGTCGACGACGTAGCCTCGTTCCTCCGTGTACTCCGCGTAGATCTCTCGCTGAGGTCGAGAGACTCCCGGACCAGTTCGCGGATGAAATGCGCCGGAGC